>NZ_JBVVPW010000001.1:243418-406842 GCF_055811385.1 Mesorhizobium sp. WSM4849
GCTTTTTCAGCTGGTTTTGCTGTACTAACCCCGGCTGGGGGGGCTGCTGGGTTTTGCGGGGGGGGGGGATTTATATGTATTCGGGCATATTTACTGTAACATCTGCATTGGGGCCGCGGGTCCTTGGGGCGCGCGGCACTGCTTCAGGCCTGTATTCCCAGGAACGAAGGCCCTTCCCCGATGATCTTCTTGTCTTCCTTGCCGATGGCGTCGAGATCGCGGCCATCATAGGGAAGCGACAACAGGATGCGCCGGATGATGGCAAGTCGCGCGCGCCGCTTGTCGTTGGCACGCACGATGATCCAGGGCGCGAATTCCTCGTGCGTGCGTTCGAACATGACATCGCGCGCCTTGGTGTAGTCGTCCCATTTGGTGATGCCGGCAATGTCGATCGGCGAGAATTTCCAGCTCTTCAAAGGACTCCAGCGGCGATCGTGAAATCGCTCAAGCTGTGTTTCCCGACCGATGTTTAGCCAGAACTTGAAGAAATGGATGCCCTCGTTGCAGATCATCCGTTCAAAATACGGCGTCTCGTCCAGGAATTTCTCGTGCTGCTCCGGCGTGCAGAAGCTCATGACCGGCTCGACGCCGGCGCGATTATACCAGGAGCGGTCGAAGGTGACGAACTCGCCGGATGTCGGGAAGTGCGCGACATAGCGCTGAAAATACCATTGCCCGAGTTCGGTTGGGCTAGGCTTGGTCAGCGCTACGTTGCGCGCTGTCCTGGGGTTCATGTACTGGCGCAGCGCGAAGATCGTGCCGCCCTTGCCTGCGGCATCGCGTCCTTCGAACAGCGACATCACCCGCTTGCCCGTCGATTGCAGCCATGCCTGCGCCTTGACCAGCTCGATCTGCAGCCGCTCGAGCGTCTCGTCATACTCGTCGCTTTTCATTTTCTTGTCGTAGGGGTAGCCGCCGGCGCTCAGCTTGTTGTCTTCGACCCAGTCCGGAAGCTTTGGATCCTCGATGTCGAACTCGCGCTCCTTGCCGTCGATGCGGATCTTCAGCGGACCTGGAACGGGCGCGGCGGCATCTTCCTTGGGGTTTTTCATCGAGACGAACCTTTCCAGTTTCCGGACTCATGCTATTGGGAGCCTTACTGCATCGGCCTGAAAATCGGAATCGTTTTCGGAACGAACGATGCAGCAGATTAACAGTGGTAGGGCGTCCACTGTGCGTCCAATTGGACGCACGGCGCTCTAGGCCGGTCCAGCGGGAAGTTTGCACCCGGCCGGACCGGGTGGAGGAGTGCGCGCGAATGGCTGACATGGGCGGCACAGAACAGCGAAGCACGGCGCAACTGGTCGCCACTCGGTTGTGGAACAGCCGCTGGCTGCTGGCGGCCGGCATCGTCGCGGTCCTGACGGTCTATGGTTTCGCAGACATGACCGGCTACGTGGTGCTGCTGGCATGTGCCGTGCTGCTGTTTGCCGCCGCGATGCTGCCGGCCGGCGTTGCGCGCCAGCCCGCGGAGGATGCCGCGGCGATCGAGGCGGGCGGGCTACAACAGCTGTCGGGAGAATATCTGGCGGCCGCCGTTGCCGATCCGCTGATCATCTTCGATCGCACCGCCACGATCGTCCATGCCAACGCCGCCGCCTTCGCCGCCTTCGGTGGCATCGCACCGGGCATGTCGCTGTCGCTGAAATTCCGGGCGCCCGAGATGCAGGCCTTGCTGGACAGTATTTTATCGGGCGCCGCCGCTTCGGATGTCGTTGACTATACCGAAAAGCTGCCGGTCGAACGGGCCTACCGGGTGAGTGCGTCTTCGGTCGGTCACGGTACCGACTTCTATGTGCTGGTCTTCAAGGACCAGAGCGAGGCACGCCGCATCGACCGGATGCGGGCCGACTTCATCGCCAATGCCAGCCATGAATTGCGCACCCCGCTCGCCTCGATCTCCGGTTTCATCGAGACGCTGCGCGGCCCGGCCCGCAACGACCCGGCGGCGCGCGAGCAGTTCCTGCAGATCATGCAGAACCAGACCGGCCGCATGGCGCGCCTGATCGACGACCTGCTGTCGCTGTCGCGACTGGAAATGAAACCTTATCTGAAGCCGGGAACTGAGGTCGATCTCCGCCAGACCCTCGACAGCGTCATCGATTCGCTGGGGCCGCTTGCCAGGCAGAACGGTGTTGCCATAGAGCGGGATTTCGCGGAAGGGCCGCTCAATGTGCCGGGGGATCGCGATGAACTTTTCCAGGTTTTCGAGAATCTGCTGGAAAACGCCTGCAAATACGGACAGTCGGGTGGACGTGTCGTGGTGACGATTTCTCATAGCAACGACGGTCCCGAACCGGGCATCGACGTCACCATCCGGGACTTCGGTCCCGGCATTCCCGAGGAGCACATCCCGCGCATCACCGAACGCTTCTACCGCGTCGATGTCGAAAACAGCCGGACCCAGAAAGGCACCGGGCTTGGCCTGTCCATCGTCAAGCATATCCTGACGCGCCACAACGCCAGGCTCTCAATCAAGTCGGAGGTCGGCAAGGGCGCAGCTTTCACGGTGCATTTGCCGGCGCACTGACGCCTCACTACCTAAGAACGCGTCGGCCGAAAACCGGAAGATTTTAGGACAGCCGGATGCGTGGATAAGGGACTTAGGGCGTACTCTGTCTCCAAGTGGACGCACGTCGCTCTAACGGTTTCTTTTTTCTGTCATCCGGCTAGCGTATCAGCGGGGATTCGAGGAAACGACTCGGACCAGAAGACCCCGGGAAGGCATCTCTATGCAGTCCGTGCACATCGTCAGCGCCTATGACGAGGAGCTGAAATATCTGTCGAAGCGCATCGCCGCGATGGGCGGGCATGCCGAACGCATGGTCGAACAGGCGATCGCGGCCCTGGTCAACGCCGACCCCGGTCTTGCCCAGAAAGTCATCCGTGACGATGCCGTTCTGGACGAAGGGCAGCGCGAGATCGACGACAAGGCGATCATCATCATCGCCAAGCGCCAGCCGATGGCGACGGATTTGCGCGAGATCGTCGGCGCGATCCGCATCTCGGCGGACCTCGAACGGGTCGGCGACCTCGGCAAGAATGTCGCCAAGCGCGTGGTTGCCGTCATAGAAGGGCGCCAGCCGACCAGCCTGTTCCGCGGCATTGAGGCCTTGGCCGACCTGGCGTTGACGCAGCTCAAGGAAGTGCTCGACGTCTACGCGTCGCGCTCGGTGGAAAAGATCGGCTTGGTGCGTGATCGCGATGATCAGATCGACGCCGTGTACACCTCGCTGTTTCGCGAGTTGCTGACGTACATGATGGAAGATCCGCGCAACATCACGCCTTGCACGCACCTGCTGTTTTGCGCCAAGAATATCGAGCGGATCGGCGATCACGCCACCAATATCGCCGAGACGATCTACTACATCGTCACCGGCGACCAGATGCCGGCCGAGCGGCCGAAGGGCGACAAGACAGACAAGATTGTGCTTCCCGTAACGCTACCGGCGAAGTGAACGGCTGCCTCTCGAACCCATTGCTGATTTAGGCTAAGCTTTACCGAACGTTCCTGATCCTGACCCGAGGCCATGCCTCCAGGAGGTAGCGATGGAAACCGTTCGGAACCTGACGCCGGCCCCGCCGACAGCGGCCATCGTCGCTTCCAGCGTCTATACCGCCGGCCGGCGTGTCGCCGACATTCCGATCGAGGAAGCTGGCGAATGGGCCAAGAAGCCAGGCCATGTCGTCTGGATCGGCCTGCTCGAGCCGGACCGCAACCTGTTGCTTCGCGTCCAGGCGCAATTCCACCTGCACGATCTGGCGATCGAGGACGCCGAGCATCCGCATCAGCGGCCGAAGATCGAGCAATATGGCGATGCGTTGTTCATCGTTGCCCGCACGGCTCAACTGATCGACAGGCGCGTCACCTTCGGCGAGACGCATCTGTTCGTCGGCGCCGGCTACATCGTCAGCGTCAGGCACGGTCCCTCGACTTCTTATGCCGTCGTTCGCCAGCATTGGGAAAGCTGCCCGCATTCGCTAGCCAAGGGCGAGGATTTCGTCCTCTATGCCATTCTCGATTTCATCGTCGACAACTACATGCCGGTGCTCGAGCAGATCGAGGACGAGGTCGAGGCGATCGAGGACAGGGTCCTGCTGAAGCCGATGACCGGCTCCGACATAGAGCGGCTCTACATGCTGCGCCGCGATCTCTTGCGCCTGCGCAACGCCGCGCTGCCGCTGGTGGAAGTCTGCCGCCGGCTGACCAGCGCCGACCTGCCGCAGATCCATGCGGCCATGCACCCGCTGTTCCGCGACGTCACCGACCACATCCGCACCGTCCAGGAGAAGATCGACAGCTTGCGGGAGGTGCTCGCATTTGCCTTCGAGGCGAGCCTCCTGGTTGGCCAGAGCCAGGAAACGGCGATCACCAAGAAGCTCGCCTCATGGGCTGCAATCCTGGCGGTGCCGACGGCGCTCGCAGGCATCTACGGCATGAACTTCAACGACATGCCGGAACTTAGGATGGAATATGGCTACCCGGTCGTTCTGGGAGCGATTATTTTGGTCTGCTCGGTTCTCTACTGGCGCTTCCGCAAGAGCGGCTGGCTGTGAAGAAAGCGAATAGGGAATAGGGCAAGAAACGACTTGCGCCTTTCGCAAAGGCTATTCGCTATTCAGCGACTGCGCCGCCGCTCCGAAGCGGGCTGAAACGCAATGCGAGCGTGGTACTTGCAATAGGGTCCGGTTTCGGCCGCGTCGTTGCCGCAGAAATGGAACTCTTCCGAAAGCGGATCGCCATTCGGCCATTTGCATGTCCGCTCGGTCAACTCGACGAGTTGCAAATGCCGCGAGATCGGCACGACGACGTTCTCGACCGGACGGACGTAATGACGCGCCACCGGTACGGTGTCGAATTGCGCCTGCAGCGCGGTCGCGCCGATCGACGTGGTGATATGCCGCGCGGTGCTTGCCGCCCGCGACACCGATTTCTGGACGCTCGATCCTTGCACGCTCTTCTTCTGGCGTGCCGGCGTGGCGGTCGAGCGTCCGCGGCCCGACAGTTTCAGCCGATGCACCTTGCCGATGACGGCATTGCGGCTGACGCCCCCGAGCTGTGCGGCGATCTGGCTGGCGCTCAGTCCCTCCGACCACAATTTTCTAAGAAGTTCGACCCGCTCGTCAGTCCAATTCATGAGACCGCGCTCCTGCTGAAATGTGCGGCGATCGGAATCCTTCCACGATCCGGCTTCCGCCGGGCAGACACCACATATATCGGGTGATTAGGTCCGCCGCACGAAATCTAGTTATTTCTCGACTACAATTACCTTATGCGCTGACTCAGTGACAAGAGTCTGAGGGCCAACACGAATCAGTTTTTTCGGTTTTCCCCAACTTGCCCGGTCGCTGATGAGCCGGCGTCTCGCTGGAGAGCTTGCCGCGCGTCCTTGCGCGACCTTTTCGTTGACTTCATGGCCGAAAAACACGATAAGCCGCAAGGCCGCCGCTTTGGCGGCTTTTTGATTTTCCGGTTCCGGAGACGCATATAATGAGCGGTTCGGCGCTTTTCGAGACCTTTACCCGCGCACCCCTGGCCTTCGACCATGGGGAAGGCACTTGGCTGGTCACCGACAAGGGCGAGCGATATCTCGATTTTGGCGGCGGCGTCGCCGTGAATTCGCTGGGCCATAGCCATCCGCATCTGGTCTCGGCACTCACCGAGCAGGCGGCCAAGGTCTGGCATGTCTCCAACCTCTACGAGATTCCGGGGCAGAGCCGTCTGGGCGAGCGGCTGGTCGACGCCACCTTCGCCGACAAGGTGTTCTTCACCAATTCCGGCGCCGAGGCGCTGGAATGCGCCATCAAGACGGCGCGGCGCTATCACTTCGTCAAGGGCCATCCCGAGCGCTTTCGCATTATCAGCTTCGAAGGCGCCTTTCATGGCCGCACGCTGGCGACCATCGCCGCCGGCGGCCAGTATAAATACCTGGAAGGCTTCGGACCCAAGGTCGAAGGTTTCGACCAGGTCGGCTTCGACGACATCGACGCCGCCGAAAAGGCGATCACATCAGAGACCGCCGCGATACTGATCGAGCCGGTGCAGGGCGAGGGTGGCATCCGCCCGGTGCCCACGCAGTCGCTGAAGCGGCTGAGGCAGCTCTGCGAACAGCATGGCCTGCTCCTGATCTTCGATGAGGTCCAGTGCGGCATCGGCCGCACCGGAAAACTGTTCGCGCATGAATGGGCTGGCGTCACGCCCGACATCATGGCGGTTGCCAAGGGCATCGGCGGCGGCTTCCCGATGGGCGCCTGTCTCGCCACCGACGAGGCGGCCGTCGGGATGACCGCCGGCGTGCACGGCACGACTTTCGGCGGCAATCCGCTGGCGATGGCGGTCGGCAACGCCGTGCTCGACGTGGTGCTGGAAGACGGCTTCCTGGAGGAGGTCCAGCGCAAGGCGTTGCTGCTGAAGCAGGGGCTGGCGGGCGTCGCCGACGAGTTTCCTGACATCATCGAAGACATCAGGGGCACCGGCCTGATGCTCGGCCTGAAATGCGCCGCACCCAACACCAAGGTGAACATGGCGTTGCGCGACCAGCATCTGCTTGCGGTTCCGGCCGGCGACAACGTTCTTCGCCTGCTGCCGCCGCTCACCGTCACCGACGCCGAGATCCATGAGGCGCTCGACCGCATCCGTGCCGGTGCCCGGGGCCTGGCCGATGCCATCGCCGCGGCTGCCGCGAAGTAACAGTCGAAAGACCCCAAATGAGCCTTCGCCATTTCACTGATCTTTCCGCCGTTTCCGAGGGCGATCTGCGCTTCATGCTGGACGATGCCGTGGTGCGAAAGGCAAGGCTCAAGGCGGGCGAGCGGACAAAACCGCTCGAAGGCAAAGTGCTGGCGATGATCTTCGACAAACCGTCGACGCGCACGCGCGTGTCCTTCGACGTCGGCATGCGCCAGCTCGGCGGCGAGACCATCATGCTGACTGGCACCGAGATGCAGCTCGGCCGCTCCGAAACCATCGCCGACACGGCCAAGGTGCTGTCGCGCTATGTCGATGCGATCATGATCCGAACCACATCGCATGACCGGCTGCTGGAGCTGACCGAGAACGCCACCGTTCCCGTCATCAACGGGCTGACCGACGATACCCACCCCTGCCAACTGATGGCCGACATCATGACCTTCGAGGAGCATCGCGGTCCGGTCGCCGGCAAGACAATCGCCTGGACCGGCGACGGCAACAACGTGCTGCATTCCCTGCTGGAGGCCTCGGCGCGGTTCCGCTTCAACCTCAACGTCGCCGTGCCGGAAGGCAGCGAGCCGGCGCAGAAGCATGTCGATTGGTCGACGGCGCATGGTGGCAAGTTGCACTTCACCCGCTCGCCCGAGGAGGCGGTCCACGAGGCCGACTGCGTCGTCACCGACTGCTGGGTGTCGATGGGCCAGGAGCACCGTGCTCGCGGCCACAATGTCTTCTCACCCTACCAGGTCAATGCGGCGCTGATGGCGAAGGCAAAGCCGGACGCATTGTTCATGCACTGCCTGCCGGCGCATCGCGGCGAAGAGGTCACCGACGAAGTCATCGACGGGCCGCATTCGGTAGTGTTCGACGAGGCCGAGAACCGGCTCCACGCCCAGAAGGCGGTTTTGGCCTGGTGTCTGGGCGCTTGATCCGGGCCACCTTGATCCGGCACTGCGTGGTGCCTATCTCAGGCGCATCACGCAAATCGAGCGCGTTTCGACGCATGCGCCCCGGAGGGCGGCATGGCCGCGCCCTGGAGCTTTGTCATGTTGGAAACTCATCAATTGGCTGAACAACAACCCAAACTCGGCGAATTCGGCTACGCCGGCGACGATTATGTCGTGCCCTTCGAGGTCGGCCCGCTCGACGTGCGCGGCCGCACCGTCCAGCTCGGGCCGATGCTCGACGCGATCCTCAGCCGTCATGACTATCCCGAGCCGGTCGCTCGCCTGCTGGCGGAAGCCTGCGTGCTGACGGTGCTGCTCGGCACCTCGCTCAAGTTCGAAGGCAAGTTCATCCTGCAGACCCGCACGGACGGACCGGTCGATATGCTGGTGGCGGATTTTTCCACGCCGCATGCGCTACGCGCCTACGCGCGCTTCGACGCCGACCGGCTGGAGGCTCTGACGTCTGCCGGCGAAACTTCGCAGCAGACGCTGCTCGGCAGCGGTGTCCTGGCGCTGACGATCGACCAGGGCGCCCACACGCAGCGCTATCAGGGCATCGTCCAGCTCGACGGCGAGACGCTGGAGGAGGCCGCGCGCACCTATTTTCGGCAGTCGGAACAGATCCCGACCGATCTCAGGCTCACGGTGGCCAAGCTGTTGACGCCCGGCGTCGGCGGCGCCCGCGAGCAATGGCGTGCCGGTGGCATCCTGGCGCAGTTCCTGCCGCAATCGCCGGACCGCATGCGCGTGCCCGATCTTCCAGGCGGCGACGGCGATCCGCGCCAGGAGATCCACGATCCGGCCGACAATTCCTGGCAGGAACTGCTGGCGTTGCTTGGCACCATCGAGCCTACGGAACTGATCGACCCGACGATCGGCGCCGAGCGGCTGCTTTACCGGCTGTTCCACGAGCACGGCGTGCGCGTCTTCGGCGGCGTACCGGTTGCCGACCAGTGCTCATGCTCCAGGGAGAAGATCCGCGGCATTCTCGAAGGCTTCTCCGCCGACGAGATCAGGGACAGCAGCGAGGATGGCGGCATTCATGTCGCCTGCGAATTCTGTTCGAAGCAATATGACTTCGACCCGGCGGAGTTTGCCGCCGCGCAATAACGAGCGTCAGTGCTGCCTATCTGCCCGCTGGCATTCTTCCAATGGAAGTAGGAATCGCCAAATACCGAGTGCGGCGCCTTCGCAGAGTTTGGGTTCCTCGCCCCACGGAGTGGGGCACCCTCTCTCCTCCGCTTCGCGAGGGCGAGGAACCCAAGTGAGCGTCAATTGACGGTGCGCCGCGTGCCCGGCAGGTCGAGCGAAAAGGCGGGGATGGCGACATCGAACGTCTCGCCCCGCTTGTTGCGCATCGTGTAGTGGCCGACCATGATGCCGGATGGCGTTGAGAGCGGGCACCCAGACGTGTATTGATAACTGTCGCCGGGGTTGAGTTCGGGCTGGTCGCCGACAACGCCGGCGCCGCGCACTTCCTCGACCCGGCCGGTGCCGTCGGTGATGTGCCAATAGCGTGACAGAAGCTGCACGAATTCATCCGACTGGTTGTCGATGGTCACCTGGTAGCCCCAGACATAGCGGTTCTCCGACGGGTCGGAGCGATCTTCCAGATAGAACGGCCTGACCTGTACTTCGATGTTGCGCGTAACGGCGCTGTACATAGACTACTCCACAATATGTAGACGGAACTCTCGACGCTCTCCGCAGCTTGGTCAACGGGGTGCTTCCCGTCGCTGCCCGCCTGCTTTGCGCGCAGGTGCCGAAGAACAATGTCATTTAAGTGACACATGACAATGATGGTGTGCAGGGCCGGGCGACTCAGCATTCTGTCGAACTGTTGAAACGGCTTTCATGCGGCCGGTTTTTTCTGGAGTGACCAGATATCGATGGAATTGACAGTCACAGCCGCCTTGCTTTCCACAGCTCTGCTTCTTGTCAATCTCGCCAGCATCCTGCTCGCTTCGTTGAAGCTGAAGCGGCCTGGCAGGATCACGCCGGCAGCCGGCAAGGCGCCGCCGGTGTCGATCGTCGTGCCGTCGCGCGGCGTCGAACCGTTTGCCGAGGAAACGCTCGAGCGCGCCTTCTCTCTCGACTGGCCGCGCTATGAGCTCATCTTCTGCGTCGCCCATGCCGATGACCCGGTGGTCGGGCCGATCACCGACGCGATCGCCCGCTTTCCAGCCGTGCCGGCCCGGCTGCTCGTCGGCGACGACCGCATCAGCGGCAATCCGAAACTCAACAATTGCGTGAAGGGCTGGGAGGCCGCGCGCCACCGCTGGGTCATCCTTGCCGATTCCAACGTCCTGATGTCGAGGGACTATGTCCAGTATCTGATGGCGGCATGGCGGCCGGACACTGGCCTTGTCTGCTCGACGCCGATCGGCTCGCGGCCGGACGGGTTCTGGGCGGAGGTCGAATGCGCTTTCCTCAACACGCTGCAGGCGCGCTGGCAATATACCGGCGAGGCGCTCGGCCTCGGTTTCGCCCAGGGCAAGAGCATGTTGTGGAACAAGCCCATGCTCGACGCCAATGGCGGCATCCGTGCGCTTGCCGCCGAGATTGCCGAGGATGCCGCCGCGACCAAGCTGGTCAACGGGCTTGGACTGCGTGTCAATCTCGTCGCCTCGCCCTTCGAGCAGCCGCTCGGTTTGCGCACATTTGGCGAAATCTGGTCGCGTCAGGCCCGCTGGGCACGCCTGCGCCGCGTCACCTTCCCCCTGTTCTTCGCGCCCGAGATCCTGATCGGAGCGGCGCCACCGCTGGTGCTTGCGCTGGTTGCTGCAGCAGGCGCCGGCTTCAGCCTGTCGGCAACCGCCGTTGCCGTGCTGGTAGTCGCCTATCTCCCGGAATGCGCTCTCGCCTCGGCCAAGGGCTGGCACCTGTCGCTGCGCATGATCCCGGCGATGGTTGCGCGGGACGTGATGCTTCCCGCCATCTGGGTGCGCGGCTGGCTCAGCGGTGCCGTCGACTGGCGCGGCAACACGATGACCATCCACACCAGCGCCGGTGCGGAATTGGAAGAGACCCCGTCGGGCGCCTGACCGCGCTTGGCCTGACGATTCGAGCGAAGCTGTTCGGCGCGTATCCCTATCTGGCGGCTTTCAGTGCCTGCTCGATGTCTTCGAGCAGGTCGTCTGTGTCCTCCAGGCCGACGGACAGCCTGAGCGTGCCTGGCCCGATGCCGAGTTCGGCACGCGCCTCATCGCTCAGATTCTTGTGCGTCGTCGTCGCCGGATGGGTGATCAGGCTCTTGGCATCGCCGAGATTGTTAGAGATCAGCACGATATCGAGCGCGTTCTGGAAGGTGAAAGCCGCCTGTTTGCCGCCCTTGACGTCGAGGCAGATCAGCGTCGAGCCGCCCGACATCTGCTTCTTGACGACCGCCGCTTGCGGGTGATCGGCGCGGCCGGGATAGATGACGCGGGCGATCTCCGGCTGCTCGGCGAGGAAGTCCGCGATCCGGCCGGCACTTTCCGTCTGCTGGCGCACGCGCAGCGGCAGCGTTTCCAGGCCCTTCAGCAGCGTCCAGGCATTGAACGGCGACAGGCTGGGACCGGTGTGGCGGAAATAGTCGTGCAGGTTCTCGTCGATCCACTTCTTGTCCGACAGGATGACGCCGCCGAGACAGCGCCCCTGGCCGTCGATGTGCTTGGTCGCCGAATAGACGACGATATGGGCGCCGAGCTGCAACGGCTTCTGCTGTAAGGGCGTGGCAAAGACGTTGTCGACGATCAGCCGCGCTCCGATCGAATTGGCAAGTGAGGCGACGGCTGCGATGTCGACGACTTCCAGCGTCGGATTGGTCGGGCTTTCAAGGAAGAACAGCTTTGTGTTGGGCCTGACCGCCTTTTCCCAATTGGAGATTTCGGTGCCGTCGACCAGCGTCGCCTCGATGCCGTATTTCGGCGCCAGCGTTTCGACCACCCAGCGGCAGGAGCCGAACAGCGCGCGCGCCGCCACGATGTGGTCGCCGGCCTTGGCGCTGCACAGCAACGCCGCTGTGACCGCCGCCATGCCGGATGCGGTGGCGCGGGCATCTTCGGCACCTTCCAGCGCGCACATGCGCTTCTCGAACATGTCGACCGTCGGATTGGCATAGCGCGAATAGATGAAGCCCGGTTCCTCGCCCTTGAAGCGGGCTTCCGCCGCCTGCGCCGTGTCGTAGACATAGCCTTGCGTGAGATACATCGCCTCGGAGGTTTCGCCGAAGCCGGAACGCAGCGTTCCTGCATGCACGAGGGCGGTCTGAGGCTTCCAGTTGCGCTTGTTGCTCGTCATCACCTTGTTCCAAACACCAAAAATGGTCCAAACACAAAAAAACCGGCCGCGAAAGTCGCAACCGGTCCATACGGCCTTTCGGCCCGACGGTCCTTTAGCGACTTGTTTAACGTGGCTGCAAGCCGACCGGCCAAATCACCACGGGATAATGACCCTTTAGACCTGCACCGCGCTTGCGTCAATTGCCGGCATGATTAAGAGGTTGTACCAGCAGGTTCCGTGGCAAGGACCTGCAACAAAACGAGACCTCGCCCGGCCTTCGAGCGGAGCCAGACTTTGCGGCAGACAGGCATTCTTCCCGATCAGGACATTTCCGCGCTGTTCCAGTCGGGCGCTCTGAAATCGCCGCGCGCGCTTGATGCCGACCAGGTCCAGCCGGCCAGCCTCGACCTCAGGCTTGGCGACAAGGCCTGGCGGGTGCGCGCCTCCTTCCTTCCCGGCCCCAACCACAGGGTTGCTGAAAAACTCGACCGTCTGAAGCTGCACGAAATCAATCTCGCTGATGGTGCGGTGCTGGAGACGGGCTGCGTCTATATCGTGCCGCTGCTCGAGAGCCTGGCGCTTCCGGCAAGCATTTCCGCCTCCGCCAACCCGAAGAGCTCGACCGGACGGCTCGACATCTTCACCCGCGTGATGACCGATCGTGGCCACGAGTTCGACAAGATCGCTGCCGGCTACAACGGCCCGCTCTATCTGGAAGTCAGCCCGCGCACCTTTCCGATCGTTGTCCGCGCCGGCTCGCGGCTGTCTCAGATCAGGTTCCGCACCGGCAATGCGCTTTTGTCGGAAAGCGAGCTGCACGAATTGCACCGTGCCGAGACGCTCGTCGCCACCGAGCCACCGAATATTTCCGGCGGCGGTATTGCGCTGTCGATCGACCTCGATGGCGACAAGGACGGGCTGGTCGGCTACCGCGGCAAGCACCACACCGGCCTGGTCGATGTCGACAAGCGCGCGGCACAGGATGTCGTCGATTTCTGGGATCCGCTCTACAAGAGCGGCGCCGGCGAACTGGTGCTCGATCCGGACGAATTTTATATCCTCGTCAGCCAGGAAGCGGTGCATGTGCCGCCGCTCTACGCCGCCGAGATGACGCCCTTCGATCCGCTGGTTGGCGAATTCCGTGTTCACTATGCCGGTTTCTTCGATCCGGGCTTCGGCCATTCGGCGGCCGGCGGCACCGGCAGCAGGGCGGTGCTCGAAGTGCGCAGCCACGAAGTGCCGTTCATCCTCGACCACGGCCAGATCGTCGGGCGGCTGGTTTACGAGCACATGCTGAAGCGGCCGCAGGCGCTCTACGGCACTGATCTCGGCTCGCACTACCAGGCACAGGGCCTGAAACTGTCCAAGCATTTCCGCGTCGCACGCTGATCGCCGATTAAATCAGACTGTGCTTGCCTGACCTTGTAGGCCGTGCTTGGTTGTGCCCAACCGTCAAGGTGGTTGGAACCAAGGGAACAAGAAATGCAGATTTCAAGATGGATCGCATCGGCAGCAGCAGCTGCCATGCTGGTGATGGCTGCCGGGTCCATGTCGGCGCAAGCACAGGAAAAGTTGAAGATCGCCACCGAAGGCGCTTATCCGCCGTTCAACACCATCACCGCGGATGGCAAGCTCGTCGGCTTCGACATCGACATTGCCAATGCGCTTTGCGCTCAGATGAAGGTCGAATGCGAACTTGTCACGCAGGACTGGGACGGCATGATCCCAGCGCTCCAGGCCAGAAAATTCGACGCCATCATCGCGTCCATGAGCATCACCGAGGAGCGCAAGAAGCAGGTCTCCTTCACCAACAAATACTATACGACGCCGCTTTCGCTGGTGGCCCTGAAGGACAGCGATATTGCCTCGACCGAACCCGCAGCACTCGCCGGCAAGACAGTCGGCGCGCAGGCTTCGACCACCCAGGCCGACTATGCCCAGGATGTCTATAGCAAGGCAGGCGCCGAGGCGAAGCTCTACCCGACCCAGGAGGAGGCGGTCGCCGACCTGATGAACGGCCGGCTTGATGCCGTCCTTTCAGACAAATTCGTGCTGATGGACTGGATGAAGAAGTCGAGCGACGGCTGCTGCAAGATGGTCGGCGACGTCAAGGGCACTGAGACCGAAGCCGGTATAGCCGTGCGCAAGGAAGACAATGCGCTGCGCGAAAAGCTCAACGCCGCGATCGATGCGATCGTCGCAGACGGCACCTACAAGAAGATCCAGGCCAAATATTTCGATTTCGATATCTATTGAGAGGTTGAAGCTGCCAATCTCCCCCCTCATCGGGGAGATGCCCGGCAGGGCAGGAGGGGGGCGCGAAGGATCACCAACTTCGCACCCTGCGACCAGCTGCGGCAACCTGCAGGCATTTGGCGGGACAGCGCCCCCTCTGGCTTGCCGGCCATCTCCCCCACAAGGGGAGAGATCACGCCGTCATTGACCGTTCAAAGCGCCTTCACGGCGACCTTCACCGGCTGCTCGATTTCAAGCGGGTTGCGTAGCGGCAGGCCGAAATCCTTGGCCTCGATCTCGAACACGTCGCCGGCCTCGGTCCTGACGCCGTCGGCGAAGGACAGCGTTGCCGTGCCGAACATGTGCACATGCACGTCGCCCGGCTGGCGGAAGGCCGAATATTTGAAGTGGTGATGTTCGAGATTGGCGATGGTATGCGACATGTTCGCCTCGCCCGACAGGAATGGCTTTTCCCACAGCAGCTTGCCGTCGCGGACGATGCGCGAGGTACCCCTGACGTCGGACGGCAGTTCGCCGATCAGGATCTCCGGCCCGAACGAAGCGTTGCGCAGCTTGGAATGCGCGAGGAAAAGATAGTTCACGCGCTCGGTGACATGGTCGGAAAACTCGTTTGACAGCGTGAAGCCGACGCGGAAAGGGGCGCCGTCGTCGCCGATGACATAGATGCCGGCGACTTCCGGCTCCTCGCCGGCATCCTCGGCGAAGGCGGGCGACAGAAGTGCCGCACCGGGCGCCACCGCCATGGTGCCGTTGCCCTTGTAGAACCATTCCGGCTGCACGCCCGTCTGGCCCTTGGCCGGCTTGCCACCTTCCAGCCCCATGCGGAACATCTTCATGGAATCGGTGAGCTGCTCCTCGCCGTCGGTGCTGAGCTTCTTGTGCATGGAATCGCGGGTCGCGGCGGAGCCGAGATGTGTCAGCCCGGTGCCGGTGAGGTGGAGATGCGCCGGGTCGGGATGGTTGATTGGTGACAACAGCCGCCCCTTCTTGTAGGCGGCATCGAGGTCGACCGCTTCACCGAAGCCCTTGCGCTCGATGAGGGCGACAAGTCCGGTGCCTGTGCGCGCGGCCTCCATCGCCAGCGAATAGACGCTGCGGGCGCCGTTGATGATTCGGGTCTTGCCGCCGTTGCGGGCAACGACGCGGATGGTCTCTGCGTCGTCGAGGATCTGGGAGATCAGCATGATGTACCCTCTCTCAATTGCCTTTGGCCTGGCTGCCGGGTTGGCAAACCTTGACCAGCGCGGCTCGGATAGTATCCGCGCCACTGGTGAACTGTTCGTCCGGATTGCGCTCGCGGGCCCGGTCCCTGAGGGACTTCTTTGCGCCGCCCGGCAGCGCCGCGATGTGACCCGTGCCTCCTAAACGCGCGCCGCGTTTGAAAGGCGGCCCGCTTTAATCCTTGTTTTTATGCATGTCGTTGTCCCAACACGCTGCACACGTTTGGCGACCTGCATGAGTTCCCTCGCCCTCAAGCCTTGTTCTTGTTGTAGACGTCGAAGACCACGGCGCCGAGCAGCACCAGGCCTTTGACCACCTGTTGCCAATCGACATTGACGCCCATGATCGACATGCCGTTGTTCATGACGCCCATGATGAAACCGCCGACCACCGCGCCAATAACCTGACCGACGCCGCCCATCGCCGAAGCGCCGCCGATGAACACAGCGGCGATGACGTCGAGCTCGCTGCCGAGGCCGGCCGCCGGCACCGCCTGGCCAAGGCGCGCCGCAATGATCAGCCCGCCGAGCGCCGAGAGCACGCCCATATTGATGAACACCATCAGGGTCAGCCGCTCGGTCTTGATACCCGATAGCTGCGCCGCCTTGGCATTGCCGCCCATTGCGTAGATACGGCGGCCGACCGTCATGCGTTTGGTGACGAAGACGAACAGCGCGATCAGCACGCCCATCACTACGAGAACGATTGGCAGACCTCTGTAGGTGGCGAATTGGTAGACCAGAAACAGCGCCAGAGCGCTGGTCACCAGGGTCTTGACGACGAACAGCGTGAAGGGTTCGGCTTGGTAGCCATGCCGCTCGCGGCTGCGCCGTGCCCTGAGTCCGAAATAGGCATAGGCGAGCACGGCAACGAGGCCGATCACGATCGTCGTCATGTGCAGCGTCAGCCCGCTGCCGACGATGGTCTTGCCGGCAGCGTTCACGACCGGCGGGATCAGCGTCAACGAGCCGATCACGTCCGGAATGAAGCCGGAACTGAGCGCCTTGAAGCCGGCTGGGAGCGGCCCCACGGAAGACCCGCCACCCAGCAGCGCCTGGCAGATGCCGCGGAAGATCAGCATCCCCGCCAGCGTGACGATGAAGCTCGGTATTCGGTGATAGGCGATCCAGTAGCCTTGTCCCGCGCCGATCGCGCCGCCGATGATCAGGCAGATGATCGACACCACCAGCGGATTGCTGAAAGGGCCGAGAGGCCAGATGACCATCATCATCGCCGCCAGCGCGCCGATGAAACCGGCGACGGACCCGACGCTGAGATCGATATGGCCGGAGACGATCACCAGCAGCATGCCCAGCGCCATCACGATGATGAAGCTGTTCTGCTGCACCAGGTTACTCAAGTTCACCGGCTTGAACAGCGTTCCGGACGTCGTGTACTGGAAGAATACCATGATGGCGATAAGCGCCAGGATCAGGCCGTATTCGCGCAGGTTGGTGACCAGCGCCGAGACGGCAACGCGCGGACCCTGCTGCACATCTTCGGCGACGCCGCTTTTCGGGACGGGAGCGCTTTCGGTGCTCATGATGCTTTTCCTTCTCCGCGAACGATGGCGCGCATGATCTTTTCCTGGCTGGCATCGCTCGCCGCCATTTCGCCGACGATACGTCCTTCGTTCATGACATAGATGCGGTCGGTGATGCCGAGCAGTTCGGGCATCTCCGACGAGATGACGATGATCGCCTTACCCTCCGAGGCGAGACGCGCGATGATCGTGTAGATTTCATACTTGGCGCCAACGTCGATGCCGCGCGTCGGCTCGTCGAGGATCAGCACCTCCGGATTGGCGAACAGCCACTTCGACAGCACCACCTTCTGTTGATTGCCGCCCGATAGATTGCCGGTCATCTGATAAACGCTGGACGAGCGGATGTTGGTTTTGGCCTTGTAGTCGTTGGCGACGGCGAGCTCGCGCATGTCGTCGATCACGCTATGGCGCGACACGCCGGGAAGATTGGCCAGCGTGATGTTGTGCTTGATGTGATCGATCAGGTTGAGACCGTAGGTCTTGCGGTCCTCGGTGACGTAAGCAATGCCGTGTTCCACTGCCTTGCTGACAGAGGAGACATCGATGGGCTTGCCCTTGAGCAGCACCTCCCCCGTGATGCGGCGGCCATAGGAGCTGCCGAACAGGCTCATCGCGAATTCGGTGCGTCCGGCGCCCATCAGCCCGGCGATACCCACCACCTCGCCCTTGCGGACGTCGATGTCGATGCCCTTGATCACTTGCCGCTCGGCATGGATCGGGTGATAGACCGACCAGTTCCTCACCTGGAGCACGATCTCACCGATCTCGGGCTCGCGCGACGGATAACGGTCGTCTAGCGAGCGGCCGACCATCGAGGTGATGATGCGGTCTTCCGAAATGTCTTTCTTAGGCAGCGTCTCGATGGTCCGCCCGTCGCGGATGATCGTGACCTTGTCGGCGACCCGGTTGATCTCGTTGAGCTTGTGCGAGATCAGGATCGAGGTGATGCCCTGCCGCTTGAATTCGAGCAGCAGGTCGAGCAGCGCCTGGCTGTCCTTTTCGGACAGGCTCGCCGTCGGTTCGTCGAGGATCAGCAGCTGCACTTCCTTGCTGAGCGCCTTGGCGATCTCGACCAATTGCTGCTTGCCGACACCGATATTGGTAATCAGCGTCTTGGGGTCTTCCTTAAGGCCCACCTTCTTGAGCAGAGCGCTGGTGCGCGTCTCGTTGGCGTTCCAGTCGATGACACCGTATCTGGCGTGCTCGTTGCCGAGAAAGATGTTTTCGGCGATCGACAGCATCGGAACCAGCGCGAGTTCCTGGTGGATGATGACGATGCCGCGGCGCTCGCTGTCGTGGATGCCCTTGAAATGGCACTCATCGCCGCGATAGATGATTTCGCCGTCATAAGTGCCGGATGGATACACGCCCGACAGCACCTTCATCAGCGTCGACTTGCCGGCGCCGTTCTCGCCGACAACGGCGTGGATCTCGCCTTCCTCGACGCTGAGGTTGACATTCGACAGCGCCTTGACGCCGGGAAACGTCTTGGTGATGTCACGCATCTCCAAAATCGTCGAGGCCATCAGGAATACCACTCCTCCGAGGTCCGGAAACAATACCGGTGTCGCTCGCTAACGAAAAGGGGTCCTGCGCTGCGCAGGACCCCGGTTTTTACAACTGCGGTTACTTCAGCTCTTCGGCCTTGATGTAGCCGGAATCGACCACCAGCGCCTGGTAGTTCGACTTGTCGACCTCATGCGGCGTCAGCAGGATCGAGGGGACGACCTTGACGTCGTTGTTGTAGGTCGTGGTGTCGAGGCCTTCCGGCTTGCCGCCCGAGAGCACCTTGTCGACGAGTTCGACCGTCGCCTTGGCGAGTTCGCGGGTGTCCTTGAACACCGTCGAGTACTGCTCGCCGGCGATGATCGCCTTGACCGAAGCGGTTTCGGCGTCCTGGCCGGTGACGATTGGCCAGGGCTGATCGGCCGTGCCGTAACCGACGGCGCGCAGCGAGGCGATGATACCGCGCGACAGACCGTCATACGGCGAGAGCACGCCATCGACGCGGCTGCCATCCGAGTAGTTGGCGGAGAGCAGATTGTCCATGCGGGCCTGGGCGGTCGCTGCCAGCCAGCGGAGCGTGCCGACCTTGTCCATGCCCATCTGGCCGGACTTCACCACGAGGGTCTTGTCGTCGATCAGCGGCTGCAGAACGGACATCGCGCCGTCGTAGAAGAAGAAGGCATTGTTGTCGTCCGGCGAACCGCCGAACAGCTCGATGTTGAATGGACCCTTGTTTTCGGGATAGCCGAGGCCCTTGAGCAGCGATTTCGCCTGGATGACGCCGACGCCGAAATTGTCGAACGTGGTGTAGTAGTCGACATTCGCGGTCTTCTTGATCAGCCGGTCATAGGCGACGACGACGACACCGGCGTCAGCCGCCTTCTGCAGGGCGTCCGACATCGTGGTGCCGTCGATCGAGGCGATGATCAGTGCCTTCGGGCCTTTGGTGATTTCGTTTTCCAACTGGCTGAGCTGATTGGGGATATCGTCCTGCGCATATTGCAGGTCGACAGTGTAGCCCAGAGCCTCGAGCTGGGACTTGACGGCGTCGCCGTCGTTGATCCAGCGCTGCGAGGTCTTGGTCGGCATCAGCACGCCGATGAGGCCTTCGCCTGCCTGCGCCGGGACCGTCATGGCCGCGATGCTAAGGGCCGCGACGGCGGCCAGTGTCTTGATGATCTTCACATTAACTCTCCCTGGTTGATGGACGCGCACCCTGGGTTTCGTGGGCCGCGCGATCGCGCAGGAGCGCCAAACGCGCCGCTGCCGTCATATCGATCTCCGGTATCCTCCCAATCGGCCCTGAGACTCTGGTTCCAGTCGATGCGATTTTTCTCGCTGGCGACGGTCAAGCCTCAGGACGCGCCAAGGGTGTGGCTCTTTGCCATAACTGTCAAATGCGATCTTTGGTGGTTGCTATACCCAGACTGATATACTGAAAGTGGACAAAAGATCTGGCCGGATTGCCGGCCGGCCACGAGCGAGGAGCAAACGGAGATCATGGCGGCGCTACGGGATCCTACTGGACTTTCAGATGGTTATGGCGAAAGTCCCGGCAGGAGTGAGACCCTGCTGCGCAGCGGCCTCAGTCTTCGCCACATGCGCATGGTCGCAGCCCTCGATGACCATGGCCGGGTCAGCGCGGCAGCTCAGGTCATGAACATTTCCCAGCCCGCCGCCTCGCGCATGATCGCCGAGATGGAGGCGGTGCTCGATGTCAAGCTGTGCGAAAGGCTGCCGCGCGGCATCACGCTGACGCCCTATGGCAAGGCGTTGGCGAGGCGCGCGCGTTCGATCCTGCTCGAGATGCGTGAAGTCGACCGCGAGATATCGGAGCTCAAGGCGGGCAAGGGCGGCTCGGTGTTCCTGGGCGCGGTGACGGCCCCTGCGATCGAGCTCGCCGTGCCGGCGATCCGCGAAATCCGGCGCATCTATCCGCGTATCGAGATCACAATGCAGGTCGAGACCTCCAATGTGCTGGCGCGCGAGTTGATCGCCACACGTCACGATTTCATCATCGCGCGCATCCCCGACGACCTTAATCCACGGCTGTTCGAGGCCCGCGTTATCGGCGTCGAAAAAGCCTGCCTGATCGTGCGCCGCGGCCACCCGCTGGCTAAGGGCAAGGCGGTGCGGCTGGAGGAGACCGCCGCCTACGACTGGGTTTTCCAGTCGGGCGGCTCGCCGCTGCGCCAGGCGATGGAGAGCAATTTCCTGAACCGCAACATCGCGCTGCCGGACCGCATCCTCAACACCAGCTCGCTGCTCCTGACCCTGGTCATGGTCGCGCAGTCGGACGCCATCGCGCCGGTGTCGATCCAGGTGGCGAAATTCATCCAGAACCCCGAGGGGCTGGCCGGCGCCATCGACGTCGTCCAGACCGAGTTCGACATCGAGGTCAGGCCTTATAGCCTGATCACCGTAAAAAATCGCGCGCTGTCGCCGGCAGCCAAGATGCTGCACGACTTCATTTTGAGAGAGGTAGGCTGACGGCGTTAAATCAAGCAATCCATTGCCGATCCACTGCATAGCTATCGCAGCTGCACGGTCTTCGGTCATGTCGCTTCAATTCAGAATATCGCTCGAGCGAAGGAACCACACAGGGCCGTGCCGCGTCATAGAAGCGGGCTCCTGTTGCAGCCCCAGCGAGACCATCGATGATCAGGCTCCTCCTCGTTTTCGCGGCGATGCTTGCCCTGGCTTGCGGCGGAGCGCGGGCAGCCAAGCTGGACCTAACCACCGTCAATCAAGCCCAGTTCGCCGCCGGCGAACCGAAGGATGCCGATCCGACCGTGTTGAAGGCGCAGATTCTCTTGGATCGCGCCCGCTTCTCGCCGGGCCTGATCGACGGCCGGCTTTCAGAGAACTTCGCCAAGGCGATCGGCGCCTTTCAGGCGGCGAACGGACTCCATTCCGACGGCAAGCTCACTCGGGAGACCTGGGACAAGCTCATGGCAACTTCCACCGACCCGGTGCTGGTCACCTATGAGGTGACGCGCAAGGATGTGCGCGGACCCTTCACCAGGCGTATCCCGGCTCGCCTGGAGAGGATGGCCCGTCTGCGGCGGCTCGGCTATCGCACCGCGGCAGAGAAGCTGGCGGAGCGCTTCCATGTCAGCGAACAGTTGCTCAGGATGCTCAATCCGGGCATCGGCTTCAGGAAGCCCGGCACGACCCTGATGGTGCCTGATATTGGCCGGGGCGATCCTCCCGCTGGCGTCGCCCGCATCGAGGTCGACAAGGGCGCTCGCCTGGTGCGCGTGCTCGACCATTCCGGCAAATGGCTCGCAGTCTACCCCGCCTCGATTGGGAGTGATGAAAACCCGGCGCCAAGCGGCATGGCGGAGGTCAAGCGCGTGGTGCACAACCCCACCTATCACTACGATCCGGACTTCGCTTTCAAGGGAGTCCGGACCAAGCGGCCCTTCACCATCGCTGCCGGGCCGAACAATCCCGTGGGTTCGGTCTGGATCGATCTCTCCATCGAAAGCTACGGCATCCACGGTACCCCCGACCCGGGCAAGATCGGCACGACCTTCTCGCATGGCTGCATCCGACTGACCAATTGGGATGCCGAAGACCTTGGCTCTATCGTGCAGCCGGGCACGAAAGTCGAGTTCACGAACGAGATCGCCCGTGCCGCCGACGAGCTTGCTCCGTAGCAGAATGGATTGGCCACCCTCGAGATGCCAAGTCGAAAGGGGATTGGGTCGGGAGTTCCAGATCCATTGAACATTGGCTTCGGGAAGAGAATTCGATCGAGGAAAGTCCGCTTTTGGTGGTTTGCAGTAGTCTGCCTTGCCATGTCGCCAATTGGATAAATCGAGTTCCACCGGAACTTTGGCAGGGTCAGGCTTCATGCTAATTTGATCCACCCTTCGTGGAGGTCAGTGCCGTGTCGCAATTGGCAACTTTGCTGCTGGGATCGTGGAGGATGATTTCCTGGACTTATGAGGTCCTTGAATCCGGCGAAGTCAGAGACGCTTTGGGAAAGAATCCCAGAGGCGTTATCACCTATGCTGCGGATGGCCGAGTGATGGTCCTCGTGCTTAATGAAGATCGCATTACACCCAACGAGCTTGTCCCTACTCCTGAAGAAAAGATCGAACTCTACGATTCGATGTTTGCCTATGCAGGGACATACACGGTCGAAGATGATCGAGTTATTCACCATATTGACATGAGCTGGAACGCGACGTGGGAGGGCACCCAGCAAGTTCGTTTCGTCGATACGGACAGTCGAATGCTGACTTACAAATCAGCCCCAGCGAAAAACCCCCTTGACGGTCGCGACTGCATTCACACCGTCAGGTTCGAGAAGATCGTTTCGCCTCATGACTAACGGTGCAACTCGCATAAGTCCGCTCGCGGGCGACGATAATGGCCCATCCGCATGACGACCGGAACGGGTGAGCGGTCGTTTGATCGTGTGCACCTGAAGGCGCGCAAGGGTGGACATGCGATCTCGCCGAAGCGCCGACGGCGATTCCAGGAACCGAAGCAAAACTAAAACCGTAAAACTGCCTGTAAAACTGGTGGGTTTCAGCTCTTGCTAAATCAGGCACAAACCTTTGCGGAACAACCTGGAGCGGGTAGCGGGAATCGAACCCGCGCGTTCAGCTTGGGAAGCTGACAAGCTACCATTACATCATACCCGCGCAGCAGCCTCGTTACCACGCAAGCCGGCGTTCGGGCAATGGTTAAGCGTGCACTCGTGCCTTGCCAGCCGCCAGACTGTTATTCCGTCGTGGCAAGGGCATCGTCTGCGGCAAAAGCCGGCCAGTATTTCGAAATTGCCAGCGTGGCCCCGATTGAAGAGAAATGGCCATAGTCGAAATAAAGAAACTGGCCTGCGTCGGCGTAGGAGCAGCGTCCTGCACTACAGAGGAAATTCAGCGGATCGATAAAGGTGGCGCCTTTGGTAAATGCGCGCACACGGTTGTTGATGTCGGGATCCATGGCCATTGGCCACGATGTATCATCGAGATTTTCGCGCTTTGCGAAGAACGCGATTTTTCGAACATCGGTTATGAACTGCGGGGACTGGCCGATGACAAACACGCGCACGCCCAGACCACCAAGCGTATCGATCGTTTGCTGGAGACCGTCGAAACTTCTGGCCTCGTAGTCGGTCCACCGACCGCTGAGTACAACCGTCTTGATGCCGGCGTCCTGGACGATCTTCAGGGCTCGCTGATTGAACGGCATGCAATCCGGGCGTGCATAGGAGAAGTAAGAGAGGATCGGTGGACAGCCTGCGTAAGTATACTCCACGATGTTGGCCTGGAGCTGATTTATGTTGGCGTCCAGGCCTGAAACATAGTGGGCGGCGAACGAGTCGCCCCACAACAAAACGGTTGTTGGGAAGCCGCGAGTGCGCGTGCAATCCTCGATATTCCAGCTTTCGATCCGGCTGGAGCCCTCGTTGAAACAGGTGCCATTGCCCCAGTCCCCGACAGGAATCCGCTGTTGGGCATAGTCCGGAAACCGTTGCGGAAAGCCGTTGCCGAGCGCCCCGGCCGCCCCGCCAACGCAAAGAAGAGCGATTGCGCCCGCTGAAAAGGCGAAGATCGGCACCGGGGCGGTGAAGCTCCTTTTCTGCCGAAACGGCTGCTCGATGTACTTCCAGGAAAATGCAGCCAATGCGAAGCTTGTAACCGTCATCGCAACGGTCATCGACAGGTCGAGTTTTTGTAACGAAAGATAGTGCGCGAACGCATTGATCGGCCAGTGAACAAGATACAGCGAATAGGAGATGAGGCCGATCCAGACCAGCGGCCGAATTTCGAGTATGCGGCTGGCGATCGTCGAGGGGCTATTTTGGCCGACATAGATAAGGAGGGCAGTTCCGAGGCAAGGATACAAAGCGTTGTAGCCCGGGAACGGGTCGCTCTCCGAGATCGCAAAGAACCCGATGGCGAGAAGGCCAAATCCGGCCAGCCCGACCAGTTCCATAAGGAACCGGTTGCTCAAGGGCGGGGGCCGTTTCAGCATGAGCACCGCGCCCAGCATGAGTTCCCAGACTCGTGTCGGCAGCAGGTAGAATCCCGCGTTTGGCGCCAGCCATGTCGCCATGACCGCCAGCACGAAGCTGCCGAGAATGATCGGCAGGAGTATCGTCAGCCAGCGCTTGGCAAAATAGCGATAGATCAGGAACATCAGGATTGGGGCAAAGATATAGTACTGCTCCTCGACCGAAAGCGACCAGGTGTGCAACAGCGGTCGGAGCTCGGCATCGATGGAGAAGTAATTTGACGTCTTCCAAAAATAGATGTTCGACCAGAAAGTCGAGGCCGCTATGACGCTGAGACTGAATTCGTGCAGATCTGACGGCAGAAGAATGAACAATGCCGCAATGCAGGTGAGAAGCGTGACAAAGATCAGAGCCGGCAGGATGCGCCGGGCACGGCGCCAATAGAAGCTGATGATCGAAAACTGGCCGCGTTCAAGGTCGTCCAGAAGGCTTCCGGTGATCAGATAGCCGGATATGATGAAGAAGATATCGACGCCGGTAAAACCGCCTGGAATTGCCGAGATTCCGAAATGGAAGAGTACAACCGGCAGCACCGCAACGGCCCGAAGACCATCGATATCGCGCCTGTACTTCATTCAAAAAGTCCCGTGGTCGCAGGTCACGGCGAGACAGCGCAGTCCGTCCATCACCGGGCGATACGAGTGGGTCTGGCAGATCGATATCAACGGGTCACCCTCTGTCGCCTAATTTTGCTGCACTGCAGCATCGGTGTCAAGACTGGCGAGCAGACAATCCGGCCACCCGCCGTCCGGGGCAACTGGAGTTGGTGACCGCCTTGATGCCAGCGCGGCAAGTGCGTATTTCTGGACCTGTAACCGAATCTGGAGACACGCCTTGTCCGCACTGACGCGCTTTCTCGGCGATACGCCGCTCCGGGTGCTCCTGAAGCTGCTGGTGGTGTCGTTCCTCGTCGGCCTTGTCATGAACGCATTCGGCTGGTCGCCGATGGATGTGCTCTACGGCATCCGGAATTTCTTCGTCGATCTCTGGAATCTGGGCTTCCGCGCCATTGAGCGTTTCCTTGGCTATATCCTGCTGGGCGCGGCGATCGTCATTCCGGCCTTCATTCTGCTCAGGATCGCCAATTATCGGAAATAGAGCATGATCCCGAACCGAAGGTCAGCGTAGCAAAAAGTGGAACCGGTTTTCGGAAAGGATCATGCCCAAACGATAGGCGCTCAGGCGAAGCCTGAGGCCACTTCGAACAGGATGGCATGGCGCGCGGCGAGGGCCGCCACGTCAGTCGAATAGCCACCGCCGATAACGCCGCAGACCGGGATGCCGAGCGCGCGGAAATGACGGATCACCATGTCGTCGCGGGCACGCAGCCCCTCGTTCGACAGCGACAACCTGCCAAGCCGGTCCTCGGCATGAACGTCGACCCCTGCATTGTAGAAAACGACGTCCCAGCGCGCCCTGGCGGTGAGTTCCGGCAGGATGCCGACCAACCTTTCGAGATAGGCCGCATCGCCGCTGCCGTCGGGCAGGGCGATGTCGAGGTCGGAAGCGATCTTTCGTGTCGGATAGTTGCGGTCGCCATGCATGGAAAACGTGAACACGCGCCGCTCGTCGCCGAGAATGTCCGCCGTGCCGTCGCCCTGATGCACGTCGAGATCGACGATCAGGATGTTGCGGGCGGCAGCTTCGGCAAGCAGTACCAGTGAAGCCACCGCAACATCGTTGAAGGTGCAGAAGCCGGCGCCTTGCGCGCGCCGCGCATGATGGCTGCCGCCGGCGGTGTTGCAGGCGATGCCGTCCAGCAATGCCAGCCGCGCCGCCAGCACGGTGCCACCCGTTGCGAGCTGCGCCCTGAGCGAGACGCGCGGGCTCACCGGAAAGCCGATGTCGCGCTCGATTTTTTCAGGCACTTCGCAGGCCAGCACCTGGTCGACATAGCCGGTGTCATGGGCAAGCTTCAGCCATGATGCCGGCGCCGGTTCGGGCACGTTGAGCGCGGCGGGGCCGGTCAGTCCGCGCGCGCCCAAGGCTTCCATCAGCAGCTTGTATTTGCTCATCGGGAAGCGATGGTTGACGGCGAAGCCGGCGTCGTAGTCGGGATGATGAACGATCTGCAGGAGCATGAGCGGCAGGTGAGCCAGAGGCGGGTTTCGGTTGGCCGTAGTGGGATGAGTGGTTGCGCGGCGTCCGGAAACTGGGGCACATCGGCTGTTCGATCAAGCCGCAATGGGGAAGCGGGATCCTGGATCAGGTGTCAGCAACGGCCAACAGCCGGTCTTTCGTCGTCACCAATCGCTCGGTGCTCGCCATCGCGGTGCCGATGACGCTCGCCTATCTGACGACGCCGCTGCTCGGCATCGTCGACACTGCGGTGGTCGGGCAGTTGGGCGACGCTGCCCTTCTCGGCGGCCTGGCGGCTGGCGCCCTGGTCTTCGATGTCGTCTTCACCTCCTTCAATTTCCTGCGCTCCGGCACCACAGGCCTCGTCGCCCAGGCTGTCGGACGCGGCGACGAACTGGAGGAACAGGCGGTGTTCTGGCGTGCTGTGCTGATCGCGGTCGTCGCCGGCATCGTGCTTGCCGCACTTGCGCCACTGGTCGCCATCGCCGGACAATGGTTCATGAGCGCTGAGCCGCGCGTCAGCGAAGCGATGGCCGTCTACATCCGCATCAGGCTGCTTGCAGCACCGTTCTCGCTGATCAACTACGCCATCCTCGGCTATGTGCTGGGGCGTGGCGAGGGCGGGCTGGGACTGATGCTGCAATTGGTGCTGAACGGCATCAACATTGCGCTCTGCATCCTGCTAGGGCTGGAACTCGGCTGGGGCGTTGCCGGCGTCGCCTGGGCGACCGTCACCGGTGAATTCGTCGCCATGCTGCTTGGTCTGGCGATCATCGGCCGGCGTTTCTGGGCAGCGCCCCGGCTGCCGCGCCATCGCATCCTCGACCTGTCGGCATTCCTGCGCATGATGTCGCTCAACCGTGACATCATGATCCGGTCGTTCTCGCTGCTCGCCGCTTTCGCGCTGTTCACCCGCCAGGGCGCACAGTTCGGCACGGTGACGCTGGCCGCCAACGCCGTGCTGATGAACGTCTTCCTCATCGCCGGCTATTTCCTCGATGGTTTCGCCACGGCAGCCGAACAGCTCGCCGGGCGGGCCGTCGGTGCGCGTGCCGCCATGCAATTCCGGCAGGCGGTTCGGCTGACCCTGTTGTGGGGCTTCGGGCTGGCCGCCACGGCGACGCTTGTCCTTTTGCTGGGTGGAATTGATCTGGTCGCCCTGATCACGACCTCACAAGACGTTCGCGCCATTGCTGACATCTACCTGCCTTGGGCGGCGTTCACCGCGCTCAGCGGCGTGCTGGCGTTCCAGATGGATGGCGTCTTCATCGGCGCGACCTGGTCGCGCGACATGCGCAACATGATGCTTTTGTCGTTCCTTGTCTTCAGCGCGGCCTTGCTCATCCTGGCGCCGGCCTTCGGCAATCACGGCCTGTGGGCGGCGCTGCACGTCTTCCTGCTGGTGCGCGGCTTCAGCCTGCTTATCATTTTGCGTGTGCGGATGCGGACGGCGTTTTAGAGCGACTTCGGGTCAGAGCGGCTTGGACGACCATTGATCGAGGCTGCTATCGCGCAACTCGCGCAGCGACTTGAGCCGTTGCATATCCGCAAAACGCGCCATCCCCGCAAGAATGCGGCCCGGCAGTGCCGGCCCGGCATAGATCATGCCGGTGTAGAGCTGGACGAGATCGGCGCCGGCGCGGATCTTTTCAAGTGCCGTCTCAGCGGAATCGACACCGCCGACGCCGATGATGGCGCGGTCCGGGCCAAGCAGTTTGCGTATCTTGGCCAGCACGATGGTCGAGCGCTCGAACAGCGGCTTTCCCGAAAGCCCGCCTGTCTCGCCGGCAAGATCGGCTCTGCGCAGCCCCGGCCGCGCGATGGTGGTGTTGGAGACGATGACACCGTCTATTGCCTTCTCGGTGACCTCGGCGGCGATATCCTCCAACTCGGCCTCGACCAGGTCCGGCGCTATCTTCAGGAAGACGGGCGGCTGCGCTGCAGCTGCCGTACGTGCGGCCATGACGCGCGACAGGAGTTCGCCGAGCTGTTCACGCGCCTGCATGTTGCGCAGACCCGGCGTGTTCGGCGAGGAGATGTTGACCGTCAGATAGCTGGCGTATAGCGCAAACCTGACAACGCCGCGTTCATAGTCGCTGATGCGGTCGGTGCTGTCCTTGTTGGCGCCGATATTGACGCCGACGATGCCGGCGCGGCCCTTGCGGGCGGCAAGCCGTTGTTCGGCGGCCTCGTGGCCCTCATTGTTGAAGCCCAGCCGGTTGATCACCGCCTCGTCCGATGTCAGCCGAAAGATGCGCGGCTTCGGGTTGCCGGCCTGCGGCAGCGGCGTGATCGTGCCGACCTCGGCAAAGCCGAAGCCGAGGCCAAGCAGCGCATCGGGAACCTCGGCGTTCTTGTCGTAGCCGGCAGCCATGCCGAGCGGATTGGGAAAATCGATGCCGCAGACGCTGACTTTCAGCCTGTCGTCGCGCACTGGGCGCCGGGTGACCGGCAGCCCGCATTTCAGCGCGGCGATTGACAGGCCGTGGGCGGCTTCCGGATCGAATGCGAACAGGAACCTCTGGCCGAGCCGGTCGAGCACGCTCATTCGGCCTCCAGCGCCGGGAATTGGTGCAGGCCATCGGTGCCGAGCGGCAATGATTGCACCCAGACGACGGCCTTGAGGTCGAGCGGGCCGTAAAGATGCGGGAACAGCGCACCGCCGCGCGAGACCTCGTATTTCAGCGCATCACCGAGCTTGGCTCCATCAATCGCGACCAGCAGCAGCCCGGTCTGGCCGGCAAAGTGTTTTGCCGCCGTTTCCTTGGCTTGGCCGGCGGTGGAAAAATGGATGAAGCCGTCGGCGACGTCGATCGGCGCGCCGGTGAAGCGGCCATTTCTTTCGGCCTCGCGCCACAACGCTTCAGGCACTATCTTGTAGATAATCTGAGACATGGTTGCGCTATAGTCCGAACCAACCATACGGGAAAGAGCGGGCCAGGGTTCTTCCCCATTTCCGGCGCAAACATGCGATAAATTGCGCTTACTGGCCCATGGAGGACAATATGCGTCCGCAGCACGTCTTGATTCCCGCAGCACTCGTCTCGCTCGTCGCGGCATCAGCCTTTTCGGAGGAGACCGAACGCTACCGGCTGGAAAAGTCGGCCACCGGCTATGTCCGCATGGACACGCAGACCGGTGCGATGTCGATCTGCGAGGAGCGTTCCGGCCAGCTCGTCTGCAAGATGGCGGCCGATGAACGCGCCGCCTTCCAGGACGAGATCGACCGGCTGCAAAATTCGGTGAAGGCGCTCGACCAGCGCGTCGTCAAGCTCGAAAACTCGCTTGCCGCCCGCTTTGAGTCGACATTGCCCAGCGAGGAGGATTTCAACAAGACGATGAGCTATATGGAGCGCTTCCTGCGCAGCTTCATCGGCATCGTCAAGGACATGGAAAAGGATAGCGGCGAGGATGCCGCCAAGCCCAATCCGCAAAAAACCTGAGCAACCGTTCACCGGGGAAACCCGGCGCATAGCTTTGCGCTTGAAAACGGCTGATATCGCCGCATAATCGTTCGACTGATCCCGTAAGAAGCAGACAATCATCAATGGGATTTGGGGAGGGCCATGTGCCGTCGGGCTACACTTTCGTCATCGCCGACGATCATCCGCTTTTTCGCGGTGCGCTGAGAGAGGCGCTTGCCGGCATCGGCAACGTCGCCGGCATTCACGAGGCCGGCGATTTCGAAAGCGCCAAGGCGCTGGTCGTGGCCAATGAGGACGTCGATCTGGTGCTGCTCGACCTGTCGATGCCGGGCGCTAGCGGCCTTTCCGGCCTGATCTCGCTGCGCGGCATCCATCCGACGGTGCCGCTGGTGGTGGTGTCGGCACATGACGACCCGGTGACTATCCGGCGCGCGCTCGACCTCGGCGCTTCGGGTTTCATCTCCAAATCGGCCAGCATGGAGGAGATCCGCAGCGCCGTGCAGTCGGTGCTTGCCGGCGACATCGCTGCGCCAGCGGGCATCGATCTCGGCGTCGAGCGCGATCCCGAGATATCCGATCTGATCAAGCGGCTGCAGACGCTGACGCCGCAGCAGACGCGCGTGCTCGGCATGTTGGCGGAAGGGCTGCTCAACAAGCAGATCGCCTACGAACTCGGCGTCTCCGAGGCGACGATCAAGGCGCATGTCTCGGCCATCCTGCAGAAGCTTGGCGTCGACAGCCGCACCCAGGCGGTGATCCTGCTGTCGAAGATCGGCAGCGATCCGCTGCAGGCGACGGGTTGACCCCTTCCGGCTCTACTCTGCCGCCGACGCCAGCGGCCTGACCCTGGCCATCATCGAGCGCAGCACCGCCGGCTTCAGCGGCTTGTTGATCACCGGCACGTCGAGCCTGCCGGCGCTGGCGCGCACCTCGCTCGAGCGGTCGGCGGTGACCAGCACGGCCGGCATGTCCTGGCCGTGGATGGCGCGCAGTTTGGCGATCGCATCAAGGCCGGTCTCGCCGTCGAGATGGTAGTCGGCAAGCACGAGGTCGGGTCGACGCATTCCGGATCGCTCGAGATCCCCCGAGCCGGCAAGCGTGTCGACGCTGCAGCCCCAGCCTTCGAGCAGCAGGCGCATGCCGTCGAGGATACGGGCATCGTTGTCGATGCAGAGCACGCGAAGCCCGGCAAGCGAAGCAGCAGTGCGGACCGGCGCTTTCGCCGTGACCACGCGCCGTGGCTCCTGCGCTGCCGCGACCGGCAGGATGACGGAAAAGCGCGTGCCTTTGCCCGGGCTTGAAAAGATCCGGATTTCGAGGCGCAAGACGCGAGCGATGCGGTCGACGATGGAGAGGCCGAGGCCGAGGCCTTCAGCTTCGCGTGCGCCCTCATCGAGCCGGGTGAATTCGTGAAAAACCGTGTTTAGCTTGTCGCCGGCAATGCCGATGCCGGTATCGATCACCTGGATCTCGACCAGTTCGCCGCGCCGCCGCACACCGACCAGGACGCGGCCGCGGCGCGTGTATTTGATGGCGTTGGACACCAGGTTCTGGATCAGGCGGCGTAGCAGGTTGCGATCCGTCATCACGCTGAGTGACGAGGGCATGATCGTCAGGCCGAGCTTCCTCTCGGCGGCAAGCGGCTGGAAGTCGTTGCCGATCTGCCGCAGCAGCTCGTCCAGGCTGAACACGGCGTCGTCCGGTTTCATCGCGCCGGCATCGAGGCGGGAGATGTCGAGCACCGCGCCGAGAATGGTCTCGACCGATTCCAGCGAGGATTCGATGTTGTTTGCGGCCTTGCCGGTCTGGCCCTTGCCGGCCTTTTCGATCAGCGACGAGCAATAGAGGCGGGCGGCGTTCAGGGGCTGCAGGATATCGTGGCCGGCGGCGGCAAGGAACCGCGTCTTGCCGAGATTGGCCTCCTCGGCCAGCATCTGCGCCTGTGCCAGTTCCTCGTTGACGCGGGTCAGTTCGACGGTGCGGTCCTTGACGCGTTGTTCCAGCGATTCATTGGCGCGCTTGAGCGCCAGATCCTGCTCGACGCGTCCTGAGATGTCGGCATAGGTGGCGACGATGCCGCCATCAGGCATTGGGTTGGAGCGCAACTCCAGGATGCGGCCGCTGGTCTTCAGCTCCATCTGCCAGGGGCTGACGAAACTGGTGAGGCGGTTGAGCATCGCCACCCGCTGGTCGGCCGGAATGTCGCCGCGCTCGGCCAGGTGGCGCAGGATGCGGTCGAGCGAGACCCCGACCTGGCCCATCTCGTCGGGCAGGTCGAACAGCGCCCGATACTGGCGATTCCAGCAGATCAGCCGGAAATCCCTGTCGAAGACGGTGATGCCTTGTTCCATCTGGTCGAGCGCGATCTGCAGCAGGTCGCGATTGTGCTGCAGCGCCTCGGTGGCGTCGTCGAGCAGGCGGAAGGCATCCTTGGATTCGCGGTCGTTGCGGCGCAGCAGCAGCGACAGGATCAGCCGCGCCGAGGAGGAGCCGACAGCACTCGCCAGAAGCTGCTCGGAGAAGCGGATGACGTCCATGCTGGCTTGTTCGTTGCCGTGCAACGAAGCGCCGCTGCTCTCTTCAAACGACTGGAAGGACCGCTCGGTGCGTTCGACGCCAAGATAGCGCGCGATGGTGTCCTTGAGGTCGTTGAGGGTGACGGTGGTGCGGAAGCGGCGCAGGCTCGGCATCGGGCTCGCCTCGCGCGGCACGAAGATCGACGCCTGGATGCGTTCCAGCGGCACCGACGCGCGCGACAGCGAGCCGAGCACGAAGAACAGCGTGTTGATCGACAGGCTCCACAAGACGCCGTGGTTCAGCGGCTCGGCGATGGTGCCGAACAGCGCTTGCGGCCGCAATGCCTCGAAGCCGAACAGGCCGTGGACGACAATGCCGGTGTCGGACGCGGCGAGCGAAGGAAGCAGCAGCGTGTAGCTCCAGACGACGATGCCGGCGACCATGCCGAGTGCCGCACCCCTGCCGTTGGCGCCGCGCCAGATCAACCCGCCGATCAGGGCCGGCGCAAACTGCGCGATCGCGGCGAACGACATCAGGCCGATCGAGGAGAGCCGCGCGCTGTCGGTGCTCTCGCGATAGTAGAGGAAGGCGACGAACAGCATGATGAAGATCGCCGCCCGCCGCACGTTGAGGATGAGCGTCGACCAGTCCTCGTTCTCGGACGTCGTGGTCTTGAGCAGGCGGCGCACAAACAGCGGAATGACGAGGTCGTTGGAGATCATGATCGACAGCGCGACGCTTTCGACGATCACCATCGCGGTCGCCGCCGACAGGCCGCCGATGAACGCCGCCATGGCCAACAGATCGTGACCGCTGAGCAGCGGCAGCGACAGGACGTAGAGATCGCTGCTGGTTTTGGTGCCGACCAGCGCCAAGCCGGCGAGCGCGATCGGCAGCACGAAAAGATTGATCGCCACCAGATAGAGCGGAAATACCCATGTTGCGGTACGCAACTCGGCCTCGTTGCGGTTCTCGACGATGGTGACGTAGAACTGGCGCGGCAGCATGATGATGGCGAACCCGCTCAAACATGTCAGCACCAGCCAGGTGGCGAGCGAGGTGCTGTAGCTCATCGCCTGCTGAACTTGCGAATTCTCGGCGAGCTTGTCGACCATATCGCCCGGGCCGCCGAAGATCAGGAACGTCACCATCAGGCCGATCGCCAGGAAGGCGGCGAGCTTGACCACGGTTTCCACCGCTATTGCCAGCACCAGCCCATCCTGGTGCTCGGTGGCGTCGGCGTGGCGCGTGCCGAACAGCACCGCAAACAGCGCAAGCAGCATGGCGACGACCAGCGAGATGTCGCTGACGAACGGATCGAAGGAAGGCGGCGAGCCGGTATAATGCTCGACCATCAGGCTGACCGAGCCGGAAATCGCCTTCAACTGCAGCGCCATGTAAGGCACCGCGCCGATCGTCGCGATCAGCGTGGCGATCGCTGCAACGGCAAAACTCTTGCCGTAGCGGGCGCCGAGGAAATCGGCGATCGAAGTGATCTTCTCTGTCTTGGCCAGCCTGACGATGCGCCGAAGCAGCGGAAAGCCGAACACGAACACCAGAACCGGGCCGATATAGATGCCGAGGAATTCAAGGCCGCGCTCGGAGGAAAGGCCGACCGAACCGAAGAACGTCCAGGAGGTGCAGTAGATCGCCAGGCTGAGCGCATAGATGAAGGGCCGGGCCCGGTCAGGCCCGGATGTCGTTGAGCGCCGGTCGCCGAGGCTGGCGATGACGAACAGCAACGTCACATAGGCGATCGCGATGATGACGATGAACCAGCCCTGCACGGCCCGATAATCCTCCCTTGCCGGTTTTGCATCCGGCCCGCTGAGACGCAATCACAGCTTGGCGATCAAGTCCATCGCGGCTTTCGGCGCAGGATGGCTGCGGCTTCGGGAATTTTGGCCGTACTGGTCTTTTGCCGATGCTGCAACCGCAGGTTTTTGCTATTGTGACTGTGGGCCGAACGAAGCGGGCGGAGGCGGCGGCCTGGCCCGTCAGAACAAGGAGGGTCGGATGCTGAAAGAATTCCAGGAGTTCATTTCCAGGGGCAATGTCATGGACCTGGCCGTCGGCGTCATCATCGGCGCTGCCTTCGGCAGAATCGTCGATTCCCTGGTCACCGACATCATCATGCCCTTCATCGGCGCACTTGGAGGCGTCGATTTTTCAAACTATTTCATAGGTCTGTCGTCCGCTGTAAACGCAACCAACCTCGCCGACGCGCGCAAGCAAGGCGCGGTGTTTGCCTATGGTAACTTCATCACGGTGCTGCTGAACTTCATCATCCTCGCCTTCGTCATCTTCCTGATGGTCAAGGCGGTGAACAATCTGCGCCGGCGGCTAGAACAAGAAAAGCCCGCCACCCCTGCCGCTCCGCCTGCCGATGTCGCGCTGCTCACCGAAATTCGCGATCTCCTCGCCAGAAAATAGTCCGAAGACAGGTTCCCTGGACCAAAGCCCCGGTCGGTTTCGGCCGGGGTTTTCTATTTTCGCCCGTCGCAAAACACGCTAGCAGTCCAGAAGACGAAAACGGATCTATCCATGACCTTGATCGAGAATTTGCGCGCCGAGGCCCGGGCCGCGCCGGAAAGCGGCATTGTCGCCGTCATGAACCGCGGCCGCGACCGCGACGGCATGATCCCGCTCTGGGCCGGCGAGGGCGACCTGCCGACGCCCGCCTTTATCACCGATGCCGCTGCCCGGGCGCTCGCCGGCGGCGAGACCTTCTATACCTGGCAGAAAGGCATCCCCGAGCTGCGGCAGGCGCTCGCCCGCTATTACCTCAGGCATTTCGGCAAGAGCTTCGCCGATCAAGAATTCATCGTCACCGGTTCGGGCATGCATGCCATCCAACTGGCGATCGATGCCGTCGCCGGGAAGGGGGACGAACTCGTCTATCTGTCGCCGGCCTGGCCGAACTTCGCCGCAGCCGCCGGCGTGGCGGGCGCGGTCCCGGTCGCTGTCACGCTCGACCAGTCCGGCAATGGCTGGTCCTGCGACGTCGGCAAGATCGAGGCGGCGATCACGCCAAGGACAAAGGCGTTGTTCGTCAACACGCCGTCCAACCCGACCGGCTGGACCGCCGACAGGGAGACGCTGCAGGCGATCCTCGACCTCGCCCGCGAAAGGGGCCTGTGGATCATCGCCGACGAGATCTATTCGCTGTTCCACTACGGCGATAGTCGCGCGCCGTCCTTCATCGACATCATGGCCGATGAGGATCGCATCCTGTTCGTCAACAGTTTTTCCAAGAACTGGGCGATGACCGGCTGGCGGGTCGGCTGGATCAAGACCCATCCCTCGCTGCAGCAGGTGTTCGAGAATCTGGTCCAGTATTCGACCTCCGGCGTTGCCCAGTTCATGCAGCGCGGTGCTGTCGTCGCCCTAGACGAAGGCGACGCCTTCATCGTCGAGCAGGTGGAGCGGGCAAGGGCTGCGCGTGACCTGGTCTGCGGCATCCTGGCTGCGACCGGCAGAGCACGCTTCACCGTGCCGCAGGGCGCGTTCTATCTGTTCTTCGCAATCGACGGCATCACCGATTCACGCGCCGCCGCCTTCGACATCGTCGACCGCGCCAACGTCGGCCTGGCGCCCGGAACCGCCTTCGGTCCCGGCGGCGAAGCCTTCCTCAGGCTGTGCTTCCACCGCCGCCTCGACCAGCTCGAGGAAGCCGCACACCGGCTGGCGAAGTGGATGAAGAGTGTGTGAGGTTTGTTGAGGTTCGCAGGTAGGACAGCGCGAACCGTTTCACGTAAACGGCATGGATCATGCCGTGACCTTCGAATGCCGCGGCGTCGAAGAACAAGACGGCACCGGGAGCGGAAACTGCCATCATGCCCTCGGCTGAAGATCAACCGCCGGACTTCGGCACCAGCAGCGGAATGACGCGGTCGCTTTCCCTCACGGCCGGCCGGCCCGCAGAACCGTAAGAGATACCCAAAGCATCCCAGGTCTCGACCAGAGCGTCCTGAAGTTCCGCGATCAGTTGATCCGAATGGAATGGCGTCGGCGTGATCCGCAGCCGTTCGGTGCCGCGCGGCACGGTCGGGTAGTTGATCGGCTGGATATAGATGCCGTGGACGCCCAGCAGGCGGTCGCTGGCCATTTTGCAGAGCTCGGGATCGCCGACGAGCAGCGGGACGATGTGGGTAGCGGAGTCCATCACCGGCAGGCCGGCGGCGGAAAGAACCTGCTTGGTCCGCGTCGCCTGGCGCTGCTGCGCGTCGCGTTCGGCCTGCGAGCGCTTCAGGTGGCGGATCGACGTGGTCGCCGCGGCGGCGATGGCCGGCGGCAGCGCCGTGGTGAAAATGAAGCCCGGCGCATAGGAGCGCACGGCATCGATCACGGCACTTGTGCCGGTAATATAGCCGCCGAGCGTGCCGAACGCCTTGGCCAGCGTGCCTTCGATGATGTCGATACGGTCGGCCAGCCCTTCGCGCTCGGTGATGCCGCCACCGCGCGGCCCGTACATGCCAACGGCATGGACCTCGTCAATATAGGTCATGGCGTTATAGCGTTCGGCGAGATCGACGATCTGCTTGATCGGCGCGATGTCGCCATCCATCGAATAGACGCTCTCGAAGACGATCAGCTTGGCGCGTTCGCGGCCCGCCGCCTGTAGCAGGCTTTCGAGATGCGCAACGTCGTTGTGGCGGAAGATCTTCTTCTCGGCGCCCGAACGCCGCACGCCTTCGATCATCGAGGCGTGGTTCAACTCGTCCGAGACAATCAGGCAGTTGGGCAGAAGCCGCGCAATGGTCGAGATCGAGGCTTCGTTGGAGACGAAGCCGGAGGTGAAGACGAGTGCGGCTTCCTTGTCGTGCAGGTCGGCCAGTTCCAGTTCGAGCTCGACCAGCGGGTTGCTGGTGCCGGAGATGTTGCGGGTGCCACCGGCGCCAGATCCCATCTTGCCGGCGGCGTTCTGCATCGCGGCGATGACGTCTGGATGCTGGCCCATGCCGAGATAGTCGTTGGAGCACCAGACGGTGATTTCCTGGGCGCGGCCGTTGGCGCGCCAGATGGCGCGTGGGAATTTCCCCACGATGCGCTCGAGGTCGGCGAAGATGCGATAGCGACGCTCTGCGTGGAGCTGGTCGATCGCGTCTTCGAAGAACCGCTGATAGTTCATTTCGGCTTCCCAATTTTTGCGTGGGATCATAATCATTGCCCTATTCGACGTCTACTTGGCCTTTTTGGTCAAAATGCCACGCCCCAAGCCTGTTCCTAACGACCACGGATCATGGCCTATTCCCTTGATGTGGATCAATTTTGTTTCAGGACGATGCCATGCGCCGATGAGACCGGTTACCGCAGACACTAATGGTACTAATGGCCTAGTGGCAGGCTTTCCAGTAAGGCGGGTGTTGAGACAGGTTCCGATAAATCTTGAGCAGCGAGGACACGGATGACGGTTTTGGTGACAGGCGGTGCCGGCTATATCGGCAGCCATATGGTCTGGGAGCTGCTGGACGCGGGCGACAGCGTCGTCGTCCTCGACCGGCTTTCGACCGGCTTCGAGTGGGCCGTGGCGCCCGAGGCAAAGCTGGTCGTCGGCGATGTCGCCGACAAGGAATTGGTCGGTTCGATCATCCGAGACAATCGTGTCGATGCGATCATCCATTTTGCCGGCTCCATCGTGGTTCCCGAATCGGTCGCCGACCCGCTCGGTTATTACGAGAACAACACCTGCAAGACGCGCACGCTGATCGAGACCGCGGTGCGCGAGGGCGTGCCCAATTTCATCTTCTCCTCGACCGCCGCCGTCTATGGCGGCGCCGGGCTGGAGCCGGCGCGCGAGGATGCCCGCCTTGCACCGGAATCCCCCTACGGCCTGTCCAAGCTGATGAGCGAATGGATGCTGCGCGACGCCGCAATTGCCTATGGTTTGCGCTATACGGCGCTGCGCTACTTCAACGTCGCCGGCGCCGATCCGAGGGGCCGCACCGGCCAGTCGACGCCGGGCGCCACGCATTTGATCAAGGTTGCCGCCGAGACGGCGCTCGGCAAGCGACAGTTCATGCAGGTGTTCGGCACCGACTATCCGACACCGGACGGCACCTGCATGCGCGACTACATCCATGTCAGCGATCTGGCGGCGGCGCATCGGCTGGCGCTGGAACGGCTGCGCGCCGGTGGGGCAAGCCTCGTCGCCAATTGCGGCTACAGCCACGGCTATTCGGTGCTCGAGGTGATCGACAGCGTGCGGCGCGTCTTTGGCCATGATTTCGATGTGCGGATCGGCGAACGCCGTCCGGGCGACGCCGCCGCGGTGGTCGCCAATTCCGAGCTGGCGCGCCGCGAACTCGGCTGGACCCCGCAGCACGACGACCTCGACCGGATTGTCGCCGACGCGCTGGCGTGGGAGCGAATCCTGACCGGCAAGAATTCGGCGCGGAGCTGAAGTCCCGCTTTTCCCTCCGTGGGCTCGTAGATCGAGCGTAGAAGCGCTATTGAAGGAGCTGCGCGGCTGAAACGTGGAGGCGTTTCGGCCGTATTTGATCCTTTGGGGGCGGCATGAAGATATTGGTCCTTGGCGCTGGCGTCGTCGGCACGGCCGCCGCCTATTATCTGGCGAGCGACGGCCACGAGGTGACCGTCATCGAGCGCCATCCGACGGCGGCGCGCGGCACCAGCCAATCGAATGCCGGGCTGGTGTCGCCCGGCGACGCCACCGCCTGGGCCTCGCCCGCTGCGCTGAAGACGTTCCTGCGCGCGCTTTACAACCACAATCTCGGCATCAAGGTGCGGCTGCGCTTCGATCCCTTTTTCTTCGCCTGGAGTCTGCGCTTCCTGCGCCAGTGCACGCAAGCGCGCCTGCGTGCCAACACCGATATCAAGCTGCGCCTGGCGCTTTATTCGCGCGACTGCATCAACGCCATCTCGGCCGACACCGGCATCTACTATGACGAGCGCAAGAGGGGCATTCTTTATTTCTTCCGCTCGCAGCAGAGTTTTGATACCGGCACCGACAATTATCGCTATCTCGCCGAGCACGGTTTGCCGATCGAGATCGTCGGCCGCGACCGGCTGGTCGAGCTGGAGCCGGGCCTTGCCGGGGCCAAGGACAGAATAGCCGGCGGCGTCTATTCGCCGATCGACCAGACCGGCGACTCCAGCCAATTCACCCAAAACCTCGCTGCCTATGCCGCCGAGAAACTCGGCGTCCAATTCCTCTACACCACGACGGTCGAAGGCTTCGACATCGAAGGCGATCGGGTGCGCGCGGTGATGACCTCGGCCGGTCCGATAACAAGCGACGCCGTCGTCATCTCGATGGGCCCGGAAAGCGGCCTGCTCGGTCGCCGCTACGGCATCGACCTGCCGGTCTATCCGGTCAAGGGTTACACCGCGACCGTGCCGCTGGAGGACGAGAGCAAAGGGCCGACCATGGGCGGCGCCGACGAGGATCAGCTGATCGCCTATTCCAGGCTCGGCAACCGGCTGCGGCTTGCTTCGACCGCCGAGTTCACCGGCTTCGACCGCAGCCACAAGCCCAGCGATTTCGCCGCCATGTTCAGAACCGGCAACGAGCTTTTCCCCGGCGCCTTCGACGAGAACAAGGCCGAGCTCTGGGCCGGTCTGCGGCCGATGATGCCGAACTCGGTGCCAGTCATCGGCCAGGCGCGCTACAGCAATCTCTACCTCGACACCGGCCACGGCCATGTCGGCTGGACAATGGCCTGCGGTTCCGGAAAATTCCTTGCCGATGTGGTCGCCGGCCGCAAGCCGGAGATCGACCCGCAAGGTCTGGTCTACAAGGGCTAGATCATGTCCGGACCGCAAGTCGCCATCGACCTTGGCCGCATCGAGCGCAATGCGCGCACCATCGTCGACCGCTGCGCCTTATCGGGCATCAAGGTCTTCGGCGTCACCAAGGGCACATGCGGCATGCCGCAGGTGGCACGTGCCATGTTGCGCGGCGGCGTCGCCGGCATCGCCGAATCGCGCTTCGAAAACATCCGCCGGCTGCGCGACAGCGGCATCAACGCGCCGATCATGCTGCTGCGCAGTCCGCCGATGGCACGCATCGAGGAGGTGGTGCGCACCGTCGACATCAGCCTGCAATCCGAACTCGCCACCATCCGCGAGCTATCGCGCATCGCCGAACGCATGGGCCGCGTCCACGACATCATGCTGATGATCGATCTTGGCGACCTCAGGGAAGGCATCTGGCCGAACGATCTCATCCCGACGGTCGAGCAGATACTGGCGCTCAGGGGCGTTCGCATCGCCGGCATCGGCACCAATCTCGGTTGCTTCGGCGCCATCATGCCGACGGAGGAAAATCTCGGGCAACTCGTGGCCCACGCTTACAAGACCGAGCGCCTGTCCGGCGCAAGGCTGGACTGGATTTCAGGCGGCGCGTCATCGTCGCTGACGCTGCTGCTCGAAGGCAGGCTGCCCGCCGGCATCAACAATCTGCGCGTCGGCGAAGCGATCCTGCAGGGTGGTGTTGAAACCTTCCGCGAGACGCCGTGGGCCGAACTGGAACCCGATGCCTGCCGGCTGACCAGCGACATCATCGAGGTCAAGCTGAAGCCGTCGCGGCCGATCGGCCAATCCGGCTACGACGCTTTCGGCAACCAGCCTGTGTTTCCCGACGAGGGCGACAGGCTGCGCGCCATCGCCAATATCGGCCGCGAGGACGTCTTGGTCGAAGGTTTGACGCCGATTGCCAGGGGTGTGCGGGTGCTCGGCGCCTCCAGCGACCATCTGCTGCTCGACGTGACCGATGCCGAGCCGCCACCCGCCGTCGGCGACCGTGTCGCCTTCCGCATGAGCTATGGCGCCATGCTGCTGGCGATGACCTCGGAATATGTCGAAAAGGCCCCGATGCACGACGTCGAGGATTTCTCCGGCCGCAAGATGGTGTCGATATCAGCCGAACCGGCGGCCGCCGGCATCCTGGCCAGGGAAGCGACCGGCGCCCGGCTGGAGGCGATGAATTTCGACGTCGTCGAGCTGGCCGATATCGAGCGGCCACCATCCGGTCTGGTCCGGTTTACCGCCGGCGGTGACCGGCGCATCGCCCACAAGGCGCTGACGACGACCGCGCGGGCGACACACTCCTTCGGTTTGATCTGGATCGATTCCATCGCAGCACTTATGCCCGAGGACGAGGACGGCATCGATCTGCCGGAACGTTCGGTGCTGGCGCGGGCGCTCGGCCTCGATCACAAGTCCGGCGCGCTGCAGCCGCAGCTGTCGCCGGAAAACGTCGTCATCGTCGGGCTGCGCCATGCCGATCCGGCCGAGGCCCGGGTGCTGAAAGATTCGCGCGTCTCCGCCTTCACCATGACCGACATCGACGCCATGGGCATGCGCGACGTGATGCACGAGGCGATCCGCATTGCCACCTCCGGCACGCAGGGCTTCCATGTCAGCTATTCCCCTGATGTCACCGAATTCGCCGGCTGGGCGGCTGGCTCCGGCGGCATCACGGTGCGCGAAACGCATCAGGCGATGGAGGCCATCGCGCTGTCCGGCGGGCTGTTGTCGATGAATGTTTCCGGGCTGACATCAGGTTTCGAACCGCGATTGGCGACGGAAACGGTCAATTTCGTCATGTCGGCTTTCGGCAAGCGGATTCTCTAGGCATGATCCCGAACCGAAGGACCGCGTCAGCGAAAAGTGGACACCGGTTTTTGGTTCGCTGACCTTCGGTTCGGGAAAGATCATGCTCAAGAAATGTCAGCCCGGCGCGTCGACCGCCGCATGCCACGAGCGTCCATAGTTTGCCCAGGCTGGGCCGGCCGGCGGTTCGATCCTTTCGCCTTTGCCTTGGACTGTTCCTTGGTCCGACGCTAGCAAGGCGGCGCCAATGCTGGTGCCGGTCCCTGCCTCGGACGCTATGACGGCCCGCCCCGTCGCCGCAGCGAGCATCTGCATGAAAAGCCGGTTGCGGCCGAAAGGGCCCTCGACGATGGCCGGGCCTTCGGCGCCGATCAGATCGAGGCAGGCTGCGGTCATCAGCGCCAGATAAAAAGAGATAGCGGCAAAGCGCTGGCCGTTGTTGATCCCGTCGGCGTTGAGCCATGCGGCGGTATGATGCGGGAACGGCCCAGAACCTTGTTGCGTCGCCGGCAGCAGCAGGGTTGTCCTGGCGAATACCGTCCCAATATCCTCTTCGGTCCAGTCTTCCGATTGGCCTTCCGTCAGCACTGAAAATTCGCGGCCGCCCATGAAACGCGCCGAGGGAACTGGATCACCGAGCGCATTGACGTTGACCAGCGTGTCGCGGGCCGGGTCGAGCGCGATCTTGTTGCCGCCGACCGCCATCGACACCACCCAGGTGCCGGTCGAGACGACGGAGAAAGGCGGTCTGTCCGACAGGAGATGCGGCAGCAGCGATGCGTTGGAATCGTGCAGGCCGCAAAACACCGGAGTCTGCGGATCGAGCCCGGTCCGTGTCGCAAGCGCGGGTAGGATCGGGCCGAGGCGATCCTTCGCCGGCCGCACCGGCGCCATCAGGCGCCGCCATTGCATCTTGTCGACCAACGTCGAAAAATCCGCTTTCCACGGGTTCCACAGATCCGTGTGGCAGCCCAGCGAAGTCACTTCGTTGGCGGCGACGCCGGTCAGGCGCAAGGCCCAGTATTGCGGGTACATCAGGATCGCGGCGGCCCTGGCGAACTCAGCCGGAAACTTCCTCTGCTGCCAGAAGAACTGCGCGCCGAGATTGAGACCGACCGGCAGGCGCGGCGTGCCCGTCTCGGCGAAGGCCGGACGGATCGCCTCATAGCCCTCGGCGAGGGAGTCGGGCCCGGCGAATTCATAGTCGAGCACCGGCAGCGCCAGCTCACCGGCAGCGTCCAGCAGCACGCCCGTCGCGCCATGGGTGGTGATCGATATCGCATCGACGCGCTGTTCGCGATTGATCCCGGCGAGGCTGTCGAGGACGAACGACCACAGAAGCTCGACATCATGATGCGGGTAGGGACCGTCGGCAACGGGTGCGTTCGCCATACGGCGCAGCGCGACTTCGCGCAGATCGGCAAGATCGACCAGCGCCACCTTGGCATTGGTCTTGCCGATATCGATGACGGCGACGTGGCGGGTCATTCCATATGGAACATTGTTTCCAGCGGCACCGCCACCGGCTCGTTATCAGGCTTGGTCTCCATGATGTCGGCCATCTCGGCCCACCAGCGCTGCATCACGGGATGCTTCGGCAGTTCGTCCATGCCGTGATCGTCGCGCCGCCACAGCACGCCGAACAGTATGTTGGTCTCTTCGTCGAAATGGATCGAATAGTCGGAAACGCCGGCCTGTTTCAGCAGTGCGACCAGCGACGGCCAGATGTCGTCATGGCGCCTTTTGTATTCGGCCTTCATGCCGGGATTGAGCTTCATCTTGAACGCGTATTTTTCGGGCATCAGGTGAAGCGCTCCCGACGCACCCGCCGCCAGACGATAGGCAGCGCGATGACGATGATCAGCAGCAGGCCGATGAAGATCGACATGACGATGCCGGGCACGTTGAGCAGGCCAAGGCCAAAGGTCACTAGCCCCATGATGAAGGCGGCCAACACCACGCCCACTATGCTGCCGGCGCCGCCCAGGATGCTGACGCCGCCGAGCACCACCATGGTGATGACTTCCAATTCATAGCCTTGCGCGATCGACGGCCGGGTCGAACCGAGTCGCGAGGTGATCAGCACCGAGGCGATGCCCGCCATCAGCCCGGTCAGGCAGAACAGGAAGAATTTGATGCGGCCGACGCGCACGCCGGAAAACTGCGCCGCGACCGGATTGTTGCCGATGGCGAAGACGCGGCGGCCGAAGCTCGTCCGGTGCAGAAGGAACCAGTAGATGACGGCCGCGACGAGGAACAGCGTCAGTTCGAACGACACCACCCACCAGACATAACCCTGGCCGAAGAAGGCGAAGCTCGAGGGATAGCCCTTGTAGGCCTGGTCGCCGAGGACGATGAAGGCAATGCCGCGAAACAGGCTCATCGTGCCGATGGTGACGACGATCGACGGCAATCCCAGCCTTGTGACGAGCAGCCCGTTGAAGGCGCCGCAGCCGAGCCCGACAACGATGCCGATCGCCACCAGCACCGGCGTGCCGGCGCCAGCCTGCACCGCCATGCCCATCATCGTCGAGGCAAGCGCAATGATGGCGGCGACCGACAGGTCGATCTCGCCGGAAATGATCAGCAGCGCCATGGCGAGCGCGATCAGCGCCTTTTCAGTGAAGTTGAAGGTCAGGTCCGACAGCGACCACGCGTCGAGGAAATAGGGCGAGGCGAAGCTGTTGACGGCAAAGATGGCGACCGCCACAGCGACCAGCAGCGCCTCCCATGAGAAGATCGCCGAGTTGAGCGGCTTGTCGAGCCGGTCGGGAATGTGGCGTGGAGCAGGAGTGTCGGTCATGCCGCTTCCGCCTTTTTGAGGATGATGCGACCTTGCCGGCGTTCGCCGCGCGCGTTGAGCACCACGGCCAGGATGATGGCGCTGCCCGAAATCGCCATCTGCCAGAAGGGTGAGATGTTGATGACCGGCAGCGCATTGGAGATGATGCCGAGGAACAGCGCACCGAGCACCGCGCCGCCGACCGAGCCGATGCCGCCGGCGATCGAGATGCCGCCGATGACGCAGGCGGCGATGATGTTGAGCTCGTAGCCGTTGGCGACCTCGACCGAGGCGATGACGTAGCGCGAGATCCAGAGATAGCCGCAAAGCCCGGCGGCCATCCCCGAGATGCAGAAGACGATGAACTTGGTGCGGCCGACATCGATTCCGGCATAGACCGACGCGGTCGGATTGACGCCGATGGCGTAGATCGAGCGGCCGAGTGCGGTGCGCGTCATCAAGAGGAAGAACAAGGCGATGACCAGTATGGCAATCCACGACAGGACCGGAATGCCGAGGAAGGCCGCGCGCTGCAGGCCGATGAAATCAGGGCTCATCTGGTCGGCATTGACCCAGGCGCCGCCCGATATGACGAAGGTGGCGCCGCGATAGATGGTGAGCGTGCCGAGCGTCACCACGATCGACGGGATGTTCAGCCGCCACACCAGCAAGCCGTTGATCGCGCCGAGCACCAGTCCGACCAGAAGTGCGATGACGATCAGCAGCGGGATCGGGATTGCCGGATGCGCGGCGTTCAGCATCGCTACCACCATGCCGGTGAAGCACAGGTTGGACGCCATCGACAGGTCGATCGAGCGGGTCAGGATCACCACCATCTGCCCCAGCGCCAGGATCATCAGGATCGAGGTGTCGTTGAACACCTGGCGCAGATTGGCCGGATTGGCAAAACCCGGAAAGCGCATCGAGATCAGCCCGATCAGCACAACGATTGCCGCGAGCAGCCAGACTTCGCGATATCTAGGAAAAGCCTTCATGCTGCGATCCCCGCTGCCGTCTTGACCAGCGTTTCCGCGTCGAGCCCCTTATTGTCGTAGACCGAAGCGATGCGGCCCTCGCGCATGACGACGACGCGGTCGGACATGCCGAGGATTTCGGGCAGTTCGGACGAGACCATGATCACCGACAGGCCCTGCGCAACGAGCTCAGCCATAAAGCCGTGCACGGCGGCCTTGGAGCCGATGTCGATGCCTTTGGTTGGCTCGTCGAGGATGATCACCTTGGGCGCGGTCGCCAGCCATTTGGCGATGACGATCTTCTGCTGGTTGCCGCCCGACAGCGTGCCGACATCCTGGCTGAGCGACGAGGCGCGCAAATCGAGCCGCTCGGTGTAGGAACGGGCCAGCGCGAACTCCTCCGCCAGCCGCAGCATGCCGGATTTGGATGTGCGCTTGAGTGAGGGCAGCGAGATATTCTGGAAGATCGGCAGGCCGATCACCACGCCCTGCTTGCCGCGTTCTTCCGGCACATAGACGATGCCGGCGTCGATCGAATCCGCCGCCGATTTCGGCACGATCGCCTTGCCTTCCAGCGTGATCGTTCCGCTGCTGGTGCGGGTGATGCCTGATATCGCCTGCATCACTTCGCTGCGCCCGGCGCCGACAAGGCCGTAGAAGCCGAGGATTTCGCCCTTGTGCAACTTGAAGCCGATGTCGTCGAACTCAGTCGGGTGCGACAGGCCGGAGACAGTGAGCACCGGAGCGCCGATCTCGGCCTTGCGCTGCGGAAAGATGTGATCGACGGCACGGCCGACCATCATGCGCACGATCTGGCTCTGGCCGGCATCCCTGATCAGGCCTTCGCCGACCATCTCGCCGTCGCGGAACACCGTATAGCGGTCGGCGACGCGGTAGATTTCGTCGAACTTGTGGCTGATGAACAGGATCGCCTTGCCTTCGCTCTTCAGGAACTCGACCAGCAAAAAGAGCTCCTCGATCTCCTTCAGCGAAAGCGCTGCGGTCGGCTCGTCCATGATTACGATCTGCGCATCGATCGACATGGCGCGGGCGACGGCGACGAGGTGCTTGTTGGCGATGCCGAGGTCCTTCAGCCGCGCATCGGCGTCGATGTGGCCGGCGCCCATCGTATCAAGGACTTCACGGGCATTCTTGCGCATGGTGCGCCAGTCGATGGTGCCGAAGCGCGATCGCGGCGCATGGCCGAGAAAGATGTTCTCGGCCACCGTCAGATCGTCGAACAGTACGGTTTCCTGATGGATGGCCGTGATGCCATGCCCGAAAGCGGCATGGGCGCTGGGTAAGGTGACGGCTTGGCCGTCGATACTGATGGTGCCCGCGTCGGGCTGGTAGATGCCGGTCATGATCTTGACCAAGGTCGATTTGCCGGCGCCGTTTTCGCCAATCAGCGCGGTCACCTGGCCGGGATAGAGCGACAGGCTGACATCGTGCAGTGCGCGCACGCCGGGAAAACTCTTCGAGATGCCGGACAGGGTCAGGCGCGGAACCGGAGTCAGAGGCTGTTCGGTGGTCGGGTTGAGTTGGGCTGTCGTGTCCATAGTCGTATCAAGCCCTGAAGCAAGGTTCGTTTGAAGGCGCGGCGGAACCTCTGCCCCGCCGCGCCGGCTTGAAGGGCTCCAGGATCAATAGATCTTGGAGAACTCTTCGATGTTCGACTTGTCGAACTTGAAGGGCGGAGCCATCGCAGCCGAATTGGTGTCGTCGAGCGTGACTTTTCCAACGCGGCCGATCGACAGCGTCGCACCCGGCTTGGCTTCTTCCTTCTTCACCGCCAGATCATAGGCGAGGTAGACGGCTGAGTAGCCGAGATCGATCGGGTTCCACAGCGCAACCGCTTGGCTGGCGCCGTTGTCGATGAACTTCTTGAACTCCGACGGCAGTGCCAGGCCGGTGACGTTGACCTTGCCGATCAGGCCCTGGTCGGTCACCACCTGCGCGGCGGCAACGACGCCGACCGTGGTCGGTGCGATGATCGCCTTGAGGTTCGGATAGGATTTTAGCAGGCCCTTGGCCTCGTCCGTGCTCTTGGCCGAGTCGTCATCGCCATAGACGGTGGCGACGAGATTGATCTTGGGGAATTTCTCCGGCAGCACCTTCTTGGCCGCGTCGATCCAGGCGTTCTGGTTGGTCGCGGTCGACGAAGCTGACAGGATGGCGACATCGCCGCCTTCCGGCAGGTAGTCGGCGGCTAGCTTGATGATGGTCTCGCCGATCAGGTTGGTGTCCGAGGGGTTGAGGTGGAGCTGGCGGCCTTCCGGAGCGACGCCCGAATCCCACGAGATGACGGTGATGCCGCGATCCATCGCCTTCTTCAGCGCCGGAACCAGCGCGTCAGCGTCATTGGCCGAAATGGCGATGGCGTTGACCTTCTGGGCGATCAGCGAGTTGATCACTTCGATCTGCGCTTCGGCGGTCGCCTTGGTCGGGCCGGTGTAGATGATGTCGACGTCGCCAAGTTCCTTGGCCGCCTCTTCGGCGCCCTTGTTGGCGGCGTCGAAGAAGCCGTTGCCGAGCGACTTCACCACCAGCGCGATCTTGACGTTCTCGGCATAGGCCGCATTTACGAACATAGCGGCGGAGAACGCCGCCGTGACCATCAATTTCTTCAGAAAGCTCATCGAATATCCTCCCTTGAGCGTTGCATTCCATCGCCGCTGCGGGCCTCAGGCCTGCAGCGAAGATTCTTCCTTATTGCCTAGCGTTGTGCGGGCGACGATCAGCGTCACACCGGCGGTCTCCAACATCTTGGCCTCGCGATCCTCGATGCCGTCGTCGGTGATGACGGTCGCGATGCGCGACAGGCCGCACAGGATCAGGCTCGAGCGTTTGCGGAACTTCGACGAGTCGACCAGCACCACCAGTTCGTCGGCCTGATCGATCAGTTTCTGCTCGGCCTGGATCAGCAGCGGATCGCCTTCCATCAGGCCCAACGGCCCGAGCCCTTGCGCGCCCATGAACATGCGGCGCGCATAGAAATTGCGCGTCACGTCATTTTCGAAGGGGGACAGGATGATGTTCTGCTCGCGGTAGATGGTGCCGCCCGACAGCATCACCGTGTTCTTGGAGTGCTTGAGCAGGTGCTCGGCGATCGGAAAGGAATTGGTGAAGATCGGCATCCGGCGGCCGGTCAGGAAATGCACCATCTGGAAGGTGGTGGTGCCGCCATTGATGATGATCGGCTCGCCGTCCTTGCACAGTTCCACGGCGTCCCGCGCGATCGCCCGCTTCTGCGCAGCGTTGATCGTCTCGTTGACGGAGAAAGGCCGGCCGGCAAGGCCGATGAACTGCGGTGGGGTGATCGCCTCGGCGCCGCCACGCACGCGGCGCAGGCGCTTTTGCACATGCAATGCGGCGATGTCGCGCCGGATCGTCGCCTCGGACGAGTCTGTCAGGTCGACCATCTCCTGCACCGTCACCACAGGCTTTTCCTGGACGGCGGACAAAATGATCCTGTGGCGCTCTTTTTCGTGCATGGTTCCTCCCTGCCAGCACATCTAGGCACTCAAAACGCGCAGTGTCAATCATTTCCGATCAGATAAATCCATTGTGCAGTGCAATATGATCGATGTTGATCGTTTGTGATTGACAACGCCGCCGCTTGCGTAGAAATTCGGACCAAAGGGACCGCGCCGTTTTGCGCGTCTCACGTCACGGGAGGATTACCTATGCTCGACAAGCGCTCCGGCACGCGCCTCGCCAATCTTTGGAATGAGGCGAAAGCCCTGGGGATGAGCGAGCCGGAACGTCTCGTCTATCGCTCGAATGTTCTTGGCTCCGACAAGCGCGTCACCAACTATGGCGGCGGCAACACCTCTTCCAAGATCTGGCAAACGGATCCGCTCACCGGCGAGAGCGTGGAAGTGCTGTGGGTCAAGGGCTCGGGCGGCGACAGCGCCTCGATCAAGCTCGACGGTTTCGCCACGCTCTACATGGACAAGCTTAGGGCGCTGAAGGGTCTCTACCGTGGCCTCGAGCATGAGGACGAGATGGTCGGCTATCTGCCCCACTGCACCTTCAACCTCAATCCGCGCGCGGCCTCGATCGACACGCCGCTGCACGCCTTCGTGCCGAAGCCCTATGTCGACCACATGCATCCCGACGCGATCATCGCGATTGCCGCCGCCAAGGATTCGCAGGCGCTGACCAAGGAGATCTTCGGCGACGCGATCGGCTGGCTGCCATGGAAGCGTCCGGGCTTTGAACTCGGCCTCTGGCTGGAAAAATTCTGCCTCGAAAACCCTGAGGCCAAGGGTGTCGTGCTGGCGAGCCATGGCCTGTTCACCTGGGGCGAGACGCCTCGGGAATGCTACGAGACGACGATCTCGGTGATCAACCAGGCGATCGAATGGTTCGAGCGCAAGTCTGAAGGCAAGCCGATCTTCGGCGGCGAAGTCGTCAAATCGCTCGACGCACCAGCGCGTCGCGCCGTGGCCGCAAGGCTGATGCCGAGGATCCGCGGCCTGATTTCGGAGAAGAGCCACAAGCTTGGCCATTTCGACGATTCGCCCGCCGTGCTCGAATTCGTCAATTCGAAGGATTTGCGCCCGCTGGCGGCGCTCGGCACGTCCTGCCCCGACCATTTCCTGCGCACCAAGATCCGGCCGCTGGTCATCGAGTTCGATCCCAAGGCCCCCGATGTCGATGCCGTCATCGCCCGTCTCGCCGACGACGTAGCGGAGTATCGCGTCGGCTATCAGGGCTATTATGACAGGTGCAAGCATGCCGATTCGCCACCCGTGCGTGATCCGAACGCGGTGGTCTATCTGATGCCCGGCGTCGGCATGTTCACCTTCGCCGGCGACAAGGCGACGGCGCGCATCTCAGGCGAGTTCTACGTCAACGCCATCAATGTCATGCGCGGCGCCTCGACGGTCTCGACCTATGTCGGCCTGCCCGAGCAGGAAGCTTTCGACATAGAATACTGGCTGCTCGAAGAGGCAAAGCTGCAGCGCCTGCCGAAGCCGAAGGCTCTTGCCGGCCAGATCGCGCTGGTCACCGGCGGCGCCGGCGGCATCGGCCGGGCGACGGCCAACCGGCTCCTGCGCGAAGGCGCCTGCGTCGTGCTGGCCGACATCGACGAAGCAGCCCTTGCCAGCGCCAATGACGAGCTTGCCAAAGCCTATGGCAAGGATTTCGTGCGGCCGGTGGTCATCAATGTCACCGCCGAGGACCAGGTGATCTCCGGCTTTGCCGAGACGGCGGTCGAATTCGGCGGCATCGATATTCTGGTGTCGAATGCCGGCCTGGCAACCTCGGCGCCGATCGAGGAGACGACGCTGGCGCTGTGGAACAAGAACATGGACATCTTGTCGACCGGCTATTTCCTGGTTTCGCGGGAAGCATTCCGGCTGTTCCGTGCGCAAAAAATCGGCGGCAATGTCGTCTTCGTCGCCTCCAAGAACGGTCTTGCCGCATCGCCCAACGCCGCCGCCTATTGCACTGCCAAGGCCGCCGAAATCCATCTGTCGCGCTGCCTGGCGCTGGAGGGCGCCGACGCCCAGATCAGGGTCAATGTCGTCAATCCCGACGCCGTGCTGCGCGGCTCGAAGATCTGGACCGGCGAGTGGAAGGAACAGCGCGCCGCCGCCTACAAAATGTCGACCGACGACCTCGAGGAGCACTACCGCTCGCGCTCGATGCTGAAGCGTTCGGTGTTCCCCGAAGATATCGCCGAGGCGATCTATTTCTTTGCCTCCGACATGTCGGCCAAGTCGACCGGCAACATCGTCAATGTCGACGCGGGCAACGCCCAGAGTTTTACGCGGTAGGCGATCATTTTTTGAGGGTTGCGCTGCCCCTCACCCTTACCCTCTCCCCGTAAGGACGGTGAGAGGGGTCGCCAACGCCGGAGCGCTTCCCTTCTCCCCGTCCCTATACGGGGAGAAGGTGCCGGCAGGCGGATGAGTGGCAGCGCCAACCGAACGCCATTTGGGAGGAAACGCAGTGTCCGAAACCATCATCTCCGCCGACATCGTCGACAAGGACAACGCCGTCCGCGAAGCCGACCTCAAGCGCGATTACGACTCGCTCGGCGAGCGCCTCGACCGCCGCGGCATCGCCATCGACGCTATCAGAGACAAAGTCGAAAAATTCGCTGTGGCGATCCCGTCCTGGGGCGTCGGCACCGGCGGCACCCGCTTTGCCCGCTTTCCCGGCGCCGGCGAGCCGCGCGACATCTTCGACAAGATCGAGGACTGCGCCGTCATCCGGCAGTTGACGCAGGCCACACCCAAGGTCTCGCTGCACATTCCGTGGGACAAGGCCGACCCGAACCGGCTGAAGCAGGCGGCCTCCCGCTTCGGCCTCGGCTTCGACGCCATGAATTCGAACACGTTCTCCGACGCCAGGGACCAAAAACTTTCCTACAAATTCGGCTCGCTGTCGCATGCCGATGCCGCAACACGCCGGCAGGCGGTCGAGCACAATCTCGAATGCATCGAGATCGGCAAGACGCTGGGCTCGAAGGCGCTGACGGTGTGGATCGGCGACGGCTCGAATTTTCCCGGCCAGGTCAATTTCGCCAAGGCGTTCGAGCGTTATCTCGACGCGATGAAGGAGATCTACGCCGGACTGCCGGACGACTGGAAGCTGTTCACCGAGCACAAGATGTACGAGCCGGCCTTCTATTCGACGGTCGTGCAGGATTGGGGCACCAACTACATCATCGCCAAAGAGCTCGGCGATAAGGCGTTCTGCCTGGTCGACCTCGGCCATCACGCGCCCAACGTCAACATCGAGATGATCGTGTCGCGGCTGATCCAGTTCAAGAAGCTCGGCGGCTTCCATTTCAACGATTCGAAATATGGCGACGACGATCTCGACGCCGGCTCGATCGATCCCTACCGGCTGTTCCTCGTCTTCAACGAACTGGTCGATGCCGACCTTTCCGGTGCCGAAGGTTTTGATCCGGCCCACATGCTCGACCAGAGCCACAACGTCACCGATCCGATCGAAAGCCTGATGCTGTCGGCGGTCGAGGTGCAGCGCGCCTATGCGCAGGCGCTGCTGGTCGATCGCAAGGCACTGGAGGGGTTCCAGGACACCAACGACGCGCTGATGGCGACGCAGACGCTGAAAGCCGCCTATCGCACCGATGTCGAGCCGATCCTCGCCATGGCGCGGCTGAACACGGGCGGCGCCATCGATCCGGTCGCCGCCTATCGCGCCGCCGCCTATCGGGCCAAGGTCGCGGCGGAACGGCCGCCGGTTGCGGGTGGCAGCGGCGGGATTGTTTGATACCGGCCTGAAACGAAAAAACCCGCCTGAAGCGGGTCGCGGCGCAAATCAACATTATAATTAAATCTATAGCATAGTTGTCGGCACAAAGCAAGAACAAAACGGCTGAAGCGTGAAGCATAGGCTTGCCGTCAACGCGGCGACGCTGAGAGGTCACGGCATGGATCCTAGGGTCTCCGCGACGTCGCTTCGCTCCTGCTCCGCCCTAGGATGACGAAGGCGTGTTGGCCTACAGCTAATCGCAGATGGCGGAGATTTGGCAGTTGCGTCGCAGCGTAGGTAGGCCGATGACAAGCGAAGGCGTTCGAAATTAGCCGATGCCTCTCTCCCTTCGTCATCCTAGGGCGGAGCAGGAGCGAAGCGACGTCGCGGAGACCCTAGGATCCATGCCGTTACATCAGCCGAAGATCGCAACGGTGGTTACGGGCGGCCGGTGACGGGTGCACCAATCCTTTTCCGTCCTATTGCCATGGACTCAACCTCACCAAGCGGCTTTTCTAGGCGCATCCCCACGCCTCGGAGAACGGCCATGCATCGCCGCACCCTAATCGCGATCAGTCTTTCCCTCACCTTGGCCTTTGTGCCGCTGACGGCCATCTTCGCCGCCTCGCCGCAGCCGGCGAAGGGCGAGCATGGCATGGTGGTCACCGCCCAGCATCTTGCATCGGAAGTCGGCGTCGAGGCGCTGAAGAAGGGCGGCAACGCGGTCGATGCGGCGGTCGCCGTCGGCTATGCGCTGGCTGTGGTCTATCCGAACGCCGGCAATATCGGCGGTGGCGGCTTCATGACCATCCGTTTCAAGGACGGCCGCTCGACGTTCCTCGATTTCCGCGAACGCGCGCCGCTCGCTTCGACCAAAACCATGTATCTCGACAAGGACGGCAAGCCGGTGAAAGGCGCCAGCCTCGATGGCTATCTCGCGGTCGGCGTGCCGGGCTCGGTGGCCGGCTTCGAGACCGCACGGGAAAAATACGGCACACTGACGCGGCAGGACTTGATGGCGCCGGCCATCCGCTATGCCAAGGACGGCTTCGTGCTGGAGCAGGGCGATGTCGCCTCGCTCGAAGGCGGTGCCGCGCGGCTGGCCAAGGACCCGGCCGCCGCCGCCATATTCCTGAAGCCGGACGGCAAGCCTTATGGCATCGGCGAGCGCCTTGTTCAGGCCGACCTCGCCGGCTCGCTCTCGGCGATTTCGGAGCGAGGCCGCGATGTCTTCTACAAAGGGCCGATCGCCGACAGCATCGTCAAGGCGAGCGCGCAGAAGGGCGGCATTCTGGCCAAGCCGGATTTCGAGAACTATGCCGTCCGCGAGCTCGAGCCGGTGACCTGCAACTACCGTGGCTATGAGATCACCTCTTCGCCGCCGCCGAGCTCGGGCGGCGTCATCATCTGCGAGATCCTCAACGTGCTGGAATTCTACCCGCTGTCCTATCTCGGCGCGGGTTCCGCCGAAACCGTCAAAATCATGGTCGAGGCAATGCGCCATGCCTATGTCGACCGCAATTCGGCGCTCGGCGATCCCGACTTCGTCGACAATCCGGTCGAAAAGCTGCTCGACAAGAATTACGCGAAAGAAATCCGCGAAAAGATCGATCCGTTCCGGGCCGGCGTCTCGCAGGAATTGATGCCGAAGGGTTTTGGCGAAAGCCAGGAGACGACGCATTATTCGATCGTCGACAATGACGGCAACGCTGTCGCGGTGACCTTTACGCTGAACGGTTCGTTCGGCGCCGCCGTCGTCGCCGACGGCACCGGCATCCTGCTCAACAACGAGATGGATGATTTCACCCAGAAACCGGGCGTGCCCAATCTCTACGGCCTCGTCCAGGGCGAGGCGAATTCGATCGCGCCGAGGAAGACGCCGCTGTCGTCGATGAGCCCGACCATCGTCGCCAAAGACGGCAAGCCGTTCATGGTCATCGGCAGCCCCGGCGGCTCGCGCATCATCACCGTCACGCTGGAAGCGATCGTCAACGTCGTCGATCACGGCATGAACATCCAGGAGGCGATCGACGCGCCGCGCATCCACCACCAGTGGCTGCCCGACACGGTCTATATCGAACCGTTCGGCCTGTCGCCCGATACCGAAAAACTGCTTGCCGGCATGGGCTACCACCTCGATCTCGCCGACGCGAGCTGGGGTGAGGCGGCCGGCATCCTGGTCGGCGGCAAGAGCCTGGCGGACATCGAAAAGGGCGGCGGCGCCCGCTACAACGGCGCCATCGACAGCCGCGCCGCTTCCGGCGAGGCCATCGGATATTAGGTTATTCGCTTGAGTTAAGTGACCAGCGCAATGGTCGACGCGATCCCCCCGCTTCGCGGCGGGCGAGGAACCTAGCCTTGAGAGGTCGAGGGAGCACCCTGCCAGCCAATTTCCCCCGCGGGGAAATTGGCAGCTTCGCGGAAGGTGCAAGCGGTGTCCAGTTCTCCGGCTCTAGCCTTCGAGGCGAGGAAAAATGCCGCCGCAATGACGACAGGAGGCCCGTTCCCGATAATGAAGGATCCGCCTATAAACCGTGCCAGCTTCCGTTGTCGGAGAAACGCCGCAAACCACCTGGGTCACTCACATCAGGGGTCACAGATGGCTCTCGTTGCGCCGAAGCTCCTCTGGACAGTTGCGAAACGTAGGAGCAAGTTTGTCAGGCCGAAGGGTGATCAGCCAAGGAGCGCGACGATGTTCATGAAGCATGTCATTCGACTCGCACTGTTTGCCACGTTATTGGCCTCGATGGAGGCCAGAGCCGAGACGTTGCCACTGCCGGCAAATCTCATCGGGGCGGCTTCCGATGCCGGTGAAACGCTCCTGATCGAGGCCGATGCCCGGGAAGCCTATTTTCCGCTGGCCATAAATTTCGTCACCCAGAAGAACCAAGCTTTTTGTGGGGTGGCCAGCAGTGTCATGGTTCTGAATGCCATTGGCGTTCCAGCCCCACCAGTGCCCGAGTACGACCCCTACAGCACCTTCACTCAGGACAATCTTCTGGATGCCCGCAGCGAGCAGGTCATTCCGGCTGAGACAATCAAAAAGCAGGGCATGACCTTAGATGAATTGGGTGGCCTTCTTGCCTTGCAGCCCGTGCAGGTTGAAGTGCGACATGCTGCTGACAGCAGCCTGGACACCTTCCGCAAGGAAGCCCGAGGCTATCTCGCGACCAAAAAGCAGTTTGTCATCGTCAATTACTTGCGCAAAGCCATGGGCCAGGAAAAAGGCGGCCACATCTCGCCCTTGGCCGCCTATGATGCCGAGACCGACCGTTTCCTCATCCTCGACGTTGCCCGCTACAAATATCCCCCCGTCTGGGTGACGACAGCCGACCTATTTAACGCGATGAACACGCAAGACTCGGACAATGCCAACCGTACGCGGGGTTATGTTCTGATTGCTGCCAAGCCCTGATGTTGGCTAGCCCGGGTTGCAAATCGATTCTGTGAGGGGTCGGAATAAGAACTGTTCCCCCAGACACGCTAAGGTCGAACGGATCGTGAGCTTTCGTCACGAATGCTCATGATCGTCTGCCGGCTGGTCGCAAACTTTCTGGCGGCGGCCGAAACACTCATTCCCGTCGCCAGATCGTCGCGCACGTCCTGCTTCTGCTTTTCGCTGAGGGTCGAGGGGCGACCGAGAGCCTTGCCTTCCGACTTGGCGCGTTTGAGGCCGGACTGGGTGCGTTCGATCAGCAAATCCCGCTCGAACTGTGCGACAGCATTGAGCACGTTCATGGTCGCGTCCCGGCTGAGCTGGTAAGGTCGACGCCGCCAAGAGCGAGGCAATGAACGCGCTCGCCCATTTCGGCCAGCGTCCGGACCGTGGAGCTGACGTCGATGGCGTCGCGGCCGAGACGATCAAGCTTGGTCACGATCAGTACGTCCCCTGATTCCAGCCGATCGATAAGCCGCGTGAAGCCCTGCCGTAGCGCAATGGCCGTGCTTCCGGAAACTGTCTCGGTGATGCTGCGGCGCGGCTCGACGTGGATACTAGATTTCGTGCGCCCCGACTCTGTTGAGAGTCAGGTCAGGCCTGCATCACCTGAATATCGGGAGACCCGTCAGATGACCAGCGTGATGGTGGACGCAATCAGCATCACGGCCGCGATGCCGACGAACAAGGCATAGATACGCGGCCGATCGAGCAGAAGCGCATTGCCGGATATCCACGCCGCGGTGGCGCCGCCAAGCGCGTACAGGAAGCCGTTGCGGTGCCCCAAGGCCAGGGTTGCGGCCATCAAGCCGCCAATGATGAGAGCGCCGAAAACGATGATCACGGCGACCGCGTATTTCTCGAAATCGTTGCTGGCCACACCCGGCCCCATCACGTTCAACGTCGTCAGGTCGTCCGGGTCGAAGGGGTTGGCCGACCCATATTCGTCTTGACCGACAGGCTCGCGCATCATTCATTCTCCTTGAAGCGGCAACAAATCATTAAGCCTTGCCGAGTGCAACCGGATCGCGACGCGTTCAATGCGATCGGCACGGTCTTCAACACTTTCTGGCCGCGGCTTGCTAGCGGTTTCTTGGATTTATGTCGGATCGTCCTGCCGTTCCAGGCGATCTGTCGGATTGGAATCGCCAGCCGGGCGTTTCGAGTTGAACGTCCGCCGCTCTGCAGCCGGATTCGAACCGCTGCCCCTGACTGTCGGGCCTGACGACGATCACGCGCAAGCTTCGCCCTCGAACGGCGTGCCTGACGATATCGGTGGCGAAGATTGGTCGGTGGCGAAGATTGAGTCGGCGGGGAAGGATGGCCGGCGCCACTTTGGGGGGGCGTTGGGGTAGGTTGCCTGATGGGCGCCGGCCAGGCGGAAATCAGGTCCGCCGCAAGGAAACACAACAGGAATTGCGCGGTATGGCAGTGATGTGATCGCGGAAGATGGTTCGCGCTTCCCGGTGCGGTGACCCATTATGGGCCAGTCGTCTGGCACCTGAATTGCACGGCAAGCAATGCCGGGCAACATCCCGGAAATTGTCCCCAAATATGGGGCCTCGCCGCTTCGCAAATGGAGCGGCGGGCCTTTTTGGCTGGCGCATCGGAGCGGCGGCACGATTGGATTCACCCATCGGCACGCCGATATAAGCGCGGCGCCACCCGAACTCGATGGCAGCGTTTCGCAGCATGCCGAGATTTCTTATGCGGCGGGAGCCGGCGGCAGTTCGAACAGGTTGGCGCCATTCTCCTGGCCCCGCTCGACATAGCCGATTATCCGGAACCATTTTGCGACGTCCGGTCTGTGGAGCCAGCTGCGCGAGTGAATGGGGAGGTTGCCGGCGAGCGCCTGGATATGGCGAATGTGCCGCTTGCAGAAGCGAACGGTCGCGGCGCTGAAGAAATCCTCCTGCGCCGCGAACAGCGTATCAGCAGCGTCGCTATTCTCGTGCCACGCGATGAGCGCTACGGTTTTTTCGCCCTGCACGAGCGCATGAGCACGGCCTTCTTTCAAGTTCATCATCAGATTGTCGTAGGCGATCTTGCTGTCCTTGCCGGCCGCGACATACTCGTCCGATATCCGCTTGGACAGATCACTGAAAACATTTTCCAGATCTCCAACCGTTGCTGCGCGTGCTCTCATTTCGCCTCCTAGAGCCCCGGCAGGCAGTTTGCCCTAAGGATAGGGGATCACCAAGCAAATCAAATCCGGCATCCGCCCAATGCGAGCAAAGATGTTTCGCCGGGGGAGAACGCTGCGCGGCATGCCGTGACACCGACGGGCTGACCCTGCCAACTGATTAGCAAAGTCGGCGACCATGGCATAAGCTGCTGAAATTGCCAGGTGCCCTTGAAGTGGATTCGAGCCACCGACATGCGGATTTTCAGTCTGCTGTCGATGGTTGAAATCGTTGAGCTTTTTAGCTCCATGTCGCGTTCATGTCGCGTCAGGCCAAAAGTGCCCGTTCGGCCGCAGCCAGTTCCTCGGCATCATCGCCGCGCGGGAACAAGTTGCCCGTAGACGTCCATTGTCATCATGATAGAGGAATGGCCGAGCCGTTCCTGAACCACCTTGGGTGGCAGGCCCAGGCCACCATCGGCAACGCGATTGATGCGGCGCCGTTGTCCGATCCGGGCGACGCCTATTTCGCTACTGGCAACGCCGCCGGACTGCAGCACGTCGGCCGATGACGTCAATAGCCCTCAGTGCGTGGTGACGCCGACAGGAACCTTTTGGCGCTGGCGGGACAGCGCGCCCCTCTTCCGTCGTGCCGTCAAAACAAGCCGCCGGGCGAAACCCGGCGGCTTGATCGTTCGACTGGGTCGTTTCAGGCGCGATCGGCTTTACGGCGCCGGAGCCAGCTTGGCGGCCGCCTGGTCGATCTTGTCGGCAAGCACACCCTTGGCCCAGTCCGTGACCTCGGCGTCGACGGGCTTGTTGGCCATGTCGGCCAGTGCCGCGTCGAGCGATGCATCGTCGGTGCCGACAGCGGTCTGGTCGGCAGCCGTCTGGGCTGCGGCAGCCGCTGCTTCGGCATCCGAGACCGTGGTTTCCTGGGCCGCGACCTGCGCTTCCAGATCCGCGATCTGTCCCGGCAGGGCCGCCTGGTCCTCGGGCGTCATGGCTGCAATCTGGTCAGGCGTAAGCCCGTTCAACGTGTCGAGCTGCGCGTTCAGGGCATCCAGTTGGGCCTGAGCGTCGACCGCCGCCGCGGCCGCCTTGTCAACCGCGGCCTGTGCGTTCTGGGCGTTCGCGGACGCCACCGCAAAGGCCTGTACGGCAGCAAACTTCTTGCTCTTGGAGTTCATGTAGGCGTTGACGTTGCGCTGCAGCGAGTTCAACCGGCCGAGCTTGGCACGGATATTCTTTTCCTTGGACACAGGGGCGGTCTGCTCAGTGTCGTCAACGCTTGCAACAGTCTCCGTTTCGGCCTTGGCCACCTGCCCCTTGGCTGACGCCGACTTGCCGTGCGACCCGCTATTGCCGGAATTGCCGCCAGCATTGCCGTTGCCGCCGCCGTTACCGTTGCCGCCACCATGGCCGTTACCGCCACCATGGCCGTTGCCGCCACCATGGCCGTTACCGCCTGCACCGGCCAGCGCCGGAGATGCCAGAAGCGCGAACACGGCAAACGCGGCGAAAAGAGTCTTTCGGGATGTCATAATTCCTCCTTTTGAATCGCACCTCCGCATATAACTGCCAAATATAACGAAGAGCTAATTTATATCTGAGAAACTTTATGCAAATGCGAAAGTCCGGCGGGTTGCGACGCCGACCTGCACCGAGGCCCTCGAAATTCCCCCGGGCAGAACTGTCTCAATCAAAGCCAAAAAGACTCTAACCGTTCGTTTCTGCTAAATTCCGGACGGAAGACCGTTCTTGGAATTGCGCTAGAGCGGATGCAGGATATCGGCGCCCGCCTGTTCGTCGAACAGAACCGCGCAGCCGCGCTTGAGTGCCACCGCTGAAAGGGCGTTCGCCATCGCATCATCCGGCGACACAAAATCCACCGGTCAGCACCCTCAGCTCTTCCACCGCCCTGACTATCGAGCGGCGACCGTCCTCTCACAACGTCTGGTCCGTAGGTCGCGCAGGCAATCGCCATCGGCCCGGCCTAGTGGCGATGATACGCCAGAACTGTACTGCCGCGTGGCGATTTGTGGCGATCAGATAAGGTGAACCCAGCACCCTCGATCAAAGACTGAAGCCGGATGTCGTCTTCGTCGGGGACTCGGGCCACAATCGTCTGTGCGCGGTTGATGATGTCGGTGAAGATGCGATCGGCCTCCTCCTGACCCAACCCCCTGCGGACATGCTGGTACACAGCGAGAAGAAGCACGATATCGTAACTGTCATTTAGAACAGATTGAAGCTTTCGGCTGCCTAGGTTCATGGCGTCAAATCGACTTTCTACGTTCGATCCTAGAAAGATGGAACGCGCCACGCGGGTGTGTGGCTTCAGAATGTCAATGCCGTGGATGTAGGCCGGTCTGCGTTTGGCGATTTCATAAGCGACGATGCCCATATTGCAGCCAACATCAAGGATCGTCTTACCGGAGTAGTTTACCCCGCATGAAAATAATCCATCGAGCCGATCGTCCCACGTTCCTGCGCTATATTTCTTGTGCGATTTCCAAAAAGGCACGACTATCCTTCCGTGTCCTGGACCAAAGTCGAATTTTATCTGCGCCCGTTAGCATTTTCCGGCAAAGTCCAACGAAACGTCTGTCGGACGGTTAAGCAATTGCCATGGAAAATGGTGCCCAGAGGCGGAATCCAAACGATGGAAAACTCTCTCTGTTTTCAAACGGTTAGGACTCACGCTATATCAGGGCTAGCCAACAAAAATACCAACGAAATATTTCTGTGGATTGGTTCGGTTCCCGGATATCGCTCTATCCGCTCAATGCCATCGCGTCCCGACCTTATCTCAAAAGCCCATTGCTATCGTTACTCGAGTTTGGTCCAGATAAGTCCTGTCGATCGCATTGCATGGTGCGTGAGCAAATCGCAGGTCCGCTGCCTCCGATTTCCCGACCTCTCATCGCTCCACCAATTGAAGATGGCGGAGCAAAGAGGCAGTTCAGGATACGCCTCGTCCATAACTTTGATGTTTATATCACACAGATCCGGAACGGTACGGCGGAAAAGTCCCCTTTTGTCCTGGTCGGAAGCCTCATCTGAGGTGAAAGCGAGGTTGGGGGTGTGACGGTGCGGGCGTGAAGAGCATCGTCAGATTGTGCAGATTGCCCCTATCATCGCCCGCATAGGACATGATGGTTGCGCAACGGCACGCAGCAGCAATGCGCCTGATTGAGCCATGGCCACAATCACTTCTGATACCGTATCGGACATACTCGCGTTTGAGTTTAGTGAGCGATGGTTGAACCGGACCCTATGCACACGACCTTTTCTTCAAGATGGTGGACGATTCTGAATGGAATGCCTGCATTGGCAGGCAGGGCGAGGAGGCAAACTATGTCGAGGGCTATAATCGAGGCAGCGATGGAGCTTGCTGACGCGGCATCGAGAAGCAAATGTTTGACAAACGCGACACGCTTGTCCTGCCCATCCTTTACAACGCGCGCCATGCCATCGAGCTGGCGCTGAAATGCGCGACCGATCGGCTGGTCGCCGCGCAAATTGTCCGCGGTGACAGGAAGCGCGATCACAACATCAAGGCCCACTGGGAACGCCTTCACGCCACCGCGATTGGCGACGAGGCGCTTTCCAAGACGATCGCCGCGCTTGAGCGTTGCATCGAAAATCTGTCGCGCATCAGACGGGCAGGAACTGAGCTATCACAGAAACCGTGACGACGATCCCAGCCTAGCGGACTACGCGCTGGCCAATTTGAAGGTTAGCCAGACCAGCCCGCAGCAAACTGAAAACGCTCATCGATGATTCGCAGTATCGTCTGGACGAAGCTACCGGCACGATGCGGGCCAGGGCGCGCTTCGACAACAAGGACGGCGTGCTGCAGCCGGGCACGTTCGGCCGCATCAACGTGCCCGGCTCGCTGCCGCATCCGGGCGTGCTTTTGCCTGACGAGGCGATCGGCGCCGACCAGAACCGCCGCCTCGTCTTCGTTGTCGACCAGGCAGGCCTGATCTCGGCCAAGCCGGTCCGCACCGGCCCGCGCATCGACGGCTATCGCGTTATCCGCGAGGGCCTCACCGGCGAAGAGACCGTGGTAATCAACGGGCTGGTGCGAGTGCGGCCGGGCGTCACCGTCAAGTCCGAGATGACCAATTGCCGCCCAAGGTTGAAGCCGAAGGGCAGACGCAATGAACTTCGCCCATTTCTTCGTCAACCGCCCGATCTTCGCGGTGGTGCTGTCGATCGTGCTCGTGCTCGTCGGCGGCATCGCCTACACGCAGCTTCCGGTCGCGCAATATCCCGAAATCGCGCCACCGACAATGGAGTTCGCATACTCCATCAAGGGTTAGGGTGATCGGACGCAAAGCCTGTTGGTGCTGGGTTCTTGCGAGCGCTGGACCGGTCGCGGCAAGCGGCCGCGCTACGTGCGCATCTTCGAAAGGGCAAACGGCGAGCTCTACGGGGGATCGAGCGCATGCGTTGCGGCTTGCCAAACAGGTCATCAGAGCCCTCGACCAGAAACCGCTTGAGCCGATCGTCGCAGCGATGCTGGCGGATGGTCACAAGGCTGCGCTTTCGGCAATGGCCGTTTGCGAGACAAGCCGAACCTGTTCGAACAGTTACTCGTCCTGTGCGAAGAGGCCGGGCCGTTGAGCGAGCGGACTGCGATCAGCTGGGCGATGCCTATGTCGAAGCAAGGCGTGCCCGTGCCGCTTGATGAGTGACGCCTATATTTACCCGGGCACCACAGTCCTCATCAATCATTTCAACATCAGAGATCAGGCCAAACTCCAAGGACCGTAGGGAGACCCTGAAGGCGTTCAGCCGCGACCCGATCAGGGCGCTCGGTCGCAGGATCTTATCGACTCCGGGCCGCGCAGCCCGCAATTTGGCACGCCTTACACCTACGTCACGACCAAGACCTTCCTGTTGCACTTCGGCCTCGACACACTGTGGGACTTGCCCGATTTCGAGGCGCTTGAGGTTGCCGCGCTGCTCAGCAAGGAGAAGCTGCTGGCGGGCGATATTCCCGTCGGGCTGGTGAGTGGTGGAGGAGGTGAGGAGCGACACTCCAACGTCAGGACTGGGATAGCGCAGCAGATACATGGAAGTAATCGCTTGATATTATCGGTTAAGAGTTAAAATCAGCGAACTATTAGATCAATATCGATAAGAGGTCATTATCGATAGTTACTCTTCTCCTTGAAAAAGCCCGATGTAAGTCCAGAGATGTCCTCGGTAGCTTGACCAACGCAAATCAGCTAACATGTTTTCAATGGCTTACGCGATCGAGACTCTACCCTTGGACAGGCTGTTTGGCCCGGTGACGCAGGCGACCGCGGCACTGACCCGCCTCGACGAGCGGCTGGCCCGCTCGTCCGTTCGCGACGGTTTTATCCAGCGCCAACACTTCGCTGACGCGGCCGCCGCCCTGTGGCTCGAGGGCGAGCTCGTGCACCTTGAGGATCTCGTCCTGCACGACGCCCATATGGACATCCGCACCCCGAGCCACGAGCTCACCCGCGCGCATGCGGTGCTGCGCGCCCGCCGCCGCATTTTTGCGAACAAGCCGGACTGGGCGCTCGGCCGCGACGGGCTTTTGGCGTTGACTGGCCGCGGCGGCGCGGCGGCGGAGCCGGCGAAAAAAGCCCGGGACGGCGAAAGGGCCCCGTTTTCTGAGGAGGGCGTCGATGTGGGCGGGTCGTCGGTCGAGCAGGACCCTTTGGCGAACGAATTCGCCGAAATCGATGCCTTGCTCGCCCGATCGACAAACGTGCTCGCAGGTATCGATGCCGGTCCAAAAAGGCCGATCGCGGACCACCGGCCGGCCCTGGTCTATGACCTCGACTGGGACGAGGACGCAAGGCTGGCCAAATGGCAGGCCGTGCTGCAGACAACAAAACACCTGCCCGCCGTGCTGCGCGTCGCGTTGCTCATCGACGCCTGGACCGAAATCGAGGTGTTGCAGCACGCGCCTTGGCTAGGGCCGTTGCTCGCCGCGGCGTTGTTACGGCAGACCGGCACGACCGCCAACCATCTGACCGGGCTCCATGCCGGCGCACAAAAAGTCGCGAGGGAGCGACGGCGCACCCGCGACAGAATAGTGCGGCTGCTCGCCGTGCTCGAGACCATCACCGAGGCAGCGTCAGCGGGGCTGAAGGAACATGACCGGCTGGTGCTGGCACGCGGCCAGCTTGAGCGGCGTTTGCGCTCGCGGCGGGCGAGCTCGAAATTGCCAAAACTGGTCGAGCTGGTGTTGGCGCGGCCGCTGGTGTCGACGGCGATGATCCAGGCCGAGCTCAAGCTGACGAAGCAGGGCGCGCTCAACCTCGTCGCCGATCTCGGCTTGCGCGAGATGACGGGGCGAAAGCGTTTCCAGGCTTGGGGAGTGGTCTAGCTGCAGATCCGATAGAACTGACTCAACCGACTCAATGGGAACAAGTTTGTCCTGCAACCGTAGTCAACCGAGTATCTTGAGCGGATTTGGCAGGAGTGCGCCAGATTTAGGCGTGGACTTCCGCGCCAGCTGCCCCGCCGCTCTGGTCTGTTAAGGATTTGTCACTATAAACTGCTGCGGGCGATGATTTGCCATGATCACGCCCGGGGGGACTTGGGAAGGTTTTTCGATGGCATCGGCACAGCAGCTAATTGGGCTTGTGAAGAGCCACGCGGAAGGCGACGAGGCGCGCTTCTTCGATCTCGCTATGCAGCTCGCTGCAACCGAGGCGCAGAAGGGCCATGCCCGTCTGGCGGAGCAGTTACGGCAATGGGCCGAAGCTAGCCAGCAACCGCTGAAGGCGGTCAAGGTCAAGCCAACGCCGCTCGCCGCGCCGCGCGGCGATCTGGCCGGTTTCCTCAGCGCCAGCTATCCTTCCACGCGGCTCGGCGATCTGATCCTTCCTCCTCATCTTGAAGACGAGTTGGCGCATATAGTCATCGAAACGCGCATGACCGAGCGCCTGGAAGAAAAAGGATTGCGGCCGCGCCGCCGGCTGCTGCTGGCCGGGCCACCTGGCACCGGCAAGACCCTGACCGCTGAAGCGCTCGCTGGCGAACTGAAATTTCCGCTGTTCACGGTGCTGCTGCACGGACTGATCACAAAATTTATGGGCGAGACGGCGCAGAAGCTGCGTCTGATCTTCGACGCAGTTCGCACGACGCGCGGCATTTATCTCTTCGATGAAATCGATGCGCTGGCTGCCACGCGTGGCGCCGACAACGACATCGGCGAGGCACGACGGATTCTCAACTCCTTTTTGCAGTTTCTCGATGAGAACACCGGCCCGTCGATCGTCGTCGCTACCACAAACCTGCCCGAAATCCTTGACCGCGCGGTGCTAAGGCGTTTCGACCTCGTCTTGCCCTATGAATTGCCGGACGCACAGGCGATCGAAAAGGCAATGCACCGGCGCCTTCGCGGCTTCCAAACCGTTGGGGTGGATTGGGGTGATGTTGTGCGTCAGGCCGAAGGCCTGTCGACCGCGGATGTCGTTGCGGCCGGCGAAGATGCGGCGCGAAGGGCAGTGTTGGGAAACTCGGGAGTGATCGAGACCGCCGCCCTGATTACCTCGCTTGCGCGTCGCCGCTCGCTACACAGCAAAGGGGCGGGAGCAAATGCCGAGGGATCGTCAGCACTTCATTCTCAACAACGTCGCGGTGCGTCACGAGTTCAAGCCAAAGGGCGGCGGGTCAGCAAATCATCCAAGTGATGTCGCTGATCGTGCGGGTCACGCTCAGGCGCTGTTGCAAGCGCTCGACCATCTTCCCGATGTAAAGGCGCAGGAACTTCCTGGTGTCTATCTCGAAGTTGAGGGGCGTGCCGGCGAGCCGATGATTACGTCCGGCCTGAATGCCAGCGATCTGACTCTGCTGCGCGTCGAGCCCGCCCGCCCGGCCGCCAACCAGCCGCAACGGGCTACCGTCTTCGCGACCGACGATGGCCTCGCCAAGCTGCGACGGAAAGTCGATGACTTCGCGCAGAAAGACCGAAAGAGTGGTCGCCCCTACAATGCCGATCTGGTGCAAAGTATCGGGGCGATCGTCGAGGCCGGCCTGCGCGCTCTCTGGCGTAGTCCTGCCGCACGGTTTCCGCAGGGCGACGGCGCTGTCCCCTGGGAGATCTGGCTCGACAAGGCGCAGGCGGAGGCCTTTATGGCCGCCGCACCCGCGCTGAATGTAGCGGTCGGCAGCGAACGGCTTGACTTCCCTGAAGACATGGTCGTCATCGCCATCGCTAATCGAGACGCGTTGGCTCTGGCGATCCGCCGCCTCGCCGGGGTGAGGGCGCTCGCCGCCCCGAGTGTCACGGCGGAGTATTTCGATGCCATGAATCCCGAAGAGCAGGACGACTGGGTCGAAAGTTTACAGGGATGGACGACCTTCGAGGCGATCGAGGATCCGAACTACGTTACCCTTCTCGACCGCGGCGTGAGCCGTGCTCATCCGCTCATCGCGCCGGCCTTGAACGCCGACGATCGTCATGCGGCAGATCCGGCATGGGGTGTCGAGGACCTGGTCGGGCATGGGACCCAACTGGCCGGGCTCTCGCTCTACGGCGATCTGACCACGGCGTTGCAGGCGATGCAGCCCATTCACATCCGCCACCGGCTCGAGTCCGCGAAAATCATTCCGGATGCCGGTCAAAACCCGCATCACCTTCTCGGCGTCGTAACGCGCGCAGGGATCAACGCGTCGGAAGCGACTGGCGCGCGCCGGCGCACTTTCGTGCTGGCCAGCACCACGGAAGACGATACGCCGCACGACGGCGCGCCAACCTGGTGGTCAAGCGAACTCGACCAACTGACGGCTGGCGTGTCCGGCGTCGAAAAATCGCCGCGGCTGCTGCTCGTCTCGGCTGGAAACAGCGATCAGAATAAATTCGGAAACGGCGACTACCTCCCTGTCTGCGATGATCCGGACAACGAGGTCGAATCGCCGGCGCAGGCCTGGAACGCCATCTGTGTCGGTGCCTGCACAGACAAGAACGTCCTCCCGGTGGGTGAACCTGGCACGCCTCTCGCATCGCTGGGAGATCTCGCTCCGTCGTCACGCACGGCGAGTTGGTCGTCCTATTGGCCGCTCAAACCGGATGTGGTGCTGGAAGGCGGCAACTGGGTCGTGAACGGTCCGCCCCCGCCCATGAAGCATGCTGCGCTGTCCTTGCTGACGACCGACCATACTTACCCCGCACGGGCCTTCACGACGGTGGGCGAGACGAGCGCGGCCACGGCGCTGGCTGCTCAGACAATCACTACACTGTGGGCCGACTACCCGGCGCTATGGCCGGAAACAATTCGGGCTGTCTTTGTTTCTTCCGCGCGATGGACGCCGCGGATGCTGAGCCACCTCCCCGCGAATCCGGGAAAGGCACAATATGGCACGCTTTTCCGTCGCTATGGCTATGGTGTCCCGGACATGGAGCGGGCCCGACGAAGCGCTTCCAATGCGCTGGCGCTGATTGTGCAGGACACAATCACGCCTTATCGCAAGAGTGACACCACAGGCGCGGATCACGTCCACAACGAAATGAAGCTGTTCGAATTGCCCTGGCCTGTTGAAGAGCTTCGTGCGCTGGTGAACAGTCCGGTCACCCTGCGGGTGGCGCTCAGCACGTTCATCGCGCCCAACCCCTCGGAGCCTGCGCGTGGCTCAAAGTTCCGTTATGCCTCCCACAATCTTCGCTTCAAGCTAAACCGACCAAACGAAAGCCGCGCGGCGTTCATCGCGCGGATCAGCAAGGTGGCTGAACAGGCTGAGGAACCTGTCGTCGAGGAAAACGATGGCTGGATGTTCGGTCGCAATCGACGCGATGTCGGCTCACTCCAGATCGATCAGCTGACCTGCCCGGCCTCGGATCTCGCTCGCCGCAACATACTTGCCGTGCATCCAGTCGCCGGATGGTGGAAAACCAAAGCCGTCACCGATCCGGAACAGCGGTCCGTTCGCTTCGCATTGGTCCTCGAAATTGATGCGAGCGAAACTGAAGCGGATCTGTATGCGGAGGTCGTGACGGCGATCGAGGCGCTCAACCTGGCGCAGGTGCTGATATGAGCAATTCTGCCATAGATAGTTGGCCAACGACCCGGGGCGCAAGCGCTTGCCGATCCCTATGTGTCGGGACTTGGCCGCTTTCCGGAAGTTTGAGGGCACAAGCTCCTCGGCACGGATCGGAGATGGCCGGTTACCCGCAAGAGTCTCTAGCACACTACCAAGCCGAGTGAGCCGATGCCGGAAGATTACATCAGTCCCATGATCCCTACCTGGACCAACTGCCGAGCCGATATCGGTACCTACGCACACGTTCGCACGATTGAGATGTTTCTGGAGAGTGTCGCAATCCCTTCCGTCCGGGCGATCGACGATCGAATGGATCAATTGCGTGCCTCGGACGAGGTGGTTGCGAAGTTCGAACTCTCGGATATGGAAAATCTGCGTGCGGTTACGCTGAGCGCGCTTTGCCTGTCTCTTCAGTCCATGTGGGAACAGCAACTCCGCGAATATCTTAGTGCATGCGCCAACGAACTCGCAAAGGAGCCCCCAGGGAAGCTGGTCAGCAAGATCCAAAGCAAAGATTGGGAATACTTGAAGCTACAGTTCCTTGAGCTGCGGAAGGTACCATTCTCGTATTTCAAGGCACATCGCGATCTTGACCTTCTGCAGCTGCTCGGCAATTTCTGTCGTCACGGCGAAGGCCGCGCGTCGGCGACCATTCGAGCCGAATTTCAGGACTTCTGCACGAAAATCACGGCGTCACCGCCGATGCCATTTGAGGGCTCGGTCGGATCTCCCGCCCGGCTCGACATTCTTGTGAAGGTCAAAGACCTCCAACGATTTTCCGAGGCCATTGTGTCGTTCTGGACCGAAGCCGAGTGGATCTACAACAACAGCATCTCAAGGAAACACCAGAGCACGGTGAGGGCGATTCGAAAACGCGAGCGCGAGCTATTGGGCGTTGCCGAGTGATCACAGCGGCTGGCACTGCACCGGACGCCAAGGCTGCCGGTTATCAAGAATGGTTGGTCCCCCACAGCGGTCTCTGTGAGTCGGATGATTCAAGATACTTGGTGAAGAGGCGTCACGTGGCGCCAAATGCAAGAATGCGGCAGCTTTGTGCGAACCGCGGCACTCTCGGCTGTTCCAAAGTAAGGAACCGGGGAAACTGTTTGTGATACTGCTTCCTCAAGTGCTACGACGGAAGCCAGCGGTGAAATGCAGGCGGGTGGGGGTTAAGTGGGGCTAACCGAAGCGGATACCTGCCGGAAATTCGTGGTGCCCAAGCTGCAGGCTGCCGGATGGGATTCGCGCCCGCACGCAATAAACGAGCAGCGGACGTTCACCGACGGGCGCATCGTTTTCATAGCTGGAAAGGCCCGGCGAGGAAAGCAGAAGCGAGCTGACTATCTGCTGCGATATCGGTCAGATTTTCCAATAGCAGTTGTCGAGGCTAAATCCTCGTACAGGCATGCGGGAGAGGGCCTCCAGCAGGCCAAGAACTACGCCGAGATACTCGGCTTGAGATTCGCTTACTCGACAAACGGCGGTGAGATTGTCGAATTTGACTACACGACAGGCGTCGAACGCATCATTACTGAATACCCATCGCCGGATGATCTTTGGCAGCGTCTTCGCTCAGCCGAGGGCATCAGAGATGATGATACAGCCGATAAGCTGTTGAGTCCCACCTATCCCGACAAGGCCAAGCCGCTCCGGTACTATCAGGAGATCGCGGTCAACCGTTCGGTGCAGGCCGTCTTGCAAGGACGCAAGCGAACCTTGCTCACCCTCTGCACTGGAGCGGGGAAAACGGCGGTTGCCTTTCAGATATCGTGGAAGCTCTGGTCAGCGAGGTGGAACAACAAAGGCACTAGTCGGAGCCCGAAGATCCTTTTCCTTGCCGATCGCAACGTTCTCGTCGACGATCCGATGGCGAAGGATTTCAGCCCGTTCGGCGATGCGCGCGAGAAGATCGCCGGCGGACTTGCCATCAAAAGCCGCGACATCTATTTCGCCATCTATCAAGCCATCGCCCAAGACGAAAACCGTCCGGGTCTCTATCGCGAGTATCCAAGAGACTTTTTCGACCTGATCATCGTCGACGAGTGCCATCGCGGCAGCGCGCGAGATGACAGCAATTGGCGGGAGATCCTCGAATGGTTCGCGCCGGCGTATCAGATTGGAATGACCGCGACGCCCCGAAGAGAGGACAACGTCGACACTTACAACTACTTCGGCAATTCGATCTACGAATATAGCCTAGCGCAAGGGATCGCGGACGGATTCCTCGCGCCTTACCGTGTGCATCGCATCATCACCGACTACGACGCCGCCGGCTGGCGTCCGACAAAAGGGGAGTTGGATCGCTTTGGACGGGAAATTCCCGATGCCGAGTACAATACCAAGGATTTTGAACGGATCATCGCGATTCGAGCGCGGACCCAGGCCTTTGCCCGCCACCTCTCAAATTTCCTCAAAGAGACCGATCGCTTCGCCAAGACTATTGTGTTTTGCGTCGATCAGGAGCACGCGCTCGAAATGCGCCATGCGCTGGCGGAGCTCAACGCCGACCTGATCAAGGAGTATCCGGACTACGTCTGCCGCGTGACGGCCGACGAGGGTGATATCGGTAGCGCACATCGCGCCAAGTTCCAGGATGTGGAAACTCGAACTCCGGTTATCCTCACCTCTTCGCACATGCTGACGACGGGCGTGGATGCACCTACCTGTAAGAACGTGGTGCTCGCTCGGGTGGTCGGCTCGATGCCTGAGTTCAAGCAGATCATCGGACGAGGAACCCGTTTGCGTCCTGACTACGGCAAGCTCGCGTTCAACATCATCGATTACACGGGTACGGCGACAGAGAAATTTGCCGATCGAGACTTCGACGGCTATCCGGTTCGCGAGCAGGAGGAGATAATCGACGAGGGGGGCGAGGTTATCGAGGAATCCGAAACCTTCGGGCCGACGGCCGATCCGGAGGAATTGCCAGGGGAAGGTGTCGAAGCGGGCCAGTTGGACGACGAATCTGACGGCCCCCCACGCAAGTTCTATGTGGATGGCGGCGCGGTCGAGATCATACGGCACATGGTCTATGAACTCGATGCCGACGGTAAGCAACTCGGTGTTCGGCAGTTGACTGACTACACCGGTGACAAGGTTCGGACATTATACCCGAACGCATCGGAACTCCGACATGACTGGCTCGATTCCAAGCGGCGGGCGGAAATCGTCGAGAGACTGGAAGAAAAGGGTATCGATATCGATTCCCTTGCCGAGGCGGTTGGAAAGCCTGAGGCCGACCCTTTTGATCTTCTTTGCCACCTTGCCTATAACGGACCACTTCGCACCCGGCGCGAGCGCGCAGATCGGCTGAAGCGCGAGGAGAAGGACTTCTTCGACCGCTTCGCTCCCGAGGCGCAGCAAGTGCTGGACGCGCTTGTTGAAAAGTACGCCGAATTCGGCGCAGCCCAGTTCAAGGTGCCAGACATTCTGGAAGTGCCACCTTTCAATGACTGGGGAAACGTAATTGAGATCGCCTCCCGCTTCGGTGGTGGTAAACAGTTGCGAGGGGCGGTTAGCGAATTGCAACGCCTGCTCTATTCCGCGTGACTCAGGGAGAACGAAAAGTGGCGAAAACCACCCGCACGCGAGCGAAGCCCGAGCCACAGACGACAGCCCAACGGTTGGACAGCATCGTGAAGTCTGCGCGGAAGATGATGCGCAAGGACAAAGGGCTAAACGGTGATCTCGATCGTCTGCCCATGCTCACTTGGATCATGTTCCTGAAGTTCCTAGACGATATGGAGCGCCTCGAGGAGGAGCGCGCCGAAATTGCTGAGCGTGATTTCAAAGGAGCAATTGAGGCACCCTACCGTTGGAGGGACTGGGCTGCCCAGGACGACGGAATTACCGGACCCGACCTCCTATCGTTTCTTACTGGTGAGACGACAGAATTACCGGACGGATCGAGGGGTCCGGGCCTGTTTGCTTATCTGAAAAGCTTGCGGGGCGAAAACGGCCGGCGCGAGCGTCGCGACGTAGTGGCCACCGTTTTCCAGGGTCTCACGAATCGCATGGAAAGCGGCTATCTCCTGCGCGACGTGATCAACTTGGTTGATGGCATCCATTTTGACTCATCGGACGAAATCCACACCCTCGGGCGCCTCTATGAGACGTTGGTGCGGGAGATGCGCGACGCTGCCGGCGATTCCGGTGAGTTTTACACGCCTCGCTCCGTGGTGCGCTTCATGGTCGAGGTGACGGATCCACGGCTCGGTGAAATCGTCCTTGACCCGGCATGCGGTACCGGCGGGTTTCTTTCCGAGGCTTTTCAGCACCTCGAAAAGCAGGCCAACACCGTCGAGAAGCGGGAAATCCTTCAGAGCAAGAGCATCTTCGGCGGGGAGGCCAAGTCGCTGCCCTTCCTACTGGCGCAAATGAATCTGCTCCTGCATGGGCTGGAGGCGCCGCAGATTGATCCCGGCAACGCGCTGCGCTTCCGACTTGCCGAGATCGGCGAAGAGCAGCGTGTCGAGGTAATCCTCACAAATCCACCCTTTGGCGGTGAGGAGGAAACCGGCATCCTTAACAACTTCCCGGAAGATCGCCGCACGGCCGAAACGGCGCTTCTTTTCCTGCAACTCATCATGCGTAGGCTGAAGCGCGGAGGGCGAGGCCGGGCCGCTGTCGTCGTGCCGAACGGCACTTTGTTCGGCGACGGCATGTCCGCGCGGATCAAGGCCGATCTTCTGACGCAGCTCAATCTGCACACCGTGGTCCGGCTACCTGAGGGAGTGTTCGCGCCCTACACCGATATTCCCACCAACTTGATTTTTTTCGATACCACCGGCCCTACGCAGTCGATCTGGTACTACGAGCAGCCTCGACCCAAGGGACGGAAGAAATACTCGAAGACAGCTCCGATGGTGTTTGAGGAGTTCGGCGGCTGCCTCGAATGGTGGGAGAATCGGGAAGAGAACGAGCATGCTTGGCAAGTCGGCGTTAAGGACCTGATCCAACGGGACGAGCACGGCCGTGTCATCGCGTGCAATCTCGACCTGAAGAACCCGCATTCACCCGATGCCATCGATCACCGCGCGCCTGCGGAGATAGTCGACGGCATTATCGAGAAGGAAAGTCGTATCCTCACCATTATGGATGAGATCAGGGCAATGCTCGCTGAGGCGGCGTGATGGCATTCCGTGAAGTCTGCCTTGGAACCTTTCTGCGAAAATCCGAGGAGTGGATTCAGCCGAATCCCGATGAGCGCTATAAACAAATTACTGCTCGCCTATGGGGAAAGGGTCTGATCCTTCGGGCTGAAGTTGCCGGAGCGGAGATCGCGGCGGCTCGGCAGATCAGGGCAAAGACCGGTCAGTTCCTAATCTCCCGTATTGATGCGCGACACGGCGCATTTGGCCTCGTGCCTCCCGAGCTGGATGGGGCTTTAGTCAGTGGTGATTTCCCCTGTTTCGACCTCGACCATAACGTCATCAAGCCGCGTTATCTCGAATGGTTTTCCAAGACTGAAGGCTTCATCGATCTCTGCCGGCGCTCCAGCGAGGGATCGACAAATCGCGTAAGATTGAAAGAACCGAAATTTCTCCAAATGAACATTCCCCTCCCGCACGCAAGCGAGCAGCAGCGGATCGTGAAAATATTGGACAGGGTCGCGGCGCTTGCGGAGGATGCGCGCCGACTCCGTGAAGACATCAACGCCGATGTGAATGCCTTCACGTCGAGCGCGCATGAATCTTACGCGCAACCCGGTGACACCGTTCTCGGCGATTTTATCGAGCTGGCGGAAGAGCGCACCACGGTTGAACCTTGCGTCGCCTATCCGCAAGTTGGAATACGGGGGTTCGCCGGCGGCCTGTTCTTCAAGGAAGCCGTGCTGGGTTCTGAAACAAGCTACAAGGCTTTCAATCGATTGGCCTCTGGGCTTTTCGTTGCAAGTCAGCCGAAGGGCTGGGAAGGTGCGGTTGCAGTTTGTGACGGGACTCACGATGGCTGGTTCGCATCACCAGAATACCGCACTTTTCGCTGCAAGCCAGGCAAGCTGGCCCCGCCTTATCTGTCAGCGCTACTGCCCACACCATGGTTTCTGTACGAGTTGAGCAAGCTCACCCGCGGGCAAGGCGCGCGTCGTGAACGATTGCGCCCGGAGATGCTGTTGGGCATGGGTATCCGCATGCCGTCGCTTGAGAAGCAGCAAAAAGCATTGGAGGCCATCGAGAGGCTTCGTCTTATTCCAGACTCTAAGGCAAAATTCCTAGAGAGCGTCGATGCTCTTGTGCCAGCCCTGCTGCACCAACTTTTCAACGCCAGGACAGTAAGGAATGAAGGACGGAATTCGGGACAAAATACAGAGCGACTGATTCTCGGGAATTTCGGACGTCACGGTAGTCAGGTTCCTGCTCGCCGACTTGCACGATGACCTGATTGGGAAGGTTCGCCGCTTCCTCTCCTGGCCGAACTCGGCGCGGAACTCGGACCGCCTGGCCAAGGGTCCCTGGCTCGGCTGATCAAAACGCGCGACGTGTCCCGGTCAGCAGCTTGCGGGGAGGGTTCACACCGTATTCGACCGATCAGGTCAGTTTTCGAACATCGCAGCGGGGCAAAAAGGAAGATCGGGACCAAGGATGAAAGCCACGGAAGCAAAGCTCCTCGCGTTTCTCAAGAAATCGCCGCAGTTTGTCATCCCCATCTATCAGAGGACCTACTCCTGGACAGAAAGAGAGTGCCGTCAACTGTGGGATGATATTGTCCGCGCTGGTAGCGATGACGCCATATCCGTGCACTTCATCGGGTCCATTGTCTATATCGAAGCAGGTTTGTCACAGGTTTCCCATCAGGCACCACTACTTGTCATCGACGGCCAGCAGCGCCTGACCACCGTCACAATTCTACTTGCTGCGCTAGCTGAAGCGCTTGGCGACGATGAACCGATCGATGGTTTCTCTGCTCGCAAACTGCGCAACTATTATCTTCTGAATCCTGAGGAATCCGGCGATCGCCATTATAAGCTTCTCCTTTCCCAGACCGACAAGGCGACGCTCACTTCGATCGTCGGTCAGCAAGAGCTTCCCGCGGAGCGTTCACTTCGTATTGTACAGAACCGCGCGCTGTTCAAAGACCTGATTGCTGGCCGGCAGAGCCATTTGGCGGCGATCTGCAACGGGCTGGCTAAACTCGTTGTTGTCGACATTGCCCTTAGCCGCGATCAGGACAACCCGCAGCTCATATTTGAAAGCATGAACTCCACAGGCCGAGAGCTAAGCCAGGCTGATCTAATCAGAAACTTCATCCTCATGGGGCTCAAGCCCGATCTTCAAACAAGTCTCTATGAGCAGTTCTGGCGCCCGATGGAAATATCGTTCGGGCAGGAGGCATACAACACGCACTTTGACAGTTTCATGCGGCATTATTTAACGGCAAAGACGGGAGAAATTCCGCGCCTCGACGACGTTTACGAAGCGTTTAAGGGGCACGCCCGTTCGCCGAAAATTTCGGAGGCAGGTGTTGAGGCATTGGTCAAGGATATTCGAGACATTGCCAAGTTCTATTGTGCCATGGCGCTCGGCGCGGAAAACGATCTTGCCCTTAAAGTCGCATTCCATGACCTTCGGGAGTTAAAGGTCGATGTCGCCTATCCATTCCTGCTCGAATTGTACCAAGACTATGTCGGCGGGCTGTTGGCGAGGGAGGAATTCCTGGAGGCTGTAAGATTAATAGAGGCTTACGTCTTCCGTCACGCCATCTGCGCAATTCCCACCAACTCGCTCAACAAGACCTTTGCCACGTTTACCAAGGCTCTGAAAAAAGACAGGTACCTCGAAAGCATCAAGGCGCACTTCCTGCTGATGCCGTCGTATCGCCGATTCCCGAATGAAGACGAGTTCAAGCGCGATATGCAGACCCGGGATTTGTATAACTTCCGAAGCCGGAGCTATTGGCTTCGCCGCTTCGAAAACCATGGACGAAAAGAACGTGTACCGGTCGATGAATACACGATCGAACACATAATGCCTCAGAACGAAACAATGTCGGATGCATGGAAAAGCGCTCTTGGTGACGAGTGGGCGCGTATCCAACAAACGTATCTGCACACGCTCGGCAACCTGACGCTCACTGGCTACAACTCGGAATACAGCGACCGCTCATTCGATGAGAAACGAGATATGGACGGGGGATTCAAGCACAGCCCGCTCAAGGTCAACGCAGGGCTCGCAGAGCAGCAGTCGTGGAACGAGAATGCGATCAAGTCTCGCGCTGCGAAGCTTGCGGCGCAAGCAACGGATGTCTGGCGGGCGCCTGCACTGCCAGCTGACGTCCTGGAGGCCTATCAGCCGCAGGAGCCTAGAACTGCAGGGTACTCGATCGAGGACCATCCGTACCTTTTGAGCTCCTCAACGCGGGAACTCTTCGAGGCATTTCGGAAAGAGATTCTGACGCTTGATCCATGCGTGACGGAGGAATTCCTGAAGCTTTACGTGGCGTACAAGGCGGAGACGAACTTTGTTGATGTCGTTCCACAAGCAAAACAGCTTCGATTGTCCCTCAATATGAGCTTCTCGGACATCGCCGATCCGCGCGGTATTTGCAAGGATGTTTCAGGGCTCGGCCGTTGGGGAAATGGTGATGTCGAGGTCAGGTTCAACAGGATCGAAGAATTACCTTACATCGTCGGTCTGGTTCGGCAATCCCTTGAGCGGCAGCTAGGAAATGGAGGCGACGTATGAGTCAGTTGCTATTACCAATCGGAACTCGCTGAATTGAACGCGCGCGATCGAGAGACCAGTCGGGCGGCAAAATCGCCGGCGAAGGAGCGATAGACATCGAAGCAATAAGGCAGACATGAAGGGAGGTTAAGCAGCCGTCAATCTGCGCCGAGAGAAATACGGGCCCTAGCTTGGTTAGGCATCATAGCGAGCTTTCGAGTTCGAGTTCGCCGCAAAATGCCGGTCGCCCTTCCATGGATCAAATCATATGCTCAGCAATGGCTTTGGCGTTGCATCTTCGGGACGGCCAATGAAACGCCGGACCATCGTCGTCGAAGGCCCTCTCGCTTTTCGAATGCGTAGAATCGCTGCCGCGCGCCGCGGCGAAACCGGCGTGCAAATTCTCACTATGCCGCAGCTTGCCGCCCGCTTGGCAGGCGGCTTTACGCAACCTGCCCGATCCGAGGATCTCGATCCAGCCATCCGGGCTGCACTCGAAGCTGGAGGGTTTGCCGAGCTAGAAAGTATCCGGCAGCTTCCAGGTATGATCCGCGCCGTCGCACGGACGCTCTCCAAAATCTGGCAGGCCGACCTTTCGCTGCCGATAAGCGATGATCGCAGCGCCCGACTGGCGGATATTGCCGAGATCGAGCAGCGCGTCCGCGCAAACCTGCCCAGAGGCGTGCTGACGCCGCGCGACCTTCGCGACGCTGCGCTGAAGCGCCTCGTCCATGCGGCGGCCGCGCTAGGGTCGGTGGAGCTTGACCGCGTCGTCAGCGTCGCCCCGGTCTGGCACCCTCTGCTTGAGGCCCTCAATGAGATGGTGCCCCTCTCCTGGCACAGTCCCGGCACCACGGACGTCAGCTGGTTCCCGGGCGAGATCACTACTGACCAGCCCCCAACAGCCGCCGCCATCGAGATGGTATCCTGCGCCAATCCTGCTGCTGAAGTTGTGGAAGCGCTACGCTGGATGCGCGAACTCATCGCATCCGGACGGGCGAGACCTGAAGAAATTGCGATCTGCGCCACCTCGACGGGGGAATGGGACGCGCACTTTCTCGTCCTGGCAGCGGACGCCGACCTGCCGCTGCATTTCTCGCACGGTGTGCCGGGCCTCGCGTCGCGCGAAGGCCAGGCTTGCGGAGCACTTGCCGACGTTCTGCTGAATGGCCTCAGCCAAGATCGCCTGCGCCGGCTCTTTAGTCACGCCGCAGGCCGGAGCCGCGCCTTGCAAAACTTGCCGCTTAACTGGGCGCTTGGATTGCAACCTGGTGCCGCTCTCTTTGAACTCGATCAATGGCTTCGCGCGCTAGACGAAGCGCGCCGGCTTCGAACCGACGGCATCGATCCCAGGCCGATCCTGACGCCCGTCCTCGAAATGCTGGCCAACGGCCCGGCCGCGGCGGATCAGGCTGGCTTGATGCTGCTGGAAACCTCCGCTCGTGCGCTCTGGAGCGAAGCACTGCGGCGCGCGCCTGCCAAGGCGCTGGAGTTCTCGCTGCAGGAGCTTCGCTTGCCCGACGGCCGCGACCCGGGCGCCTGTGCCGTGTGGTGTCCGGCGAGTCATCTCGCCGCGGCACCTCGCCGGTGGGTACGGCTGCTCGGCATGACCACACGCTCATGGCCGCGCCGCGCTGCGGAAGATCCGCTGATCCCAAGCCATGTTTTGTCCCATGGTATACTTGATCCCGATCCTGTCACCGCGCAGGACCGACGTGCGTTCCAGGTAATCACTGCCCAGGCGTCTGGTGGCTGCATCCTATCGAGAAGCCGCCGGAATGCCCAAGGCGGCCTCCTCGCGGCCAGTCCGCTCGCACCGCAAGGGGCCGATGTTCAAGGGCTCAAGCGGGCGCGAATCCCGACGCACGCGTTCAGCGAGGCCGATCGTCTGCTCGCCCGGCCGGACGAGGCCGTGGGCTCGCCGGCGCTGGCGGCGGCTAATGCGTGCTGGCGCGACTGGCGAAGTCCCGCGATCACCGCGCATGATGGTCGGACGAGGGCCGATCATCCAGTCATCGCACGCGCCATCGATGCGGTTCAGTCCGCGACGTCGCTGCGGCTGATGCTCCGCGACCCGCTCGCATTCCTGTGGCGCTATGCATTGGGCTGGCGGTCGGTCCTCGAAGACGATCAGCCGCTGACACTCGATGCGCGTGCCTATGGCGATCTCGTGCATGAGCTCCTCAAGCGGACCGTCGATACGCTTGAGCCCAGTCCAGGCTATTCCCGCGCAGCGCGGCACGAGATCGAGACCGCCTTGGCAGAGGCGGCGACGACGGTCAGTGCGGAGTGGCCGCTAAAGCGATCCGTGCCGCCGTTGCTGCTGTGGCGGCACACCCTGGACGCTGCTGCCCAACTTGCGATCAAAGCCTTGACGCTCGACGAGACGTTCCAACCGGGCACCCGCAGCTGGACTGAGCTGGCGTTCGGCCGTCCCGACGAAGCAGTTGCAACGACGGGCTATCTTCCCTGGGATCCGACCGCGCCGGTTGAAATCACCGGAACCACTGTTCGGGTCAAAGGCAGCATCGACCGGCTCGATATTACCGCCACAGGAAACGCCGTTCGCGTCTCGGATTACAAGACGGGTGCAGAGCCAAAGAAGGCCGATCAGATCGTGCTCGGGGGCGGCGCCGAGCTCCAGCGCGTCATCTATGCGCTGGCGGTGCGCCAACTCGTGCCGGACAACCCGCGCGTCGTCGCCCGTCTCATCTATCTCGGCGGCGGCGAGCCGCGGGTCTATAAGCTGCCCGACGTCGATCAGGCCATCGCGGAAATCGCAGACCATGTGACGGCGGCCAGCGTCCTTTTGCGGCAGGGCAGGGCTTTGCCCGGACCGGACGCGCGCGAGAACTGGAACGACTTCCGGCTGGCGCTTCCGGCATCGCCGACAGCGTACTTTCAGATCAAACAGGCGGCGCTGAGCCGCGCCTTCGACGATTTTGCGCGCGTCTGGAGTTGCCGATGATCCAACTGGCAGACAGGTCCGCGCGCCGGCGGGCTCTGACCGATCTTGACTCGACTTTGCTCGTCGAAGCGGCGGCTGGCACCGGCAAGACCGCCCTGATGGCGGGGCGCGTGACGATGCTGCTTGCACGCGGCGCTCAACCCGGTGAGATCGCGGCCATCACTTTTACTGAGTTGGCGGCCAGCGAGCTGTCGGTGCGCGTCCATCGCTACGTCAACGAACTGTTGGCCAAACGCGTGCCGGTCCCATTGCGGGAAGCCCTGCCCAAAGGCCTCGACGCACCTCAGCGGCATGCAATGTCCGCCGCCGCTGCCAAACTTGACGAACTTACGACCGCAACGATTCACGCCTTCTGCCAGACCATCATCTCAAACTACGCGGTCGAGGCTGATATTGATCCAGGCGCGCAGATGCTCGATGCAGTCCAGGCCGCCGCTGCGTTTGACTCCATATTCGAGCAATGGCTCAAACGGCGGCTCAACAGTCCGGAGCGGCCAAGCGATCCGATCGCAGTCTTGTCGCGCCAAGATCCCCGCCGCGTTGTCTCCACCCTTCAGGAACTGGCGCGCTTTCGTCTCAAGCATCGTGATGCGAGGGCGCTGCCCGCCGACCTTACCGGCCGTCCGGACATAGACCTGGTCGAGGCGGTCGCGGATTTCCGGCGCTGGATAGCCGCTCAACCCGTTGAGCCCAAAACGCTCGAGCTGCTGGGTGAGCTAGAGACGCTGGCAAACTTTTACGCCGGCAGCTTTGAGACGCCGCCCGATTTTCCCCGGCTCTGGGCGCTCGCCCATCCGATACGACTTTCCTGCATGCGGAAGAACACATTCGATCTAATCAGGCCAAGACGGAAATCGGCCTGGGAAAAGGTCGCCGGCAAGGATCTGGGTAGCCAGCTCAGTGAGGAGGCGGGCCAATACTTCGACCAAGTCGACCACTGCTACCGGGTGGTGCTCGGCCGCATTGCCACGGCACTTGTGGCAGGGCTATCCGATGAACTCGACGAGGTGCTTAACGAATACGCTGACTTCAAACGCGCCGCGGCCGTCCTTGATTTCGACGATCTTCTGGAGCGGGCGCGGGCCCTTGTCCGCGACCACGAGCCCGTGCGCCGCGCTCTCGGGACCCGCTACCGGCATATCTTCGTGGACGAGTTCCAGGACACCGATCCCATCCAGTCCGAAATCCTGTTTCTGATCGCTGCAGAGCACCGCACTCCGCAATGGCAGGACAGCGTCTTGAGGCCTGGGGCGCTCTTCATGGTCGGCGACCCGAAACAGGCCATTTACCGGTTCCGCGGCGCCGATGTCGGATCTTATGCGCAGGCGCGTGCCGCAATCGAACGGCGGTGGCCGGACAACATCATCCAGATCACCGCAAATTTCCGCTCCCGGCCGGACATCCTTACCCATGTCAACCGCTGTTTCGACACGCCACTTTCTGGTGTCGGGCAACCTGGCTATGTGGCGCTCACGGCGACCATCGAGCCCCCCACCCACGATCTTCCGTGTGCGGCCAGGATCACCGTCGACGTGCCGCCCAATTCGCGATCAGAGCACATCCGTGATGCCGAGGCAGAAGCCGTCGCTGAACTCTGCATGCGCCTCATCGGCAATCTGCACGTTCGCGACGACGACGGCGTGATGGTTCCGCTCACCGCCGGCGGAATAGCCCTGCTTGCACCGACAGGCACCGAACTCTGGCGCTATGAACGCGCGCTGGAACAACGAGGCCTGCCGATCGCGTCCCAAGCCGGCAAGGGCCTGTTCCGACGTCAGGAGGTGCAGGATATGCTCGCCCTGGCTCGCGTGCTCGCCGACGATGGCGACACCCTAGCCTTTGGCGCGCTGATGCGAGGCCCGCTTGTCGGGCTGACCGAGGAAGAGCTTCTCGATATCACCGCGGCTTTGTCCCAAAATCCCGATCGTCCGCACGCGATCCCGCGATTCTCGCTGTTGACCGAGCTGAGTGACCTCACGCATCCGATTGCGCGTCGGGCACTTTCGATCCTGCAAGACCTGAGATGGAAATCGAGAATGACGACACCAGCGCTGCTGCTCGCCGAAGCAGCCGAGCGGCTGGCTGTTCGACCGATTCTTGCCGCGCGCGAAGGTGATCGCAGCGCCCGCGCGGCTGCGAACGTAGAAACCTTTCTCGAACGGGCGCGGCCTTACGGCGTCACCGGTCTCAAGCGGTTCGTCCGTGACATCACCAGGGATTGGAATCAGGGGGTTCCGTCCAACGAGGGCCGGGTTGATGCCGAAGGCGACGCCATCGAGATCATCACCATCCACAGCGCGAAGGGGCTGGAATGGCCGGTGGTGATTCCGGTCAACACAGCCACCTTGCTCCGCTCGCGCGAGCCGTTCGTACATCGCGCGTCCGATAACACGCTGCACTGGGTCATCGGCGACGTCGTCCCGCCCGATCTTTTGCTGGCGCTCGCGTCCGATGATGAGAGCCTTACCCGTGAACGCGAGCGCCTTTGGTATGTTGCATGTACTCGCGCTCGCGAGCTCCTCGTCGTCCCGGAGCTGCCGCAGGCGGAGCAAAGGTCCTGGGCGCGGATCGTCGACTTGGCGCACCAGGACCTGCCGCTGCTAGACCTATCGCGTTTCGATCGGGCACCGCGCCCTGCCGCGGCCGATCTGCCAAACGGACAGACGCGGGACATCTTCGAGACAGAGCGCGCCGCCATCGCCGCTGCCGCCGTCCCGCTCACGTGGCTTCAGCCGAGCAACCAGGATCCCGAACGCGTTCCTATTATCGAGGCGATCGCGATCGACTCCGGCGACGCTCCGGAGACGGAACTGCCGATCGGCGCAGGACGAGTCCGGGGCCTTATCCTGCACAAGCTCATGGAAGAGGTCCTGACCGGCGAACTTGATGAAGACCTCGTCGGGTTCGCCAATCGCGCCCAGGAGCTTATCGCAGAGTTGGTGGTCGATCGCGCAGGCGAGGCCGGTCTTCCCGAAGCCGAGGAAATCGCCTCGACCGCCTGGCGAACTCTGCATCTTCCGGAGATCGCTGCCCTGCGACCGCGTCTCGTTCCAGAATGGCCGATCTACGCCCTGCTCGCCGATGCAAGCGAACCCACAGCGCTTGCCGGACGAATTGATGTTGTCGCATTAGACAACGGTCGCGCCGTGGTTGTTCTCGATTGGAAAAGCGACATCGCGCCGTCGGAGGAGGACATGCGAATTCACGCGGGGCAACTCGAGGACTACTTGAGAACAACCGGCGCGAGCCGCGGCGCGTTGGTCTATATGACCCCTGGCACGGTGCGGTGGGTGGAGCGTGGTGGCCGCGCCGATTGGAACGCATGACGTCATCAAATTCACGCATTTTACGCAATGGCAGACTTCCCGGCTCAATTGCCTTCTCTAGGCCGACATTCCCGGCCAACCAGCTCTGTCGTTGTCCAGGGTGTTCGTGGCCGCAGTTGAACCTATTCCGCTGGTCGAAGATAAATGACAAACCGAACCTCTCCCGAAGCCGAGCAATGGTTCCCGGGACCACCATCGTCTTTGATCAAGTATGTTCTGATTGTCACCAACGCCTTGGCAAATTCCACCCCTCCGTATTGCCAGAATCCAGAGGCCGACAATACTTCGTCCTTGTGGAAATCTCCGGAATTGGCGGATTGACCATAAAGAATCATAGAGTGATGACTGGCCAGCACAATCCGGGCGGCGGCTTCATGTTCAATGGCAGTGGAACCAATTTGAACGACGTGAAATCAAACTCTGCAAAGATGCTCACTTGTCCGAGGCAACTCCCGCCATGGGCCGGGGGCGATCAGTTGCGGATACCAATCCTACGTCGTGTCGTGCTTATATCTGGGGGCAGCGGCGCCTTAATCGCGGTTCCCGTTTTCGCGTTTCCGCCGCCGGGTGATGATTTGACGCGTTCAGTGCAGGGAGTCTCCAGATCACGTGAGACGTTGCGGAGATAGCGGACTGGGCCAGTAGTGTATTTTCGGCGAGGGCGAAGGTGCCCGCCGGCTTGCCTCGTGAGCGATATCAGTGTGAGATCGCCGCTCCTTCGCAAAGGCAACCATGACCACCATTCTCTCCGCCGAATTCCAATCCGCGCTCGCTCGCCTTACCAACGAGGAGCAGAAGCAAGCACGCCTGACGGCCTACGAGCTGTTGACCGAGCCGGATCGGCCTAGCCTGCAGATGCATCGTATCGACAAGTCGCGCGATCCCAATTTCTGGTCAGTGCGTGTCAATCGCGACGTGCGGATCATCGTCCATAAGACAGGCGGCAGCCTGATGCTCATGCATGTTGCCCACCACGACGCCGCCTACAAATGGGCGGAGCGAAAGGTGATCGACGCGCATCCGACAACGGGCGCGATCCAGATCCGCGAGGTGCGCGAGCTCGTCACCGAGATCATCGTGCCACGCCCGGCAGCTCATGCGGTGCTGCCGCTGGAGGTACCTGACAAGGCACCGCCGCCGTTGTTGTTCAATCGTTTGAGCGACGATGAGCTGCTTTCGATTGGCGTACCCCCCGATTGGCTGGCCGACGTGCGCGCCGCGGACGAGGATCGTTTCTACGCGCTCGCATCCTACCTTCCGCAGGAGGCGGCGGAAGGCCTGCTGAACTACGCCGCGACCGGCGTGCTTACTCCGGCCGCAGAGCCGGTCGCCGATCCGCTTGCGCATCCCGACACGCTGCGCCGCTTCCGTGTGCTCGACGGTCTGGAGGAGCTCAAGGCGGCGCTGGATGCACCTTTCGAACGTTGGGCCGTTTTTCTCCACCCGAGCCAGCGTGGTGTCGTCGGGCGCAACTATTCCGGGCCGGCGCGGGTCGCGGGTTCCGCCGGCACCGGCAAGACCGTGGTCGCGCTGCACCGGGTTGTCCGCATTCTGCGCGAGAACCCTGAGGCCAAGGTTCTGCTCACTACTTTTTCCGATCCGCTGGCGCGCAACCTTTCGGCCAAGCTGCGGCTGCTCTGCGGCGAAGGCTCGACATTGCCGCAACGGGTCACGATCGCCTCGTTCGACGAAATCGCGAGGGAGTTGCTGGCGCAGGCGACCGGAAGGGAGCCTCGCCTGGCAAACGCGGAGGTGGTCCGGTCCATGCTGGCGAAAGCGGCCGACGAAGCCAGCGTCCATGAGGTCACTCCGCAGTTTCTCAATTCGGAGTGGACACACGTCATCGATGCCTGGCAGATCTCCGATGCGGAAGCATATGCCTCCGTGCCCCGGATGGGCCGCAAGAACAGGCTTGGCCCAAAGCAGCGCGAACGTCTCTGGACCGTGTTCGGCCCGATGCGGCAGCGGCTTGCGGCCAGCGGGCTGATGACGAAGGCCGGAGTGTTCGCGGCGACGACGGAGCATTTCGGCGCGCAACAGAACAAGCCTTTCAGCCACATCGTCGTGGATGAGGCGCAGGACCTCGGTGTTGCCGAGCTTCGTTTCCTTGCAGTCATTGCACCGGACAAGCCGGATGCACTTTTCTTTGCCGGTGATCTGGGCCAGCGCATTTTTCAGCAGCCCTTCTCCTGGAAAGGGCTCGGTGTCGACGTGCGCGGACGCTCCGCGACACTGAAGGTAAACTACCGCACCTCGCATCAGATCCGCCGCGCTGCGGATCGCCTGCTGCCGGGCAAGGTCCGCGACGTCGACGGAAACGAAGACATACCGGCCGGCACGATCTCGGTTTTCGAAGGACCTGAACCGATCGTCTCGATCGAAAAAGACGAAGCCACGGAGATCGCGGCTATCGGAAAATTCTTGAAATCGGCGCTGGCAGACGGGTTCAGGCCAAGTGAAATCGGTCTGTTCGTTCGCTCGGAAGAACAGCTTGATCGAGCCCGGTCGGCCGCGCGCGTTGCGGGGCTTCCTATGCGGACCTTCATTGATCAACGCAATGAAGATGACGCAAGCGCATTGGTCGGAATAATGCACCTGGCAAAGGGACTGGAGTTTCGTCTCGTGGTGTTGATGGCATGCGACGAGAACGTTCTTCCTCTCGAAGAGCGGGTGGCGGACGTGGCTGACGATTTCGAGCTAGACGAGGTCATCGCCACGGAACGGCAGTTGTTCTACGTGGCTGCGACCCGAGCACGAGATCGACTGGTCATTTCAGCGATCGCACCCGGGTCCGAGTTTATCGAGGATTTCGCAGGACGGGACAGTTAGCCGACAGTGGCCGAGAACAGGTCGTCGATATCGGCGTCCCATACCGGCGGTACCAGCATGTCCCGCGACAGAGCGCGCTTCCGCTCCAGTAATGCGTTGAGTTTAACATCGAAGGAGCTGTCACCGAACACGGGATGTCGTGCAATCGGCAGGTGTACAGTCACGGCTTTCTCTTGGCCAATGCGGAAGGCCCGATCGTTGCACTGGTCTTCCACCGCTGGATTCCACCACCTGCTTAGATGGATGACATGATTGGCCGCGGTTATCGTCAACCCGATTCCGGCGGCCTTGGGTGACAAAATGAGCAGGCCGAAGCCTGGCTTTGAAGCTTGGAACCGGTCCACAACGGCCTGACGCTTGTCGCCGTCGAGGCTTCCATTGATGATCGGAGGTATTGACGGCATGTTGAATTCTTCGGCCACGACGGCCGCAAACGTCGCCTGCACGGCACGATCTTCGATGAAGACCAGCGCCTTCTCATTGTTCGCTTGAATTCGCCGCAGGATCTCCATTGTCATTGTCACCCGCGCCGATGCATCGATCCATTCCCTTCGGGCGGCAGGGTCCGTGACATCAATGTCGCCGCCGCCGTTCGGATGCAGCGATATGCCCCGCAGATCGTGGATGGTCTTCAACATGTCGTTCTTACTGCTGCGTTGTTGTTGCGCCGCACGGACGACCGCTTCATATGCCTCGGCTTGCCGACGGGGCATTTCGGAAGGCTGATGATCGAAGGCCCTATCGGGAAGGCCCGGCAGATGGTCGACCTTCATTCGCCGAAGCATTACTGGAGGTCGCTTTCCCACCCATTGGTCCAGCCTCTGCTTTAGGTCTTTGAGAGCGTCGGTATCTTCGCCACCATATGTCTTCGAGAAAGCCTTCAGGCCACCTAGGTAGCCAGGCGACACACGATCCATGATACACCAGAGATCTTCGATACGGTTCTCAATCGGCGTACCAGTGAGCCCGATAACGAAGTTGGCGTTCAGCGTTTTGGCGGAATGGGTGTTGATCGTATCGGGCGCCTTGATCTTCTGCATCTCGTCGAAGATGACGATTGAATAGGAAATGCGTGCGAACGCCCGATGGTACGTCGCGAGGGTCTCGTAGGTTGTGAGTATCCAATCTGCTGATCGCAAAGCGTGGACATCGAGTGCATCCTCAGGCGTCCAATCTCGCTCCACTAGTATCTTCAGCGATTTCAGACGTGAACCAAATGCCTCAAGGCAGTCGCCAAGAGCGTCGCCGATCAGGTGCGTGTCGGCCTCCTTCCTCCAGTTCCGAAGAAGGGCGGTTGGAGCGACGATCAGGATCGGGCCGGCGATGTCCCGCGTCGATCCCGCGATTGCCGCGCGGTTTGCCCTGAACCAGGTCAGGAATGCAAGCGCCTGCAGCGTTTTTCCGAGGCCCATATCGTCGGCTAGCAAGACTCCGGGAAAACCTTCAGCCCACGCCTTGACGAGCCATTGGAAGCCACGCTGTTGATGCTCCTTCGGCTGAGTGGAAACCACATCGGACGGAAAAACCAGCGGCAATTCCATCCGGCGCTGCTGAGTAAGGGCGTCCTTCGCTTCTTCGATGTGATCGTCAATTAGCAGTACCTGATGGTCGTCTTCGGGCCTTTCCCGAGGACGATCGGCCGACTCGGCTTCGTATAGCGCGCTATCTTCACCGAATTGCCCGCGCAGGCTGTCGAGCGCCGCTTCCACATCGGGCCTGGGATAGTCCACGCCGCGAAAAGACACCATCGAAGCGTCGCCTTCCGAAGCTCGTTCGGCGGCGAGCGCAAGGTCGTCAATTCCCTGCTCGTCCACCTCCACAGACGCCTGGCCAATGCGGATCACGAATCCCTCCGGCAGCCATCCGCTGCTTTTTCGCGCCAGCCACGTCAGCTTGGGCTTCTCCCACAGCCCCAAGCCTCGGACCCGCTCCGAATACTGATGGGTTTCGACAAAAATAGTGCCGGCCATCTCCCCAAGTTCTTGGAGTGCACTGCAGAGGTAGGTCCGTGGGTTCTTCAGAAAATCACGGCGCTCCGCCTCGTGGGCGGTCCTCATGTGTTTAACGACGTCAAGTGCTCCCCGAAGGTCTGGCTCCAAGACGAGATATGTGTTGCGACCAAGAGGATAAGCCGGCCTGGTCGGCAGGTTGTCGGCGCGAAACGCCTTTGCGAACGCCAGATGGTCCTGCTGCTTGAGGAGTGCATCTTTCTCACTATCGCGCAGGTCCGCGTCAATCTCCTCCGACTCAGGAGTGTCGTCCAGCAGGCTTCGACGCTTGCTCACGCCCATCAGGATTGGGTCGAAGGTCGGGCCCCCGACAGCCTCGCGTACATCGAGGCCGAACGCGCCCGCCTGATGAATGCGCAGGCTCGTTAGCAGCCGGTCGGACTGCACCCTACCATCTGTCAAGTTTCCCAGCAGTTCCTGCACGGGGCGCCAATGCGGAATGCGGTCGATCTCCCCATTGGTCTTGTTGTAGGCCTCGACCGCTCTTAGGAGATTATAGCTTGACCCAGTCAGACGCCCTCGGCCGTTGGCAGTCTCTATTATAACGCCCTTAATCCTCGGGTTGAGCCGCCGGGATAGAGGATCCTCCCAGAGGATCCTAATATGACCGTCGGGCGACTCCACTCTGCCAGACAATTCGAGGCGGATCACAACGCCGGCGACTTCGGGTAGTCCCGCGCGCATCAGCACAGCGCCCGGCAATGCCAGCAAACCTTCGTTGGGTATCGTTAGGGTGATTCCATCCGTCGCCAACTCTGTATCGATCAGAGCAGTCAGTTGCCGGACCGTGGCTTGCAGCTCCTGTGGTGCTTCGCCCCAATGATCGAGCGGGACGAGTCGTTTACCCAAGAGGCGTGTCTCTGCGAGCGTTATCGTGCTTTCAGCAGGGCCGGACTCGCAAACGAATGCGAAGGACATCTATCGTAGCCTGTAAACGGATTCGGGAATGCGCATTCCAGTGATCGAACCTAACCTTCCAGCTATCTTTTGCTGCCAGGAGTGGTTCTCGGAGCCCCCATGCCCCCAACTAAGTTCCTTCGCAGTCTCATGGTGGCCCTGACCGGTGAAAATCTGAACTTCGTTTGAACCGTACTGGCGTTCATAAAGCTTAGGTGCGCCGCGTTGCCCCGCCGACGTCCATACGTGGCATTTGCCGTTATGGTTCCAGTCCGCGACGAGGCAATCACCCACGCGAAAGAGGAGAACGGCATGATCGCTATGGACGTTCTTTCCAGCCGTATGAAGCGTAGCGAACTCTGCATTCTTGAAGGCATTGCGTGCCACTCGTTTGCCGTTCGGCCCAAATGCCACCCAAGCCTCAACTGAGAACCCGTTGCGACAATAAAATTCGTACACGCCTTCCCAGAAAGCTCTGCGATACTTCCACATTCGCTTGGCATCCCGATCGATTGTGGTGTCATCGACCACATCCAAGAATTGCCGCAGCGACTGCCGGGTCAGCCAGCCTGTTACAATTTCCTTATGCGGTAGTCCGACCCAGTTGCCCTGACGGAGTCGAGGATCACCGAAGGCCTTTACGATCACGCGAAGATATTCGTCCTGTGTCGGTTCATCTGGAGACCGGTTCGCGAATGGTCGCAGCAGGGCATCGACGATCTCGTATCTCTGACTCTCGAATAGCGAAAGCCCATCGGCCTTAAGCGCGAATCGCTTGACTTTCTCGAGCCTGGCCACGTGGTTTCGTTCGGCGCCTTCGGCCAGCTCGATCAGGAGGGCATTAACCACAGCCTTTGTGAAATCGCCTTCCGCGTTCATTGCGCCAAGGCCAGCGTCGCTCAAGATTTCGGCCGGAGAGCGATTGCTGGCATGCACCTCCAGCGCCAGCCGTCGTGGGCCATCGGCGAGATCGAAAATGGAATAGGCGTTGTGGAGAAATCCCCAAACCCCATTCCACTTCCGCGCCAGGCTGGAGAGCACAGCGGCTACCGCACCACGCCCAGCCTGCTGCTCGCCGTAGGCGGACATGAAGGCGGTGGCCAATGTCCGGAATGGCCGCGCACTCGTGGCATCAGAGATGATGCGAAGCAGCCGCTCCAGAAGTCCAGCATCCTCGGCCAGCGCCGGCCGCGTTTTCCACAGGCACCAAGGCGCCTCTCGCAGCTGTTTTCGCGACAGTTGCCCACCGGACGCGAGCCGAACAGCGATTTCTCGCGCCATGACGTTCAGGTCAACGGCGCTTGGTGTGCGTATGGTCTCCGGCAATGCCTGGAGCGATTGAAATACTTTGGCTGTCGTTGGGACTTCAGGCAGCCGGGCAAGCGGCAGATTCCCAACCGCCTCTGCCGCCAGGCATGCGAGCTTAAAGTTAGTGGACACCGACGTCGTCCAGGGACTTTTGCAGGAACTGAAGCTGGTCCTGCATGGTGTCGGTCAGTTCAAGCACGTCACGTAGCCGGTCAAGATTGTTGGCGTCCATGACGAAGCGCAAGTCGATTCTGCGCTGCCTTTGGAAATCATCGACGCTGACGTCAGGGATGGGGCGGGTCGACGAATAGCCGGCCACCGACAGCACTTCGGTCCCGGCAAGGTTCGATAGTGTCCTGAGCATTGGCTCAGCATCAGTAATTCCTCGAAACGTGTTTACGGCCCTAGCCGTCGACAGTTGCCAGTTGGTCACGTCAACCCCGGTTCGATCGGTATGCCCCTCAACGAACACCGTTTCCACATGCGCCGGCAGGCCGGCGCCAGTCTTGGTATATTTTGGAAGGACATCGGCAAGGACCTTCGCTAGGATTGCCACTTTTGCGGATGCTGTGGCATCCAGTTCGGCGCTGTCGACCGGAAAGTTAATCGCGTTATCACCCAGCCTGACGACGCCGCTTACCGGATCAATGGTGACGATCAGCCCTTGATCCTTCAGCTTACTCTGAATTTCTTCCAACAAAGCGGCCCGCACACGGTCAGCAGCACTGATCGAATCGATCTCAGAGCGCACGTCCTTCTGGATTTCTTCGAGCTTTGCAGTCACCGACGCAGCAGCGGCGGCGGCGGCCTCCAACTTCCTGATATGATCCTCCGATGTTTCAGTCTGCTGCCTGAAATTGAGTGCAAACACCATCAGCAGGATTATGAAGATAAAGAGGATGCCAACCATCATGTCGGTCATCGAGATGAAATAGTTCTCGTCCTCTTCGGCGTGGACTTCCGCCTGATGAAAACTCAAGTCACTCATTGGGGCTCACCTGTCACTCGGCGGCCATGGGGCGTACATTGGCAACAAGCTTTTCGACACTGTCGCTTAGGTCGGTCGTGCTCTCGCTGATGTCGGATACGAATTTCCCCAATCGCGAAACCGCATCGCCAAGGTTTTTGTCGGTCTCGCGCGTAAACCCTGCTAACCGCTCTGATTGCGCGGTTGTGGCGTCGGAAAGCGCAGCAATCGCCTTGGCCAGATCCTGGTCGACCTTGTCGAACTGCGCGCGATATCCCTGCCAGAGGGCGGTCAACCCTTCGATCTGGCCGGCGAGCGTTCGCGAGAGTACATCGGACGCTGAATTCGCGGCTTCCATGCTGGACACCGTGCGCGTCACGGCCGCATTCATCTCGCTCGTTGCTTGTGCGATGCGGTCGGCCGACTGAACCAGTGGTGACGCCGCTATGCGGACCTGTTGCGCCGTTTCGGCAAACGCATCCGCAACCGCTCGCGTCTGACTTGTCGCATCACCAATTGCGCTCGCCTGATTGGACAGCGCAATCTCGCCTCGACCCATTGCGGCCTGGAAGCGATCGATTTCCGAAGCAATACGGCCGAACGCATCAGCGATGCCGGCCTTGAGAGCCTCAGCCGCTTCCGACGAAGCGGATGCCATCGAAGTGACGATGCCGTCCTGGGTCTCGCGGAATTTTGCCCGCGTTTGCTCGACCCCGTCAGCGGTGCTGGCCTGGAAATCACCCAGCCCCTTCATGAGCGACCCGACCTGGCTTTCCAGACGCTCAAGCACTCGGCCCATAGCCTCCTCCACCTTGCCGGAAGCACCGGCAGCCGCATTGCCGAGTTCAACCTCGACACGCGCGTTGGCGGCGTCCATCGTTTGCTTGAATGCAGCGACCACATCGGCCAAGCCTGCCCGGCTTTGTTCCGCGCTCCCTTCCAATCGGGTGCCGGCCTCTCCAACAAGGCGATTTAGGTTCTCGGCTGCCTCCGAAAGTCGACGTGAAAAGTCCTCGCCGCCGCCCCGCAACCCCTTGTGCGTCTCGACGAGCGAGACCTGGATTTCGCGAAGCGCCTCCTGCAATCCCTTCATCTCTGCACCTGCATTGCCGTGCAGCGCAGCCGCAAAGTCTTTTGTCATGTCGGCGAGCCCGGTTTGGCTGGTCGACTTCAGCTGCTCCACCGCGGAGGCGATATTGGCGCTCACCGGCGTCATCGCTCGCGACATCGCGTCTTCTAACAGCGGACCCACGGCGTCAGCGAGCTTGCTGAAGTAGCGGTCGCTGTTGATCTCCTTCAACTGATCTCGTTGCTCCTTGCCGACCTCGTTCATTTCGGCGGTGATCGACTGTGGAGCCGTGTATTGTAGCTGATGCTCGACGACCTCGCAGAATTTGGCCAGCGCCCCCTCTATGCCGATGATCAGAAATCTTGAACCGAGCGCAAACACGATCGACGTAAAAAGTCCCGCGATCGATGTCGCGAACTTGAATGAGGCAACGCTCAGAAGATTGAACATCGCAGTCTTCATCACGTTGATATCGTTGCTGCTCGCCCCTTTCGCGGCCTCGTGGAGGGCCAACACGATCCCGATGAATGTAAGCAACAGGCCAACGCCGACGAAATAGCCGGAGACGCTGCCGATCACTTTCAAGCCGGGCAGTTTTTCACGGACCAATCCGTAGTTGATGAAACTTTGTGGCCGGATCGTATTTTGAATAGGACCGCCAGCTTCAACTTTGCCTTTCAGAAGCGTTTCGTCGAACTCCTTCCACGCGGCGCCGATCAAACGATGGCGAAGCAACCGAGGTAGAATCTCGACCTCATAGTCACGCGCAAAACGAACGGCGCTGTCACGGCTGCTCAGCAGCCGCCGCACTCGCAAAAGTGAGACGGTGACCGTGAGGGTGTGCATGACGAAGAATGCGACAAGCAGGCCCGCTCCAGTAAAGAAAATGAGCAATGCGAGCGAATAGATGAAGTCGTGATCCCGCGCAGTCGCAATAGCCATCTCGTCATTGCCGGCCGCGATGCCCTTTGCAATGCCTTCAAATGCTGTGGAGATCAGTGTCAGGTCGAACCAAGGCAGCCACAACGAGGCGACATAGATAACCCCAATCGCGATAGCCCAGAAGGCTGCGAAGCGAAACGCAGATGACCAAAAGATCTTGTACACGAACTGCAACACCCCCAAGCCGCAGCCCAATAGTTACAGATGTATTAGTCTAACGCAATCGCAGGGACGAACTTAATGTCGACACCTGGAGCGGCCGGTTGTGGGACCATATACATGATTCCGAGGGGTGCTATCGTTACACACGCCAGCGGGCAAACCGGCCAAGGCGGCATGATCGCCAGTGTCCAGACGCGCGTATACGTCGAGTACGAGTTCAAAAATCAGGAAGTCCCACGGGTCTCGAAATCCCTGCGCCGCAAATGAAAAGGACTTCGCCGCGAGCATGAGCTAACAGAAGGGCCCTGAAAGTCGAAGCCACTGCTGGGTTGGCCGTCATTGTCTCGATAACCGCCTCTCTGTCGGACGTGGAGATCGCCCGCCGCGCCCGCTCGTTCGGCTTGGCTCCGTCGCCCCTCTCTCAATGGTGCGTCCGATCACCCCCGTGGCAGGGGCTTCTGCTCGGCGTGACCAACTTGGATACGCGTCGGCTCACACAGTATTGCCGACAGCTGGCGGAAGCGGCGCACTAACGCCACTGCGCTCAGCGATCCTTGAAGGGCCCGATCCTGCAATGGACTGCTCCTGCCCCTTCGCTTGGGGACGCGGCCGTGTCCGAAACCCTACACCGTTCCAGGCGGCGGAAGCCAACATGACCGTGAAGGCGAAGAGTAGGATAAAGAAGCAAAAATTATAATAGTTGACAAATGTGGCGCTAGCACTATTATCTCATCATCACTTGAGAAGGAGATGGTGAGATGACCGTTTTCGATCCCGGCCCGTATCAGCAGAGCCCTAACGGGCCCCTGACCGCTGAGACCGTGCAGCGGTTGGTTCATATCAAGGAGCGCACTGGCATATCCTACGCTTCTCTAGGAGCTAAACTCGGCTTCAGCGGAACGTTTCTGTATAATCTGATGCTGAAGAATGCGAACGTCGGAACCCAGCACGTAGAGCGTGTCGCGAGGGCGATCGCACGGCTTGAAGAGGGAGAAGCTGATGAGGCGGCCCCCGGCCAGGAGGCCGGCACGGCCGATATGCTCGATCATCCGTTTTATCTCCGGGCTGACCTACAGATTGTCGTTAGCCTCCCGGTGGACCTCACCGAACGCGAGGCAGAACGACTTGGGAAGTTCATTCAGTCGCTTCCCGTCGGTTGAGGAACGAACAATGACCGAGAACGCTAAAGTTCGTGCCCTGAAGATGATTGAGACCTGCACCGAGCCCGAAAAGCTGCGCACCCTGATCCGGAACGCACGCAAGCAGGGCGAGGGGGAGATCGCTCATGCCGCAACGCTGCGACTTTACGAGATCCTCCCGTGCGAAGAACCCGGGACGTTCGAGCATGATGTCTGGCGCAGCATCCACGCGCTAGAAGGGACGTTAACGGAGGAGCGCGGAAAGACCACGCGCCTTGGGCGAACGAGACCGAAGATCGCGCGCGTCGGTGAGCAGGAAACCGTCCGGGATTTGATCCTGGCCGACAAGCCATCCGAGGGCTTTCACATGCTCATCGATCGTCATTTGTCGCATCTGACATTCGAAGCCGTTGCCCTTAGGCACCAAGATCGTTTCGAAGAGCATGTCTTGGACGCCGCCGCTCGGCGTCTGAATTCGGTCGGTATTGCCGCGTCCCGGTGACAGGCCGAAGCCATTCGCCGTCGGCTAAGGTGGGTCCACGCCGATGGTGAAGGACATGGCGCCGAGCGGCTGAGAAGGCGACACTGATAGCGGCCGTGCTCGGCTCCGTCGTCCTGCTGGTCCTAGACTCGGTGAGATTGAGACGCCCGATTTCTAAGAGTAGCGCTCCCAGAAGCCTCCGCATCTCAGTCTGATGTCGGCTATTGAAGAAGCGAGTGCCGAAGCTGCCATTCCGGTATCGGCCCCGGAGCCGCGGTACAGATATTCGCCGGGCCGATTTGCCCATCCCGCCCTGCAGCACACGCTGCCGGTCACATAGCGGACGCTGAGTAAAGCTGCTGCGGCGGCAGCCTGTCCGTTTCGCTACGGCTGCCCGCGAGGATTTGGAGCATCTCAATCAATTGATGATAATTCGCCCTTGAGACCGCTGATTTTCTGGACATATCGAATGTGGCATTGAGCAAATTGTTTTCTGGCCGGACGCGTACACATAGCCCGAGTTTCCTTGCACGATTGTTTCCTTCCGGGAAATGGAAGCTGACCCTGGACCCCAGGCTGCCCGGTCGCATTCGGCTGAGCCAGGGTGGCGATGCCGAGCTCAACTGCCTCGATATCGTGTCGATTTCGACCAGCCAGGCGCTGCTGTGGCATACCGTCGAGATCCGCGCACGCGGCAGAACGGATAGCTTGGCGGGGCTGACAGGTGTATCGGCCGGGAATTTAGCCTCAGACCTTTGTGCATTCATCAATCATTACCTCTTCGAACTCATCGGTACCGAGACGGGTCGTTTGCTCGAAGTCGACGCCAGGCTTCGGGCGATCACCGATGGCAATAAACAATATCTCGCTCAGGCCGATCTCGGCCGGGCGATCGCCAGCGTGCCCGGCAGCGCTGCCACCGCCCTTTCTCACCCGCTTCTCGATCCACAGTTGATGCCGGCCGGACTGAAGGCGTCCCTCCCTGCTTCATTCGCCATGCTGACGGACCCGGGCGTTCGCCACGCCTACAATGAAGCGTTCGTCAGCTCGGAGCTGCTCAAATTCCGGCCGTTTTTCGACGATCTCGACGGGCGCTCGCTTTCCGATCAACAACGCGAGGCCTGTATCCGCTTGGAGGACAACAATCTGCTCGTCGCCTCCGCCGGGTCCGGCAAATCCGCAACCATGGTCGGCAAGGTTGCCTATGTCCTGGAAAAGCAGCTCTACCGGCCCGACGAGATCCTACTTGTGGCCTTCAACAAGAGTGCGGCGGATGAACTCAGGACTAGGATCGCACGACAGCTTGAGGTCGAGGAAAGCGCGCTGGAATGCCGCGTCATGACGTTTCATGCGCTTGGACGCGGCATCATCGAGGAGGTCGAGGGACGCCCGCCCCAGCTGGCCAACTGGGTTGATCATCCCGCTGGTGAAGGTAGGGTAATCGAAGAAATCATTCGCAGCCTCGTAGAGATCGATCCGCAATTCGCTCGATTGTGGAGCGACCTGCTCGTGGTGCATGCCAAGGCGGACATCCCGGCCGAGGTTTTCGACAATGATACTGACTACCGTCGCTATGTCTCGAATCGCCTCAAGAAGGGCGGGGCCTCGATCGGTTCTCTTGCCGGCGACATCGTCAAGTCCCTGCAGGAGCAGAAGATCGTTAACTGGCTGTGGCTGCATTCCGTCGAGTTCGAATATGAGCGGCAGATCGCGGTCGAGGACGATGACGGAACGGTCCGCCATCTGCATCCCGATTTTTATTACCCGCAGACCGACACGGTGCATGAGCATTTCGCGCTCAACGCCGACGGAACCTCCCCCTTTGCGGATTATATTCAGCACGCTGAGAGCAAACGGCAGGCCTATCGACGGAAGGAGATCGATTTTTTCGAGACCACTTCGGCGCAGGCGAGTAGCGAGACGCTGCTCAGCACACTCGAGGCGGAATTGGCGCGGCGCGCGGTTCACTTCCAGCGCAAGAGCTATGCCGAGATCACGAAGGCGGTCGAGCCTGTAGTGATCAAGCACTATCACAAGCTCATATCCACCTGCATCAAGCATATTCGCGCCAGCGATCTGACGCTCGACATGCTGCTCGAGCGTGCCGGGACCCTACACGACAAGGAGCGCGCGAAGCTCTATGCACGCGTCGTGTGGATGATCACGCAGGGCTATTCGCAAAGACTGGAAGAGACCAGGCAGATCGACTTCGATTCGATGATTGCCGACGCGGTCCGGCTGGTCGAGACCGGTCGGTATCAGAGTCCCTATTCCCTAATCCTTGTCGACGAGTTTCAGGACATCTCCGAGCCGCGCGCCAATCTCATCAAAGCGCTCGGGCAGCAGAGGGCGTTCAGCAAGATGTTCGCGGTCGGAGACGACTGGCAGTCGATCTATCGCTTTGCCGGATCGGACATCACGATCTTCACGCAGTTCGAGGCCAATTTCGGGGTAAGCTGGCAGGGACGCCTGGAACAGACTTACCGCTGCAATCAGCTCATCGCCGAGACGGCCGCGATATTTGTCCAGCGCAATCCCGAACAGATCACGAAATCGGTCCGCTCGACACGGCCCGCCGTTCCGCGGTCGATCCGGGTTATTCCCATTGATGACGAGCGCGGCGGGCCCAACTTCGCCCAGGCTTGTCATCGTCTGCTCAAACGGCTCGACATAGCTCTGGGGGGCATCGCCGCGCAGTGGCGCGACAAACCGGGTGCCAAACTCAAGGTCCTAGTTCTATGGCGGTACAATCTGCTGGACCCGTTCGGCGGGATCCCGCCCTCCTTCGCCAATATCGAGGTTTCGGGTTTATCCTTTCACCGGGCCAAAGGGCTGGAGGCGGACTACACGGTTCTGCTTGATGTGAGTGAAGGCGATTATGGCGTGCCGAGCCGCATCGAGGACGACGAGCTGCTCAACCTGGTAATTCCCCGCCCTGAAACCTTCGCCTATGCTGAAGAACGACGCCTGTTCTACGTCGCGCTAACGCGCGCCAGCCGAGGCGTGTACCTATTCACCAACTGCCGTCAGCCATCCCGCTATATCCGGGAACTTTGCGAGATCGCCGGGGATGAAGTGCGCTTCGAGACGATCGAAGGCGCTGCCTTGCGTCAATGCCCTGTGTGCCTGGTGGGCGAGATGGTCGAGAAGCGCAACAGGAACGGAACGGTGTTCTGCGGATGCAATCAGTTCCCCGATTGCAAGCACAGCGAAGGGGGTCCGGCGTAGCCATCTGCGCGCTTGCGAAGGCGCGCCTGAAGTTGAGACGGCCGCCCCGACGGTAGCTGTGGCTTCGGGGCGTTGCCGCGCGGGAACCGGGGTGGACCTGGGGCAGGATCGCCAATCAACCTAAGGGTCAAAATGGCATAAGATGCAGTGTGGAACCAGATTGCGCCTGTTCATCGCCTAACCGTTAAAAGGCCGTGTTGAGCAGCGATCCAATTCTGCGCCGCCCAAACTTCCATCTCGAACTGCGCGCGGAATGCCCGCGCGCCGGCTGCCTAGTACCTTTTCACAGTGATGTTGACTGGGTGATTTCCAGCCATTTGAGAATGGGCAGGCGGTGCGGAGGAACAAGGATCTCGATGCTTCTTGGAACGCGGGGTTGACGGCGAATGAGGCCGTTGCGTTCGAGGGTGACGATCATCTGATGGACCGACGGCGGACTGACCTGGAAATGGCGTTGGATGTCGGCTTCGGCGGGCGAGCACCGAAACATGTGCGAATAGGTGTAGATGAAGGCCAGGTACTGACCCTGCTTTTCGGTGAAGCCCTTGTCGGCGGGCCGCTGTGCAGTGTCTGATTTTTGACTCATCTTTGGATTCGTCCGGTGCCTCCGACGAGGAGGCCGCAATGAACATACGTTATCGAGTGGAACTGAGCCAAGCCGAACGCGACGAGTTGAACACCATGCTGAAGGGAGGCAGGCATGCTGCCCGTAAGCTCAAGCGAGCCCAAATCCTGCTTGCCGCGGATGCCGGAAGCAGCGACGAGGAGATTGCCCGGGTGGCGGCGGTGGGCGGCTCGACCGTCTATCGCACCAAGCGCCGTTTTGTGGAGGGCAATCTGGAATACGCAATGAGCGAACTGCCGCGTCCGGGGGCCGAGCGCAAGCTGACCGGCAAGGAGGAAGCCTTGCTGGTGGCGACGGCGTGCGCGAACCCGCCTGCGGGCCGACGCCGCTGGACGCTGGAACTGCTTGCCGACGCCATGGTCAAGCTGACCGATCACGATAGTCTGTCGCACGAGACGGTGCGCCGCCGGCTGGCCGAGAACCACCTCAAGCCGTGGCGCAGGGACATGTGGTGCATTCCCCAGATCAACGGCGAGTATGTGGCACGCATGGAAGACGTGCTCGATCTCTATGCCGAAGCGCCCGATCCAAAGCGCCCGGTAGTCTGCTTCGACGAGACCCCGGTGCAGCTCATCGGCGAGGTTCGTCAGCCCATCCCCGCCGAGCCCGGCCAGTTGGAGCGCTACGACTATGAGTACCACCGCAACGGCACCGTCAATCTGTTCGTCTTTCTTGACGTGAACCGGCCTTGGCGAAGGGTCAAGGTCACCGCGCGGCGCACCGCACGAGATTATGCCCACTGCATGCGCGACCTCGTCGATGTCCATTATTCCGAGGCAAGCTGCATTCGCGTCGTGCAGGACAATTTGTCGACCCACACGGCGGGCGCCCTCTACGAAGCCTTCCCGCCGGCCGAAGCCCGCCGCATCCTGCGCCGTCTGGAATTCCACTACACGCCCAAGCACGCCAGTTGGCTCAACATGGTCGAGATCGAGATCGGCGTCCTCAACGGCCAGTGCCTGGATCGACGTATCGACAATGCCGAGCGTCTCACCAGCGAGATCGCCGCATGGGAGCACCAGCGAAACGCTGCCGGAGCTCGTATCGATTGGATGTTCACAACCGACAAGGCCCGAGCCAAAATGGGTCGGGCCTATCCGGAAGTGGTCAAAGAGTCAGAACCACTGTGAAAAGGTACTAGTCTTAGTCTAGCAGTTGCACTGGGCATGCCCTGTGCTCTGCGACCTCGAGCTTCTCCAATGCCTGCCTAATCTCATCTCCAGCGTCCTCCGGCAGCGGCAAAACAGGGCGCGGTGGCTGGACGTGCGCCAGACCGAGGAGGTCGGCGATGACGAACATGACGCGAAAGCTGCCGTAGCGTTTGAACAAGGTCCAGAGCGGCTCGAAAGCGTGGTTCAACCGAGCGACCTCCACAGCGTCGCCGGACTGCGCTGCACGCGTCAGCGCAAGCGCCGGAACCGCCAGCAGACCTGCCGCAACGCTGTACCAGGTGTCACATCCGGCAAGCAGGGCATCGGCCGCGCCCCAATCGCCGCTGTATCCGATTGTGAAAGTGTCAGGCGTCATCGGCCGCAAGCGTGCCAGTTCCCCCGCGTAATCGTTATTCGCCGCCAGAGGCATTTTCACGGCGACGATGTTGGACACCGCTGACAGCCGGGCGATCGATGCGTCGCTTAATGTGAAGCGCGTGGCGCTTGGATTGCTGTATATGCACAAAGGCAGTTCCCCCGCCTCGGCCACGGCGACGAAGTGCTGGAAGACTTCGTCCTCGTTCAGGGGAACGTAGGACATCGGTGCCAGGAGCAGGCCGTCAGCGCCAGCGGATTGGCATCGCGCGCCAGAGCCTGAGCTTCGTCGGTACGCAATGCACCCACACCCACGACAAGAGGCGTTTTGCCGCCGATGCATTCCACGGCAGCCTGGACGGCACGCTTCCTTCGCTCCCTCGTGAGGTAAGCATAGCCGCCCGTGCTTCCGAGCAGCCCGATGGAATCTGCTCCCGCGTGGTGAATGCGCTCGAGAAAACGAGCCAGTGCCTCGGTGTCGACATGCCCTTCCGCATCGGTTGGCGTGAGGGGGAACGCCGACAGGCCACGAAACATAGTCATCATCTATCCTTTCGAAACTACATACGGGAAAGCAGCATGCGCAGCCCGGCGAACGCGAAGAACATCGCCAGCAGACTTTCGATCCAGCGGCGACAGCGGCGATACAGAGCCACCATCGGCGGTGTGGAGAAGACAATGGCGTAGCCGCAGAAGATCATGACACTTAGGACGGCACAGCCACCCAATATCGCTGCGATCCTCTGCCACGACGAATTCGGGCCGATGCCCAGCGTGACGAGCGCGATCCATGCCAGCACGGATTTTGGGTTCGTCAAATGCATCAAGAGGCCCCTTCTATAGAGCTCACCCCGTGAAAGAGCGACTTCGTCGGCCGACGCGCGCGCCGCCAGCTTCTCGTTCGACGTAAGCGCCGACCGTCCCGCCCTGAAGGCGAGGAATAGCAGGTAGAGGCCCCCGAAAATCTGCAGAACGAGCAGTGCCTGTGCGTACCTGGCCAACAGGGCGGAGATGCCGGTCGAGGCCATCAGACCCCAGAAGATCGAGCCGCTGACGACGCCCGAGGCGAGCATGAGCGCAGCACCTCTGCCGCGAGCCATCGCCACGCCCATGATGCGCATGTTGCTGGGGCCGGGGCTTCCCGCGGCAATGACATATGCAGCAAAGACAATGAGCAACTGATGGAGATCGACATTCATTCTCTGAGCCCTTGAGATTCTCATTCAAATCAATAATGCGACCGCTCGACCGGAAACGCCATTTGGTGATGGCGATAGCTTGGCTGACGATCCTGCAGCCCGGCATCAACGCGTTCAGCCCTTCGGCTAGGGCATCTGTCGCCTCCGCCAGCGCTTTGTCGGGCATGGTTTCCAACGCCTCCAATATGAACCACATCCGGCCTGTTGCGGCCTCAAGGCGGGTTCGAGTTCCTTGTCGCCAGTTCCAGCGTCTGCAAGTGACGCCAATGTCGTCGCGCCAGATGACCTCTCCCAATAGGGGAGGATCGTCGACTGCCTCCCCGTTCATCAGAGTGTCGAACGTCTCACTCCCGTCCGCGATCGTCAGGAAGGGTCTCCCGACATAGGCGTCGTGGTTCTCCGCCCACCGGGATTGCGTATTTCAGGCTGACGGCGTTGTAGAGATCGACGACTGGGTTGATCGTCGCAAGGGTGCCGTCTTTCAGAACCCGCTTTCTGAGGGCCTGGGCTGAGCACGGCGTGCGGCTAGGCTTCGCGCCAAAGAGGACGTAGGCGTCGGACCAACTCGCCAGATGAGCTTCTGCCCAAGCCGGGCCACCCGCCAACACGCAATCGCAGGCTTCAGCAAGCAATCGAGGATCGAAATGTCCTTCTCCAGCTGAAGTCGCATCGACGTAGACGCTCACGGCTCTAAATCCCGATGCAATATTCTGAATTCGACCATCGATGATGGGATCCTCAAACATCCAGGCAACTCCATCAATTCAAGTGCAAGCAATCCATGAGCGGCGCGACCAGTGACGATCGCGTCCTTGACTGCAGACCAATATTGCAGTTCACTGGCCCAAATTAAACTGCCACTTTTGGAGATTTTCACTGGTCCAGTATAAGGAGGGTTCTCGCAGGACAGGAGCGACGCGTCGAATTTATCAATCCCTGCTCAAGCAGATCCAGGCCGGAGTGTACGGTGTCAGTGACGCTCTACCTTCAAGTCGCTCGCTTGCGGAAGAACTGGGTGTTTCGAGGACGACGGTTACCGCCGCATTCGACCAACTCATTTCGGAGGGTTATGTGCGGGTACAGCAGGGACGGAAAGCGTGGGTTGCTTCAGCAGGGCGGCTGAGCCCGGTCGCTCCGCCCGACTGTTCGGCGATGCCCGCTCGCCAGCTTTCAGCCTATGCAACTCGTGCGATGACTCTGCCGTCGAACAGCACCGCAGGCAGGCCGCCGCTCAAGTTCGATTTCCGCTACGGGGATGTTGCAGCAGGAGACTTTCCAAAGGCCCCCTGGCGCTGAACACCGCCTTTCTCAGGCATCGCGACAGATTGGGATACGATGACCCAGCAGGAAGCCGATCCTTGCGGGAGGCATTGCAGGGCTACGTCTGGCGGTCAAGGGGCATCAGCTGCGATCTCGGCCAGATCATCGTTGTGAACGGATCGCAGCAGGCACTGGACCTCTGTGCTCGGGTCCTTGTCAACCCCGGTGACCGGGTCGTGGTCGAAGACCCGTGCTATGAAATGGCCAAGAACGTCATGCTCGCCGGCCTCGACAAGTGGATGCGGAAGTATGATGTATCCGAGCCTGAGCGTTGGTGACAGGATCTTTGAGACCGTTCCGACATAGATGACGCGGCCTTGCCCAGAGAGATAGAGAGGCGGAAATGGGGTCAACGTCGTACCGATATTCGCTGTCGTAATCGCTGATCGAGACTGGTGCTTACGAGCGGCATGTCCGCAGGATGCGGAGACTTAACGCAGAAAGACGCGCCGTATTTCTGGCGTCAATGATCCGCGCAATTGCGGACGATATCGAGATCGTCGGCACGACTGCGGGACTTCACGCCGCGAGAGCCTCTTGCTCGAACGTGGACGTGTGCCGATCGGCGATCCGCTTGCAGTCGATGAAGGTCCTCGATGACATAAGCATATGGCCGACGCGGACCACTCCATCAAGGCTTGGCGACGCGCAGCAGGTAAAACTCCTCCCAGAGGAAACTGGTGGCTCGGAGTCAAGTACGCCACCGCAATATCGCCAGTCTCAGGAAGCTTCGTGGTGTCTATGCCATCAGCGCCACAGGGTACTGCAACGATGTTTGCTCCGACGTCGTCGTGTGGTCAACACGATTTGCGCCAGGCAAGAGGCGCGTTTCGCAGATCCGCTCGAAACCACGACATCGGAATCTATCCCGTCACACGCCTGTTCTCATCCCCGACCGATGAACGAGCCGGATATATCTTTGGCTATGCATCCATGTCTGTCGATCATCTCGCCAAAGGAGTGGAAAAATTACATCGCGCATACCTCGGCTTCGTCGGCGAAGCGGCCCCCCCAAGCGGGCCCGGGGGCGACAACGGGAAGTTATCGATCACCACATAGTTTTCATTGCAAGAGGTACCCAGGCATTCGCTGTTTCTGTGACCTGGAGAGAAAACGTTTTCCGGTAGAGCGGTTTTCGGATCAACCACGATGCGCGACCGCCTCTCGGCCTAAACGGCAACGTTCGACCATTGCCGTCCTTGCAGCATGTCGAGAAATCTGCTCGAAAGCCTCTGCCTTTGGCGTCGTCGGCGGACTTGTCGTCCATGCTCGATGGCCGACCAAAACGGAGACCGCCGGCGTTGCCGCCCTGATCGCCGACGTTGCAGTGGCGATCCGCGTCGTCATGGCCGGCAATCCAGGTCGAATAAGGCTTTGTCGCAAACCTCCTACAACCCGCTACGTCGCAGGAGTTAGTTGCTAAAACCGAGACGAGCCGAGATGGACACCAGGGTGGACACTACCAAACACGGAGTTTGATATGACGACGGGAGTGTTTGCGATGGTGTTTGGCGCGGCTGTTTTGCATGCGGCATGGAACGCCTTGGTCAAGGTGAATGCCGACAGGCTCGTCATGATAGCAGTCATGATGATGAGCCAGGTTGCCGTCGGTATGGTGGTTGTCCCATTTGTGGCGTTCCCGACGCCAGAAAGCTGGCCATATATTTGGGCTTCATGTGTGCTTAATACTGCCTACTGCGTGTTTCTGATCAATGCATATCGTTATGGAGATCTGAGCCACGTTTACCCCATTTCGCGGGGTTGCTCACCGCTGGTCGTAGCGTTCATCTCCGTCGCGATCGTGGGTGAAACACTGACCATGCAGGCTGGCTTTTCGGTTGTTGTTATCGCTCTGGGTATCATGAGCCTAACCCTGACGCGTGGCGCGGGAGGCTTCCGGGAACCAAAAGCAATGCTGTATGCGGTGGGCACGGGCGTATTTATCGCCGGATATACGGTCGTAGATGGTTTAGGCGCCCGTGTTGCCGAAAGCGCAGAAAGCTACACTTTCTGGTCTCACCTCTTCAACGGTATTCCGATAACCTTGCTGGCATTGTATCTGCGAAGGGGGCAGGTTAGGGTCTCGCTGCAGAAATGCTGGAAGGTCGGAGTGCTCGGGGGCATGATTTCTCTGTTGGCATATTGGATTGTCACTTGGGCAATGAGACAAGCGCCTTTGGCTTTGGTATCCGCAGTCCGGGAATCAAGCATGGTGTTCGCTGTGCTGTTTGGTGTCTTCTTCCTTAAGGAGCGCCAGGCTCGAACCGCCATAACCGCAATGGCGATGTTCGCCGCGATCCACACAAGGACAGGAAGCGCAAGCGGCCAGGAAAGCGTGGCAAGCTGGACGAGCGAACCTGTAAACTGCAACAGGAAATATGGTACGCCGTAAAGGCGACGACGATCTGCTGGTGCACGGCGGAGGCGACTTGCGAAATGCGCGACGCCACCTGGCCGGCGAAGAGATCGTGGAAGAGGGCTACCGCATAGCCCTCTGATTCTCTCTAGGTATGCTCTCGGCGATGTCCGCGGGGGGTGATGGAGAGCGGACATGCCGCTCCTGCTGACCAACGCAACGCAGCAAGGCGTCAAGAGCGAGCTTTCGTCCCTCATGCCGGCTCGATCGAACTCGGAACAGCGATCACTTGGATATCTTAAGCATCGCGGTCCCGATCAACGTAATGCCGATGGAGGCCAACCGCGCCAGGTCGAGGCGCCTTGTCCCAGCCACTGCCCAGGCGCGTGCCTCCCGACACGACCGATCTCGTCAGCCTTCAAGCTGCAGGCGCGGGGCCCATTCGGGGAAATCGATCAGGGGATTGCGATTACCTGGAAGAACGTAGATCGCCGCATTGCGATGTTTTTCCCACTCGTCGGGGGCATATTGTTCATGCCAGGCCAAAAGCGTTTTCAGCCGCTGTCCGGCATAGCGCCTGCCGCATAGCCGGCAGATGGTTCTGTCGCAAACGGAATGGCAACCCATATCTGGCACGAAGGCCTCTCTTTTTCGGGGAGCTCGCTTGCTATGTTCAAAGGCCGTCATTTCGACCGATCAGTGATCTTGCTGTGCGTGCGCTGGTATCTGGCCTACAATCTCAGCCTGCGCGATCTGGAGGAGATGATGGCCGAACGCGGCCTGAACGTCGACCATTCGATTGTGCACCGCTGGGTCGTCCACTTCTCGCCCCAGCTTCTGGAGCGCTTCAACGGCGCAAGCGCGCCGTCACCGACGGCGTCGGCGACACGGTCGAGTTCTTCTTCAGCGAACACCGCGACCTGCCGGCAGCCAAGCGCTTCTTCCGGAAGGCCCTGGAGCGCCACGGCAGACCGGATCGCATCGTCATCGACGGCAGCCCGACCAATCATGAGGCGATCATTTCCTGCGACGCCGAACACCGTCTGCGGAATCGATCGCGACCAGCGCTGAAGCCGATCCGCATCCGCAAGAGCAAGTACCTCAACAATCGGATCGAGCAGGACCATCGGCGCACCAAGCGCCGCAATCGGTCGATGCTCGGCTTCAAGTCGATGGCGAGTGCCGATGCCGTCCTTTCCGGCATCGAGATGGTTCACATGATGCGTAACGGCAGGCGAGGTTCGCCATAATCCACGTCCCTCGATCGCCGAGCGGTTCGAAATCCTTGCAGCATGATCATCGGCGCGAAAGCGTCCCGTTGTGACCAAAAGCACGATTTGCGACAGAACCGCATAGACCCGATGGCATGAACAGGTCGTGGCAGGCCATCGACCAGGACGGCTATGTGCTCGACGAGATCGTCCAGAACCGCCGTAATACCAAGGCGGCCAAGCGCTTGCTGACACGGCTGTTGAAGAAGCAAGGCATCGCGCTGAAGCGCATGATCACCGATAAGCTGCGCTCCTATGGAGCAGCCAGGCGACAGGTGATGCCGCACGTCGAGCACCGGTCGCACAAGGGATTGAACAACCGGGCGGAGAATGCACATGTGCCGCTGCGAAAACGGGAGCGGACCACGCAAGGCTTCCGATCACCAGGAGCACTGCAACGCTTCGTTTCGATCTTCTCGGCTCTGCGCAATCTCTTCGTCCCGCCCTACTCAAAACGCTCCGCTCTCGCCACACATGTTGACCGGCTGCAGGCCATGGCGGAATGGAAAGCCGTGACCGTGGTCAGCTGACATCAGCGGCCGCAGGTCTCAACGCGTTTATATGCAGACAACGTGACATCACCGCTTCAATGCGTCTCGATAAGCATGTCAGCATGACATCGCCCGCCGCATAGAGCAGGGTTACGCACCCGCCGGCGCTGCATTTCGACATTCTGTCATGTAGTCGACCTCGCCCGACTGGAAGCGGCGTGGCACCAGGCCAAGATAGGCGCCCAGATCGCGGGAGCGCCTAAAGCGTCCACCACCGCGGAGAACGCGAGCGCGGTCAGGTTGTCGACGCCTGGGACTATCATTAGCCGGCGGCATGCCGTGGAACGTTTCGCGACGTTCTTGATGTTGCCATCGATTGCCGACGGCCGAGTGCATCGCGGCACGCGCTGCAATGAGGCTCTGCACGGCGGCGGATAGCCCGGCTATTCCCTCGCCGGCCTGCAGCTCCTGTTTGATTAAGCGGGACTGAAACACCCACGACAACACCGCGGATCTGGTTTGCATGACGCCTTGCCCGACCAGCTTCTTGCGGGCGATGATCAGCGCGCGAACGGCAAACGCCAGAAGTCACTTCACATGCGCCGGCTTGAAGAAGCCGATGCGGGCAAATCCGTACGTCGGCAACGGCGCCGAAGGGCTCAGCGGCAGCCTCAAAGGACCAAATCAGAGCGGCGTCCTGTATCCACAGCGCCGATAAGATTCATACAAACAATCGATTTTATCAATCTTGCCCGATGCTGCATAAGGACAGCGCCTAACGGCGCATCGATCTTTCGATCGCGAGGTGGGACCAACGCTTAAGTCGGGCAACGGCACGCGCGGGCGCGGTCTCTGGCGGTCATTGAGAAGTTCAATTGAGCGGCGGCGGCTCCGGTCAAGGACGCCGCGCGCCTCATCAGGCCAACTCGTTTGGAAGGTCGTCTGCACGAGAGTGCCGTCCCTCAGCCATTAAATTGGAGAAGCCGTTGAAACTTACAGGTAAAATCATCGTCATAACCGGTGTCTCCTCCGGAGTCGGCAGCGAAGTCGCCCGTCTTGCCCGGTGCGAAGGCGCGCGCGTCATCGGCTCGCTCGAGGTGATCCCACTGTCACGCTGGACGGCTTCATTCAGATCGACCAGAGTGCGCCCGAAGAGATTGATGCAGCGCTTACCAAATTCCCGGAACGCATCGACGGTCTTGTGAATGCCGCCGGCGTCCCCCGCATACTGGACCGCGATATTGTTGCACGCGTGAATTATCTCGGGACACGCCATCTCTCATATGAACTTCTTTGCCGTATGTCCAAGGGCGCTTCGATCGTGAATTTCGCCTCCCTCTCGGACACCGAATGGCCCAAGCGCGTTGATCTGCATAAGGAGCTCGCCGACACTCAGAGCTTTGCGGATGGACTCACTTGGCTCGCCGCCCATCCAGTGCCACAGGAAACCTGCTACCAGTATTTCCAGGCGCTGATTGTTTGGTCGGCCAGTGCGAGCTTCGACCTATACATGCGGCGGGGCGTCCGCATGAACACGGTGGCGCCTGAACCTGACTGGACCATTCTCGGGGATTTCTTCGCTATGCGCGGCCGTGGCTACGAACGGCGAGTTGAGGGGCGTCCGGTTGAGACCCACGCTAGAGCGCCGCGCGTCCAATTGGACGCGCAAAGGACGCTCTAGCATTTCTAGACTGCGCATGATGCTTTCCGGAAACCGATTTCCGGTTTCCGGGGTCATACGCTAAGGACGGCCCATGCTGGAAAACAGGACTACAGTTACAGATGATGCGGCGATCGTCGACGAGGCGATCACGTCGCGCCGTTCGGTGCGGGCCTTCCTGCCCGACATGGTCGATGACGAGACGATCCGCGCCATTCTCTCTGTTGCCGCGCGTGCACCTTCGGGCACCAACATGCAGCCCTGGCGAGTCTACGTCACCAAGGGCGAGGTCAAGCAGCAGATCACCGACGCCATCCTCAACTCCGGCGTCCGCGCCGAAAAGGCCGAGTGGGACGAGTATCGCTACTATCCCGACCAGTTCTTCGAACCGTATCTCAGCCGGCGGCGGGCCAACGGCTTCGGACTCTACAGTGCGCTCGGCATCGGCCGGCGTGAGGTGGATAGGATGCGCGCGCAGCACGACCGCAACTTCGTCTTCTTCGACGCTCCGGTCGGCATGATTTTCACCGTCGACCGGCGGCTCAACAAGGGCTCGTGGATCGACTACGGCATGTTCCTGCAGAACATCATGGTGGCGGCGCGGGGCATGGGCCTGCACACCTGTCCGCAGGCGGCGTTCGCGCCTTATCACCGGCAAATCAGGTCAGTGCTCAACATTCCCGACGAGGAGATCGTCGTCTGCGGCATGGCGCTCGGTTACGAGGATACGTCCAAGCCGGAAAACGAGTTCCGCACCGATCGCGCGCCGCTGGAAGAGTGGGTGACATTCGCCAAGTGAGGAAGTGAGGTGACGACCGGCCGCCTCGGTCTACTGCACTTCGTAGCCGACTTCTTCGCTGGCGTGACAGAGCGCCTTCCAGAACGACCGCGCAAACGAGCGGAACACATAAATGGGGTCAGAACAAGAGCAGTGCGAAATCGTACGCTTAGATCGAACAGAACATGAACTGCATCGGATTTTGGATACGGGGGCTCCGATCTCTGTGGATTGGCACCGTCAGGCACCAGTTTTGGTTTCTTCGCCCGTCCGACTCAACAACGCTCCCGGCAGATTGGGCATGGGGAGCGGGCGATGGCAAAACGGAGACTTCTCAAAGCTCATGATCGACTCGCGCGGCCCGGGGTCGGCGATTGGCCAGATGCGGGAACAAATCCTTGACCGTTTCGGTCGACTCGTCGATAGCGATACGCGCTTGGGCAGGCGTTTTGCGATCGAGCGCGATGGCGTAGACGTCGAGCCGACCGGAAGCGACGATGCCGAGATATGGCGCGTCGCCTCGCATTGCCAGCAAGCGTCGCAGTTGGTGGATTTTTTCGTTGCCGTCGATCTGATCAGCGTCGACTAGGAAGACGAGCGGTGCATCCTGCCATTCATAGACGGCGCCGACGACACCCAGGATCGAATTCCTGTCACGTCGTGCGCTGGTCAGCGTGGCATAGGGCAGAAGCTCAGGCCCGTCGGCATCGAGCGAGTGCAGCGCCTGCGGTCGGCGCCGAAGGGCTCGAGCCGGGCCAGCCAGTCAGTCATGGTTATGGCCGTTTGCCAGTGGTGCGCTCACGAACGTAAATCCAGACTTGCCTGGCGATCGCCGCCGAAACGGCCGCGACGAGTAGCGCCGCGCGGCTTCTTCGTCGGCGCAACCTTGGCAATCGCGGTGCGATAGTCGACCCCGCTAGCGGCCATTTCCGCGACGAGCACGGCAACAAGGGCGATGTGCTGCGGCAGGGCTCTCCGTTTTGCATAGTTCGTGATCGAATTGGGGTTCATACCAATCAACTCGGCAAAGGTGCGCACACTGAGGCCGGCGCGCTCAAGTTCGGCAAGGAAGTCAGCGTAAGGCACCGCACCGCTTCGTCTCAGCACACTGTTTGATGTGTCATAGCACACAATACGATGTGTACAATGGCACTCGCTCGACCTTCCATGCAACCGGTAAAAGCCGAAGAAGCAGAATGTTCGCATCTGCAGTCTTTGGGACGTGTGCTGTCAGTCCGGTTTTGGCTGACAAAGCGGAAAACCAGCCCTTCGTTCCTCATAGAACCATGATGCTTATCCTAGTGGCATGGCAGCTCTGGTGCGCGTCGACGGGACATTTTGAAGCTGCCCATCGCTTCCCGAAACAATCGTGTCAATCACGAGTGGGGGGATCGCTGCGCGTTCATCCCCCAGCTTCGGTATTCCACGCCTCGGGGAGGGCGTCCGCCGCAGTGTGCATCAGGCATGCCAGCACACGGACTGCCGCGCCAAAAAGAGCGGGACGAGGCATGAATTCGAGGTGGATGCCTGGAAACTCAACCCAGGGAACGCCAATCCGCCGCGCAATTTCGACGGATGGCCGGGCATAGAACAGCCCGCGGTCAGCTGAACCCGCGCCGAGAATTATAGGGAATTTGGCGCTGCGCAGTGCTGCCTCGTCGGGAACAAAGCGTCCCCAAGCCGCCCATTCATTCCCAAACAGGTGGTCGGCATTCCCAAGGAACCTCGCCTGGAGATCTTCCGGCCAGATATATGTGCTTTCGCTGCCCTCGCCCCGGACGGCCTGGAGGAACTCGAAGACAGTAGCTTGAGCGCCCGCTTCACGGTAGCGCGCGCCGATGCGGTCGAAAAAACCCCGCAACGGGTCCCCGTCAGCGAGCATCCCGGTGACGGGCGGCTCATGCGCGATCACGCCGCGCAGGACATCGGGGTGACGGGCTGCAATATCAAGCGCGACGATCGCTCCGGCGCTGTTTCCAAAAACCAGGGCCTTGCCGCCGGCAAGCTGGTCGATCAGCGCGCGCGCATCATCCGACTGCTGCGCGACCGTGATCGGCGTCTCAGAGCGGCCCGTACTGCGTGAGTTGCCCCGCCTGTCGTAATTTATGACTGTGAAGGCGCTGGCAAGATCCTCAGCCAGACCTGAGAAATACCCGGCGTCACCGCCGGCGCCCGAAATCAGCAGAAGATGTGGACCGCTTCCACGAACTTCATAATATATCTGAGCGTCGCCACGGTCGGCCATTCCACTGAGCATCGTTTACTCCTCAAGATTACTTCTGAGAACGAGGGAAAAAGGAAAGGTTGACAACCGGGAAGTCGAGCCCATTTTTCCGTCTCGCCCTTGCCCGCATCACCCGGTGGGACAACGCACGTCGGCCCGCCGGCATCGTGACCGGCGGCCAGGTGATCTCCCAAGACCTCGGCATCAAGCTCGAGAATGTCGGCATCAACATGCTCGGCCGCGCCAGGAAGGTGTCGATCCGTCTTCTCCTTGGTCGGGCACGTGTTTTCGAATGACGGGCGAGGCTGGGCTGGACCCCTTGTAGCTCGCCAGGGCCTGCAGCAAATCCGTTAGAAGGTGCTGTTTCAGTCCGTCCTCTCAAAGACGGGCACACGGGTTCAACGGAAGAGATCATGCTCGTCTTGCCGGTCCGCGTGCAGTCACCCTGATTCAGTGTCGCACTTCTATGTGCAAAGCCCGTGCCAGCGCGCTCAGCGCGCAGTAAGCGCATGGATATGCTTTGAAAAACCTCCACAGTGCCCAGATGGCGGGTTGTAAGAACCTGACATTTCGCCAATGTTTGTTTTGAACCTGGCATTTTGTGTGCCGCTGTCAGGTTGTGGACACGCATCACGCGCCTCGCGGCGCCAGAACAGCGTGGCCCGCCCGCGCGGTCGCGAAGCGCCAAGACCATGAGGGCGCGTGCGGCACGCAGCCTCTGCCCGTCTTCCCGAAGCCGTTCGTTGCGCGATACCGGGCTTGGGTCGCGTGGCTCAGGGGTTTCGCCGCCAATGTTGATCGCGGAAGGGCTGGCGCGGCAGGAACGGGATCGTATCGTCCATCGCGCCAACATGGTGGCCGCGCTGCGTAGCCGCGAACCTAACGGCACGAACAAGCCAGCGCAAAAGATTCTGGCTAAGCACGGCCTGTCTTTTCAGCCAGGTCGAAAGCCGGTTCCACCGCAGGCCTATCACGAGCTCGACCATGACCTCACAGGTGGTGACGAATAATGTTCGTCGATGCATGTGCGATCGTCTCGATAATGGCGGGGAGGACACGGCCGACGCCTATGAAGCGGCGCTGCTCGATGCGGCATCGCCGCTCACATCGACACTTGCTCCCTGGGAAGCCATCATCGTCCTTTCACGGCCGGATCAGTTGAATTGCGCCTACAAAGCGGCTGAGGCGGTTGTCGTCGAATGGCTCGAAGCACGAAAGATTCGGCTCCGCGAGCCCGGTTCGCCCCGACGCGTCCTGTCCTACGCGGTCGCCGTCGCCGAACAGCACGGCATAGGAAAGCGGCGCCTCAGCAATTTCGGTCGCTTCCACTACGCCTATGCCAAGGCGATGCGCTCGCCGCTGCTCACCCTGCACCAGCTTTTAGGTCGAACAGACGTGGCAACCTTGCCGAAAGGATCCGATGACTGAGCGTCGTCGAAAAGTTGACTGAACTGCCGGAATTGACCGGGGCTCGTTGCCGAGCAGGTAAGCGAGGACATGGCCTGCCGAACGGCCCGGGCAAGCTGTCGAGGTCCGACCGGGCTACATAGCCGAGCTCCGGCCATCCCATGCCAAGGTCGCAAACACCGACGGCGACTCCGGGTTCGCGGTCGAACTCGGTCAAGAGCCAAGTCGCGCGCCGGTTGGCAGGAGAAGCTTCACGACGAGCTCGTGATCAAGCTCGGGCTGTTCGACCTCGCGGGCAACGCAATTCGCTTGGTGATGGCGCTCCAGGCGGGCGTCATTTCTGCAGGAAGGTGAAAGAGGATCTCGTTTCGTCTCGATGACGGGAGGGGCGTATTTCGCGCGCGACAGGGGGAAGTACGATCCGATGTCATTGAGATGGGCAACCAAGGCCGCGACCAGCCTGATCGAGAGCTGGCCACCGCGCCTCCATCGCTAGCCCGCTCGCAATCGTCCGGTTGGCGGCGTGGTGCTTACCTCAACGTAACGAATTCGGACCGGCCCGGCATCTGGCGATGTCATGCTTTGTGCGCGATGTTGCAACCAAAGTTCGAATGTCGCGGCGCCAGCAAAGTAGAATGTCGCATGGCGGTGGGGACGGCCACAACGAGAGCGCGCGACTCGCGGCCGACCTGCATCTCGGCAACCATCTCCAGGGCGGCGTCCAGCCGCTTGTTCTCGACGATCGCCGAACGGTGAACCGAGCGCAGCTCATCGAAGGCTCTGTAGGGCAGGGCGACACCCTCATGCATGATCTCGAGACGGCCATCAGCATAGTCGCAGACGACCACCTTCTTGCAGGCAAGCTTCTTCGCCAATTCGGTCGGGTGGAGAATGAACATCACCTTATCGTAACGCAGCGTCAGAGCCTGCGTCAGCGTGCGGACCTCCTTGCGGCACAGGGCCATCAAGAATGCGGTTCTTGGAGGGACGGCCACGCGCCTTGTGGCGAAGAGCCGGCGCGCCTTCAGATTGAAACGTCTTCATTAGCCGCTGGACTTGCCTGGCCGAGACGCCGAGCAAAGGCGCTCGCGCAATGCGGCGAGCGTGGCGATCTCATAGAGCCGGCGATCAGGCTTCTGCTGCCCAAAGATCAGTTTCCGATCGGTTGGACTGAGATGGGTGGTCGGAACACGCTCGGGCGGTGCACGCCGTCCCTCCGAATGAAGCCTTCGGAGCATCGCAATGGCTGTGATCAAGGAGTCGTGGCGGCGCGCTGATGCAGTGATCGAACAGACGTTGGAACCCGCAATTATCGTTGGAACCACCGCGGTCAAGACCGGCCGCGTCTTTCTACGTGCCGAAAAGGTTTAGGAGCACATCATGTATCTTGGCATCGATCTCGGCACATCCAACTCCGCAATTGTCGGCACCGATGGCGAAACCCTGCGGTTGTTCAAGACCGTAGAAGGCATGGACGTCATGCCAAGCGCTATCACGATCGACCGGCGCGGTGGCCTCTTTGTGGGGCGCAAGGCCTATGACCAGTGTGCGTTCTCCCCACAGAGCGTTCAGCAGAAATTTAAGCGCTTGATGGGCACGGGCAGCACGGTCGACTTTCCTGGCACCGAGCGCGTGCTTACGCCCGAGGAAGCCAGTGCTGAGGTCATCAAGAGCTTGGTCGGACAGGCCCGTCGCGATCTTCCGGAAATGGAGATCGAGGGTGCAGTGGTTACCATCCCGGCGGCATTCAACCAGATGCAGTCGGAGGCCACCATGCGGGCCGCAAAGATGGCGGGGCTTGACAAAGATATCGCTATTGCAGGAGCCGATTGCGGCAGCGATGGCTGCCAATACCGGCATCGGCGGCGGGTCAGCGCAGTTCCTGGTCTATGATCTGGGTGGCGGCACGTTTGACGCCGCAATCGTGCAGAGCATTTCGGGCAACATCACCATTGTCGCGCATGCTGGTGTGAACATGCTGGGTGGCGCCGATTTCGACCGGGCCATCGTGAACAATCTGGTGCGCCCGTGGTTGCTGGAGACCTTCAATCTCCCCGAGAACTTCCAGACCGACGCACGATATTCCCGTCTGATCCGGATCGCGTCGTACCGTGCTGAGCTGTGCAAGATCGCGTTGTCCTCGCAGCAGGTAGATCACGTCTCCGCCGATGAGAACCAGATTGGTACCAAGGACGAGGACGGCACAGACATCTATCTTGACGTCGAGGTGACCCGTGGAGTGCTTGAGAACCTGATCGCGGAAAACGTGGAACGCTCCATCGCGGAATGCCGCACACTGTTGTCCAATAATGGCTATTCGCCCATCGATATGGATAAGGTCGTCCTGATCGGTGGGCCAAGCAGAATGCCCTGCGTTCGGGAGCGCGTAGCGTTCGAGCTTGGGATCGCATTGGATACCAACGTCGACCCCATGACCGCTGTCCACCGGTGCTGCCATTTTCGCCTCTGGCAGAAATTGGGCCGCCGATGGAGCCACGACATCGCGGACCGGTCGCGCCGCCACGACATCATCATCTAGCCTGCAACTGCGCTTCGAATACATCGACAATACGGCCTCCCCCACCATCAACCTGAAGGTTCGTACGCCGATCGATCCGGTCCCGGCGAATGTGTACGTCCAAATCGATGCTGCGAATGGGTGGACAGCAGGAAAACTGCCCCTGTCGTCGATGGTCGACGTAAAGGGCGTTCCGTTGCCACGTGTAGGCTCGAACGAGGTGAAGGTCTCGGCATTCGGCGCGAATGGCGCGCTGGACACCGACGCAAGTGTCGTCCTCAAGGTTACTCGCCTCGCCGCCACGGCAGATGGCATGCCGCTCATGCATAATCTGGCGATCAAGATTGTTAAGGGGGGCATCGGTGCCGAGCACAACAAACTGCACATCATCGCCAAGAAAGGCGCTCCGACGCCTGCGCGTGGGATGGAATCCTTCCGCGCGTCCAGGGATTTGCGGGCAGGAGAGAAAGCATCGCTCGCGTTCGAACTGTTCGAGCAAGCTGACGATGTCGATGATCCGACTCTGAACCTGGCAGTCGGGTCCTTCGAACTGAAGGGGGATAGCCTGATCCCTGGTCAGATCATCCGTAAAGGTGATCGTGTGAACGTCCACTGGAGCATCGACGCGAACAGCCTGCTCCATTGCCACTTCGAGATCCCGGATGCCGGGCTCTATCACAGCCTTGAGAATATGTACGTTCCAACGAGTTCGGCATCGAATTTCGATGGCGAGGAGGGGACACAACTGGCGCGCGGCGGGATCGACGATGCACGAAAGGATCTAGAGTATTTGGAGCGTGCGTTGGGCAGCCGTATCGGCGCTCAATCCCAGAAGCTCCGCAGCAAACTAGAGGCCCAGGAGACCACAGTGGCCCTATCGCACAATGCAGACACCAAACGCATGGTGACGCAAGAAGCTCGGTTCCTGCGCCAAGAGATCCATCGTCTCAAGCATGATCCTGTGAACGTCTCGGCTGTTCAGCAGATCGAGCTGGACGATTTCGAGAACCACTATGCTCGGTATTTCGCCAAGGAAGTCGAACCAGAGACGAACACCAACATCACCCGACAGTTAGCATCGGCTCGCGACGCGTTGAGGCGCGGAGATCTGCAAGAGAGCCGGCATGCGCTGGAGGAGGCCAGCGCGCTGTTGAACGGCTTCATGCTCAAACAGCCTGGGTTCTGGATGGCTCAGTTCGACGGCTTGGTAGATTCCCGGTTTAACGCCATCGACAAGAAACTGCACGATCGCTTAGCGGATCGAGGTCAGCAGGCCATCGCCACGAACAACGTAGACGAGCTTAGAAATGTTGTGATCGAAATGTACCAGAACAGTATTCGTGAGGTTGGTGGCGGTGACTCTGGAATACTTTCTGGGCTCATGCTGTAAGTAGACGAGTAGATATTTCAGGGTTCGCAGCTCGCAGCACTGACCTTGGTAGGAGTGGCACAGTGGGACACATCAATTGGGCGAAGGTCATCCCAACCTGCGTGTTCTTCTTTACCCTGTGGCTCCTGCAGGGAGCGCTGTCCACGCTGTACGAGGCGATCGAGGCCAACTGCGGGATGACGGGCTGCGGGGAAAGCATCGCTGTGGCCTACCAGATGCTGTCCCTATCGACGTTGGTGTCGGCGGGGGGGATGGCATGGGCGTCGCATAGGTTCAACACGGCGCTTTACAAAGGAAACGACTGAGGCGGCGGGATTTCAGTGTTGATTGTTCCTGCGGTCCAGGCTTGGGCGGGGACTGAAGTCTTGAGCACATGAACCGACCTTATCAAACGGCCGGGCAAAAGGTTTCTTTTTAATTTGCCGAAGTTTGCCGCGTCATCTTAAGTCTACTTACTAGATATCGCTTTCCAGAAGGTGCCAGTCCGGTTTCCGCCCAATGCGCTCATTGCGGAACATGGCTCCAGCGTCCGCTCATTGGAAGTAAAGCTGACTAAATGGAAAGTGGGAATAGGAGCTACTGCGCAACACTGTTCATGATTTGTGCTTCGAAAGTCGCATAAATGGCAGTGTGGAACGTCAGCCCGAGATCGGGTCCTGCAGAGGGTGCAACGTATTAACCTTGTGCTTTGGGGAGCACAGAATAATCGCACGTCTTCATCGCCTGGCAGCTTCATCATTGATGTCACCTTGGAGAGCGAGAGAAGACTGTTAATAGTTGGGCACGGGTACGAGCTGTCGGTCGTTCGCTCGATCGAAAGCACTATGCTTGGAGGAAGCTCTCCATGATGCAAGGCGAGAAGGTGCCGGCCTACTTCCTTGTCCGCTGCCGTGAGCCGATTGTAGTGGCGAATGAAAGTCCATCCAGGTATGGCGTACGGAATGTCGCTGTCCAAAATGAAGGCGTTTGAACGCTTCGCTTGAGCGTGCAGTTTCGTGCGCCAGCGCGGCTAAAGCGCGCCGGTTTGCGCGCATGCAGCCCAGAAAGGCCTCGAGGTATGGAATAGACAAGCTTTACAGCGATAGGGCCGCTCCGGGCTTCAGATCCACTGGCAGTTCGGGAGCGCGAAAATTCGGGACCCTTCAGCGGCGGCCGAAGGCCAGGACCTCGGCTGTGTAAGTCTCCACCACTAGGCTGAAGGGCTGGTTCACCCCGGTATAGAGGATGGCCCGGTGCCGCAGCACCTCGTGGGGAATGGCCAGCGCCCCCTTCCCCGCCGCCGGCAGCGGCGCGTCCATCTCCCACCCTTTGGGCAGCGGCGACCACAGCAGCTCGGCGCTAATGGTCTGGCGGCGGAAGTGCAGCAGCTGGACCACCTTCCCAAAGGGCTGGTCGGTGGTGTCGAGCACCTGGTTCATCTGGGGTGTAAGGCGCGACGGGACGTACCAGTTATCGGCCTCGGAGAGCACGAGTTCGCCACAGGCGAGCTGCACGCGGCGATAGTGCACGGGTTCGTCAGCGCTGATGCCCAACGCCTGGCGGGTATTGTCCGGCAGCAATTTGTCGTCGCCCTTTACGCGATCGGCGACGATCCTCGCCTCCGGCGCCAGCCCGTGGTCACTACACCACCGTTCCAGCGTGAGCGTGGCGCTGGGGTGGCTGAGCAGGTCGGCGTTGAGCATTTCCAGCAGGGCCAGGGCCTGGGTGCGGGAGGCGGTGTCGTTGGTGAAGGGCGTGCGGGCCTCGGAGGGTGACGAGACGGTCACCATCATGGCGAGGGAGGCTGCTGCGATGAAATTTCGAGTACCCATCCTACGAAACCCTTTGCGTTGCGTTATGAAGCGGCGTTTGCAGGAACGCAGCCTGTGCGCGAATTGAAAACATGGCGGCGCAACCGCAACCACTAAACGCACCCTGTGCGCGACCGCAGGCTGTTTGAAAGGAAAGAGGCTGCCCCCCCTTTCATACTCCGCGCAGATTATGCTGTTGGCACTTGCACGCTCCAGAACGAATCTCCGGCAGACGAAATCAAGCTTCGACCTTCTTGCGGGTCCGCTTCGTCGGCGCCGGCATTTCCGGCTCTTTCGGTTTGCGGCCGAGCCCACGTCTTGACCAATGCCGAGCGCGCTGCGGCGTAATTCGGCGCGACCATGCGATAGTCCGCCAGCAGACCCCATTTGGCGCGATATTCACTCTGCGTCAGCGTCTTCCCAGCGCGGTCTTCGAAGAGATCGCGAGCGCCCGACCTCGAATTCCTACGTGGCTCGCTGCCGTTGACCCTCGATTTAAGCGACCGGGTGGCTAAAGATGACGTCCCCGCCGAGGAGATCCCATGGATCTCGTTCGGCCGCAGAACCAAATGCAAGGAGGTGGGGATTTCCACCGGTTTTGTCACTATACTGTCAGAGGTTGCACTGATACTCGCGAACAAGCAGAAAGAGCGTGGTACGTTGCCGCTATAACGAAACAGCTTAGGGGGAGTGTGAATGTCCGGGATCATTCTCAAAGTATTCTCGAATGCCGACGACGTGCATCTTGTATGGCGCCATGAGAATGACATTCCAGGCTGCCTGGGATTTGCGATCGAATGTCGTCGAGGCGATGCGGAGCCCAAATATCTGTCGAACCGCGTCGGCTTCGAGGGCGACACCGAGGTCGATGATCAAGGCGAGCGTCTCACCTCTCGCTCATCGCAAATCTGGCCTTTCCAACGCTATGATTGGACCGATCATGCTGCGGATCTCGGGGATGTGATCGCCTATCGCGTTGTCGCCAGGGTCCTTGGTGACGATGGCAAACTGAAAGATGGGCTGTCGAGCGATTGGTCGGAAGCTCTGACCTTGAGCGCTGGTTGCGGCGATGGCGTCAGCGTCCATTTCAATCGTGGCTATGTTCTTTCCCAATTCATGGCGCGCTACATGAAGCGCAAGGGGATCACCCTCGCGGAGCTGAAAGCGACGGCGGTGGTTGTCAGTCAGCAGGTCGACCGGGAAGTTCGAGCCTTCCTTGGTGGAACGCTGCGGGAGGCCATGCTGGGGATAATGGGCGAGGTTGCGGAGTCTCCCAGCCTCGAGCTTCATGCCGCACTCTACGAACTGAGCGACGAGGAACTGATCGACGCTCTCGTCGCTGTTGGGGAACGCGCTCATGTCGTGTTGGCCAATGGCAGCGTCGACGAAGAGGGTGAAGACGAGAACGCCGGAGCACGAAGCCGGCTGAAAGACGCCGGTTGTGTTGTGCATGACCGGTTCCTTGCCCCCAAGGCTTTGGCGCACAATAAATTCGTCGTTGTCGGCCGGAACGAGCACGAGGAGTTCTCGCCGGAAGCAGTCTGGACGGGGAGCACCAACTGGACGCCGACCGGTCTTTGCACCCAGCTCAACAACGGCATTATGCTTGTGAACAAGGACCTGGCGGAGCGGTACGAAGCGCAGTTCAAGCTGCTGGCTGAAAGCGGCGACGTCGTCTCCGATGACCTGCTGGACTCGAACAACCAGCCGAAACGCGGCATCCCGCTTGGCGATGCAACGGTCGATAGCTGGTTTTCCAAGCTGAGCAGCGAGATCGACAATAAGGAACTGGTCGAACTCGTCAAGAGCGCCAAGCAGGGCGTGTTCTTCGTCATGTTCCAGCCCGGCAATGAGCCGGTGCGAACGCTCCTCAAGATGCAGAAGGAAAAAAATCTCTATGTGCGCGGTGTGGCGACACAGTTCACCAGCACCGGCGCCGAGGACTTCAAGCTGCTGAAGCAGGACCCGGAGGAATTTTTCCTCGACGCCGCGCAGACCTCGGGGGTCGGCAAAACGGTCGGACAGTGGGCGGTCGAGGGCACGGCATCACAGTTCCGCACCCACATTGGCCATGCCATCACCCATTCGAAGATGATCGTGATCGATCCGTTCGGCGATGATCCGATCGTGGTCACGGGCTCCCACAATTTCTCAAAGGCCGCGAGCACCAAAAACGACGAGAACTTTATCGTCATCCGGGGTCATCGCGAGATCGCGATGCACTATGCGATCAACGCCATGCAGACCTACAGCCACTATCGCTGGCGCGCCTATCTCGAGGAGGCTGAGCGAGAGGACCGGGACCCATTCCAATATCTGTCGCGCAATCCGAAATGGCAGCGCCGCCGCAACACGGGCGAGACCAAGCGCATGCTAGCCTTCTGGCTGCCGCCCGCTTAATGGATGGAATCATGGCCCGGCGATCCTGTCATCGCAGTCAACGCCGACGACGCTTTTGCGAAGCTCCAAGTATATGTTCCACCGGTTTATGATCGAGACCACGCGTTAGGCCTTGGGACGCGTGCCGGTCGTGCTTAGGGTTTCATTGGGGTGATCTCGCGTTGCGGTTCTGTCGCAAACGGAATGGCAACCCCTATCTGGCGCGAAGGCCTCTCTTTTTCGGGGAGCGCGCTTGCTATGTTGAAAGGCCGTCATTTCGACCGATCAGTGATCTTGCTGTGCGTGCGCTGGTATCTGGCCTACAATCTCAGCCTGCGCGATCTGGAGGAGATGATGGCCGAACGCGGACATCGACCATTCGACTGTGCACCGCTGGGTCGTTCACTTCTCGTCCCAGCTTCTGGAGCGCTTCAACGGGCCCAAGATGCCGAACACCGTCTGCGGAATCGATCGCGACGAGCGCTGAAGCCGATCCGCATCCGCAAGAGCAAGTACCTCAACAATCGGATCGAGCAGGACCATCGGCGCATCAAGCGCCGCACTCGGTCGATGCTCGGCTTCAAGTCGATGGCCCGTGCCGATGCCGTCCTTTCCGGCATCGAATGGTTCACATGATGCGCAAACGGCAGGCGAGGTTCGCCTATAATCCACGTCCCTCGATACAAGGATCGCATCGTTGGAGACTACGCAGTCAATGGCACGCCACCACCATATCGGTGGCGTATCGGGCGCAGCCCGTTATAAGCTAGCAACCAAGGCTAATCGGGTCCATCACCGCGCGCTCTACGAGCTGAACATCGACATTATGTGCAGTTTTGGCTTCAGCTGCGTCTAAACTCCACAGTCTCGATATGAACCGGATGAGATCCTGACGTCGGACCAGTGAGTGTCAAACAGCAGAGTGAGTGGCCGATTCGCCGCTGACATTTTTTAGAACGAAGGCGATGTAAGACCGCTCATGCGGTACGCTGCTGTGATTGTGTTTGCCATCAACATGGCGATGGTCATCGGTCCGACACCGCCCGGAACCGGCGTGATCGCACCGGCGACATCAGAGGCTTCCGCATAGGGGACGTCGCCCACGAGCCGGGTCTTGCCCTCGCCCCGTTCCGGCGCATCGATCCGGTTGATGCCGACATCGATCACAGTCGCACCAGGCTTAACCCAGTCCTCCTTCACCATCTCCGGCCGGCCCACCGCAGCCACCAGAATGTCGGCGCCACGCGCCACGGACGCCAAATCCTTCGTGCGCGAATGCGCCGCCATCACCGTGGCATTGGCATTAAGCAGCAATTGCGCCATCGGCTTGCCGAACAAGTTGGAGCGGCCGATAACGACCGCCATCAGGCCCGACAGATCCTCGCCATGGATGGAGCGCACCAGCAGCATGGCGCCGGCCGGTGTGCACGAGATCAGGCCGGTCGCCAGGTCACCGATGGCGAGCTTGCCGGCATTGACCACATGCAGGCCATCGACATCCTTTTCCGGCCGGATCGACTGGATGATCGCATCCGCATCTAGATGCTTCGGCAGCGGCAGCTGCACGAGGATGCCGTGGATGGAAGCATCCTCGTTCAGAGCGGCCACCAGGCCTGTGAGCTCGCCTTGCGTTGTTTGCGCCGGCAGCGTGTGCTGGATGGAGTTGAAACCGCATTCCTTGGCCAAGCGGCCCTTGGCGCCGACATAGGTGTGGCTGGCCGGATCGTCGCCAACAATCACCACCGCAAGCCCCGCTTTTATCCCCTTTGTTCGCTGGAGATCAGAAGCCGCTTGCTTCACCGCTTCAATAACGGATGCCGCCACCTGTTTGCCGTCGATGATATGCGTCATCGCTCAGCCCATGCGCTCAGAAGCGTAGCTTCCCGGGCTTGCCGGGAAGACGACGGTTCGGTTGCCGTTCAGGAAGACGCGGTGATGGATATGGGCGTGGATGGCGCGAGCCAGAACCTGGCTTTCGACGTCACGGCCGATCGAGACATAGTCCTCGGCGCTCTGCGCATGGGTGATGCGGGCGGTGTCCTGCTCGATGATCGGGCCTTCGTCGAGATCAGCGGTGACGTAGTGTGCCGTTGCCCCGATCAACTTGACGCCTCGCTCATAGGCTTGCTTGTACGGGTTGGCGCCCTTGAAGGAGGGCAGGAACGAGTGGTGGATGTTGATGATGCGGCCCGACATGTTCTTGCACATGGCATCGGAGAGGACCTGCATGTAGCGGGCAAGCACGATCAGTTCGGTGCGCGTCTGCTCGACGATGTCGAGGATCTGGGCTTCGGCCTGCGGCTTGTTCCCCTTAGTCACATTGATGTAGTGGAAGGGAATGTCGTGGTTGACCACAACCTTTTGGTATTCAAAATGGTTGGAAACGACGCCAACGATGTCGATCGGCAGGGCGCCGATCTTCCAGCGGTAGAGGAGGTCGTTGAGGCAATGGCCGAAGCGCGAGACCATCAGCAGCACCTTCATGCGCTTGGTGGCATCTTGGATCTCAGCATCCATCTGGAACTTCTCCGCGATCGGCCTTAGGCCTTCCACCAGGTCGGCCTGGCCGACTCCCTCCTCGGAGATGAAGGAGACACGCATGAAAAACTTGCCTGTGTCGAGATCGTCAAACTGCGAACTATCGACAATGTTACAGCCTTGGCCGGCCAGGAAAGTCGCAATCACCGCAACGATACCGCGAGCCGATTTACATGAGACTGTAAGTACGTAGTGCGTCATTTTAAGCTCACTTTGCTGAAATTCCGGGCGTTTGCTTGCAATGGCATGTCCTCAGAACCAAGCGGCGCGCCCGATGGATGACGACGAACGGCTACAAGTACCTTTTTGCAGGTGGCGCGCCCCATTGAGCGGATCTGCACTGCGCCCTGCGAGGAGTCCGGGTAAACTGTTTGCACCGAAAAGGCGGGGTTTCCTCCGCCTTTTCAAACTCGGCGTTTCAAAACGACTGCGGACAATCAGGCCACGGCCTTTTTGCGGGTCTTTTTTGCAGGTGCAGGCTGTTCGGGTTCGTTAGGCTTTCTACCGAGGCCAATAGTCTTGGCCAAAGCCGAGCGCGCGGCGGCATAATTCGGGGCGACCATCGGATAGTCTGCCGGTAGGCCCCACTTGGCGCGGTATTCGTCGGGCGTCAGGTCATAGTGAGTAGAGAGATGCCGCTTCAGAGACTTGAACTTTTTTCCGTCCTCCAGGCTGATGATGTAGTCGGGCGTGACCGACTTCTTGATGGGAACTGCAGGCTTGAGGGCTTCAGGCTTCTCTGGGGAGCCGCCGACTGTGTCCTTCAGCGCGGCATGCACCTTCCCGATCAGGGCCGGAAGCTCGCCTAGGGGGACTGGATTCTTCGAGACATAGGCCGATACGATGTCAGCGGTGAGCTCGATGAGGGCATCAGTATTGTTCTCGGCTTCTTCCGTCACGGAAATGCTCCTGATTGAATGAAAGCAGTGGGCGAAGTTCCGCTTCATAATCAAGGCAGTCCCGGAAAGCAACGAAAGTCACGGCAGTGCTCTCTCAACACCGCTCAGACGTTCCGGCAGAATCATCGATTGGGCCGCTAAGGCGGTTCGGCTAATGGATGAGCAGCCATTTTCTAGCAGAAGGGTTTCGGTTTCGACCCGTAGGCCGCATCGAAAAATAACTTGCGCTACGCACCTTTAATGCCCTGATCCTGCCACTCTCCATAGGCAAGTGCGCCAAGGAGAAATCTTCAACGCTGCCTGTACACGAAAAGAGAGGCTCGGCCCAATGAGCAGTGGCGCGCGCGGACGCGGCTTCAGTTTCGTCGGCGACGTTTGCTCCGCTGGAGAACCCGACCTTTCGCGCGATCTGGCTTGCCGCACAGGTGTCCAGCTTGGGCTGGCTGATGCAGACCGTTGCGATCAGTTGGCTGATGGCAACCATCTCGACTTCGGACGTGATGGTCGCCCTGGTGCAGGCTTCCACGACGCTGCCGGTATTCATTCTGTCGATCTTCGCCGGGGCCATTGCCGACAATTTCAGAGGCCGCACTGTGATGGCGCTCGGCTGGTGCGTGATAGCGTTGTCGTCGACGATGCTGACTGCTTTTGTGGGGCTGGGATTTTACAATCCATGGATGATCCTCGCATTCAGCTGTTTGGCAGGCTGCGGCGCCGCTTTCACCGACCCTGCCTGGCACGCGTCCGTCGGCGACATCCTGCGAAAACGCGAGGTTCCGGCCGCGGTGACGCTGATCTCGGTCGGCTACAACGCGGTGCGAAGCATCGGTCCGGCGCTCGGCGGCATCATTGTCGCGTCCTCAGGACCTCTGACAGCATTTGCTCTGGCGACGCTGACCTACCTCTCGATGCTGTGGGCCATACGGCGCAGCAAATGGAGTGTTGGCTCTTCACCCCTTCCACGTGAGCCGTTGATCACGGCCATTCATGACGGAGCGCGCTTCACGGCATTGTCGGGGGAGATCAAGGCGGCAATCGCGCGGCGAGCGCTTTTCGGTTTGGCCAGCATCTCGATACTGGCGCTGCTGCCTCTGGTCGCCCGCGATCAGCTTGGGGGAGGGCCAATCGCTTATGGTATCCTGATGGCCGGCTTTGGGGCGGGCGCTTTGTGCGCCGGCATCTGCAACAACGTGCTGCGGCGGTCGCTCTCACAGGAGCGACTGACAACACTGGCGTGCATAGCCTGCGCGGCGTGCTGTCTGGCTCTTGCTTTCACTCCTTCACTGGTTGTGGCGACTATGGCTTTGGCGCTCGGCGGCGCGGGCTGGGTCGTCACCTGGACGGGGCTTGACGTAAGCGTGCAGTTGTCGAGCCCGCGGTGGGTCGTTGGTCGCACGCTCTCGATTTACTCTGCCCTCTCGGCAGGCGGCATCGCGGCCGGCAGCTGGCTGTGGGGTATGGTGGCTGAGAACTATTCGCTCACATTGGCGCTGGAAAGCTCCGCTGGCGCTCTCCTGATGGTTGCCGCCACCGGGTTCCTGCTCCCCATTCGTCAATGGAAAGAGTCTGACCTCGACCCTTCTGCCTTCGAAACGCCAGAGCTCGCCCTGGACTTGAAGTGGAGAAGCGGCCCGATCGTCGTCAAGATCGAGTACTCAATACCGGAGAACAATGTCGAGGCTTTCCTGGACCAGATGCGGGAACGACGGCGAGTGCAGAGCCGCGTCGGTGCCCGGCATTGGAACCTCCAGCGCGATCTGCAGGAGCCGTTGCTTTGGACAGAGACATTCCGCACGCCGACCTGGATGGATTACCTTCGCCTGAACCATCGCCTGACTGCGGCGGACAAGGAACTGGATCAGCGTCTCCTCGAATTGCATGTGGGAGAGCTTCCACCTCGCACCAAGCTTTCGATTGAGCGGCCGACCGGAGCGACCCGCAAGCAGGATCAATCGACAAGCTTCTTTTTTCGGCGTTGATCCCATGCAAGCGCAGCGATCGCTGATCCAAGACATCCGCCACGTCGCATTGAGTGGTTTGCCAATGTTGTGGTGAAGTATCACTTAACGTGGTCAGTGCCGGATTTGCCATAGAAGCTGTCAATGAGTTCGCACGTCGATGGAACAGATCATTGGTAGTCCCGAAGCTGAAGAAAGAACGGAAAGACCGATGATGCTGCTTGATTCGTCGAAACGCTAGACTAGGAGTGCCGATCCTCCGTAGTACCGCACCGGTTCAAGCCCCATTTCCGACCTTTTGCAGACAGCGACGGACGATGCCTCGTCGGCTGCCCGAAACGGCAGCTGTAAAAAGGCCCCGGCGCTGGGTCGGTCGCCGGGGCCTTGGCCATGCACGAGATACCATCATGTCCCGCCCTTCAACGAAGGGCCGGTAGTCGGAACCACCTTTGACGACAGCGTGCACGACGCGCGCCATCTTGGCGGTAATAGCGGTCATTGCCTTGCGGCGTAGATCGGGATTGTCGCGATCCCGCGCAATGTAGCGTTCGAACTTATGACGGAAGCCATTCTCCCGCTGGCGGATGGCGACTTGTCCGGCGATCCACAGGGTACGGCGCAGCCGAGCATTGCCGAATTTGGAAAGGCGGGTGTGGCCGCGATATTGGCCTGACTGTTGTGTCGAGAGGTCCAGCCCGCAGAACTTCAGAAACTGGCGATGATGAGCGAAACGCGAAGATCGCCGGCTTCGGCAATGATCGTCAGCGCATTGATCGGCCCGATGCCGGGGATCTGGCGTAGGAGCTGATAGTCCTGGCTGTGCCGCAACAGCTCATCGGCCTGCGCTTCGATCTCATTGCGCTCTGCCGGATCAGACTGCGTGCTTCGTCAATGACCATCCGGAACATGCGAATGGCAGGGGCATCAAGCGGCAGCGGCAGTCCGATCGATGAGCGCGCCGTCTCGTAATATCCATCAGAATCTGTGCCTTGCTGACGTTGCGACCGACGACATCCTACGCTGCCGTCACAAACTCCTCCTTCGTCAGTGCCGTGATGCCTGCTGGCGTCGGAAAGGCATGGAGGAAGGCGAAGAACCAGTCGCTGCGGCTGTTCCCCCGGAAACGATCGATCTCGGGAAAATACAGCGGCAGGTAGCGTCAGGATACGGTGCTGGATCTCGGTCTTGGCCCTGGCGATCGCTTCATGGGTCTTCGACAGCTCCTGCACGTCGTTGATGCCGGCGCGCAGCGGATCATGGTAGACTTGTGTTGCCTGGATCCTGAGCATGTGCAGCATCACCTGTGCATCCTTTGGATCGTTCTTGTCCCAGCTGTTGTGCAACGCTTCTCGTGTTCGGGCCAGCGCCAGCGACGACACCAGCCGCACCTCAAAACCCGCTTCAGCCAGGCGCCATGCTATCGGCCGGTGATAGTTCCCGGTCGCCTCAAAGGCGCAGACCACAGGGCGGCCATACGCCTACAGCACCTCTATCAGATGGTCGTGCTCAGCACGGGTGTTGAGGACCAAAAGACGACGCCGGCGCTTGTGGCCTGGTGCTTCGATCAGAACTTCATTGCGCACCTTGGCAATGTCGATCGCTACCAGCACCGCGGCGGCGGGTGTAGAATCTAAAGTGTCATGGTCGGTCTCTCCGGAATGGGTTGTGAACATTCACATTCTAGAGAAACTTTGACTGGTCATGGCCGCCTCGACAGCGGTGCGCGCCTGCAACGAAAAGCTGCGCGCACCGCTCTCTCGGTCGCCGCCGCTCCGTCATTCCGTAGGTGCTACGGCTCCTGCTACAGATCGAAGGCTTTCGCCAAGGCCTGCCGCGATCTCGGCCTCAAGCACGTCACGACAAGCCGAGCGGCGCTGCGCGAATGGGCCTACGCCATTGCCTATCCGACATCCGATCACCGTGCCGCCGAACTGCCCATCTGGCTGCACAGATACAATTGGCATCGCCCTCATGGCAGTCTAAAGTCAAAAAACGCCTATCAGTCGCCTTGCCCTGACCGAGGACAACCTGTTGAGGCTCCACAGCTAGCGAGGACGTGTCCAAGCCGATTAAGGAGGCCTTTGAGAAGGCTTTGAAGGTGCACAAGGCCGCCTGATTCTTTAAGGCAACCCGAGAGACCGAAGGTCAGCACCTCGTCCACGGGCCACATTAGGCAAGACCGGCACCTCGCGCCGGTCTTCTTCCATTTGGTCGGACGGCTTTGTCTGCCCGACCGCGTCGCAGTGATGCCGGCCTCACGGTTTTCGGCACTTCTTTGCTGCGAGGTCCGGGGGGCATTAGTCGCGGTTCTCCCGCTGTAGCGGACAAGCCGCGCGATTTGTTCATGCAATGAGGTGGTGCGCGGCAAGTCGGGGAACGCACCGCTTGTCGCCGTCTCGACAATCGCGCTGCGATCTGGGGCGACGGCACCGCGCTCGCGGAACACCCACTCGTGCACGTCATCGAAGAGCGGCTTGCTCCTTTCCTGCCTTATCGCCGAATGCTCCCTTGGCTGCTCCATTGTCGAATGTCTGACAAATTGCGTCGAAGCAACAGACAGAACGGTCGCGCGCACGTCCAAGATGCTGACAACAAAACGCTTTTTAAGTTGGCATTGCTCTTGCTTAATGGACTGCGACGTTCACTCAGGAATTCCTTGTCCGCCTGATCGGGAAAGGTGGTCTGCAGCAAGCGGTCGAAGCCTGCGAGGATCGAGTCAAAAGAGTTAGGCGTGCATTTTATGCTTGAGCCGCAGAGATAACAGCAGTCCTACCACGGGCCGCCGTTGGGGAGTAGAATGATGATCCGTTATCTGTTTGATCCTGCGAACGCCATTACGGCTCTCGGACTTATCTTCGCCACGTCGGCAATCTATTTTGCGCTGGTCGGACGCTTCGAAGTTGGCATCTGTTTTGGGTTATGGGCTCTTTTAGCGGATGACGCCGACGGCATGGTGGCCAAGAGTTCCATCAAGCGATCAGCATTGACGGCACAGGTTGGAAGTGCCTTCGATGGGCTAGCGGATCTGGTATACGCGGCTGTCTTTCCGGCGGTTCTAATTTTATCTTTTAATGCGTTCTCTGTTCCCGCATTGTTAGCTGCGGTCTGCCTTGTCGTGTCTGGAGCTCTCCGCCTCAGCTACTTTTCAACGTTCGGGCTCGACGCTGACGGCTTCGGCAGAGGCCTGCCGCTGAATAATGACCTCTTCGTATTGGCACTTCTATTCGCCGCCAATCGGGTCGTGCCGGTCCAGGACCTTGGCACGCTTTTGATTGGAGCAGCGTTTCTTCTGTCAGTTCTGCATCTCTCGCATTTCAGATTTCCGGGCACGGGCAATGCGCTACGGCTGACCAACCTCGTACTTGCGGCAATCGGATCAATCGCTTTGTTAACGCCTGAATTCGCATCCTGATGCATCGGAGGAGAAGAAGCCATGGACGGATCTTTCGAAAGTGAGACGCGTACAGTCTTCGATCGCTATCAGCGACAGCAGGAGAATAACGAGCATATATTCACGCGATTGGTCTCATTAATTGATGAAGAATACTTCGGCTTTAACTCGGGAGGATTCGCGGGACTTAATTTCCTAGACGCCGGTTGTGGATCAAACGCGAATGCATCCTATGCCTTCCTGGAGAAAGGTGCCGCCAAAGTCACTTCGCTTGAGCTTGGGAAGGAGTGGATGGATTGTGCCGCTCAACGCCTTTCGAAATTCGGCGCGAGATCGGTACTAGTCGATGGGAGTGTTCTGAATTTGCCGTTCCCCGATGGAACCTTTGACTTCGTACACTGCGCGGGGGTCCTGCCTCATACAGCGAATCCGCGCAAAGGGTTTGACGAACTGGCAAGGGTGACGCGGCCGGGCGGACATTTCTTTCTGACCATTATGGGGACCGGAAACGGGGTTCTCTATCGCTGCATCAACCATCTTCGTGAACTGTATGCTTCCGACGCTCAGTTCCGGCAGACAATCGACAATCTTGATGGTCGCACGGCCAAAGAAGCGATTGACTGGTTGTTGGCCGTTAAGGGTCAAAACGAATCTCCCCTTCTAGAAGGAGAGGATGGTTTCATTCGAAGCCTGTTCGATGATGACCTGTTCGTCACCGTGCGGGACCGCTTCCAGGCGCCCACGTATCACGAATTCGCTTTCACCGAGCGACAGATTCGGGATTGGTATGCCGAGAACCATTTTATAGGTGTTCGCCGACTGTCACGGTATACTAAAGGATTCCAAAACCTTCGACGTTTCCTTGCACCCATGTACTTGCACCACAGCCATCCGCTTGCGCGATTTTGGTTCGGGGATGGCTGCATTCAAATGATTGGAGTCCGAAACTAGAGCCCCTATCGCCGGGAACGTTCGGCATCTCTCAAAAGACCGGAAGCTACTTCGATTTTCAATTGGGGAATGGCAGCCAGTGTCACGGCATTTGTGAAGGCTCAGTGGAGGCAACATGCGGTTTTGGAACATGCACACCGTTGAAGACGCAGATATGTCGTGGGCTTGTCGGCCGGTCGGAGACCGCGCGCGATCTCCAATTTCTCTGGCGATCCAAGGGATTCGAGCCTCCCCGGTTAGCGCAAGGGCGTTAAAAGTGGAAACATGGCGCGATATAGGTGGCGATAACCTCCGGCTCCTCGATAGGAACGCGGTCGCTCTATCTTTCAATGCCGAATTCCTTCCAGCAGGAACTCACCTTGTCCGGCTCGGCATAGGCCGTGTACGATTGCAACAGAGCGTCCAAGAAGCCATCCCTTCTCTGGAGAACAAGCGGGAGCGGCAATAGTTTTTGGTAACAGCAACGACAGATCGATACGATTCTTGCTGATCGGCAACGAGGCAGGTAAGATGTGCGGAATATTCGGCGTGATCAACGCGACGCTTGGAAGGACTATTTCGCCGACGATCGTGCGCGAGTGCACCAATATGCTGGCGCACCGGGGACCTGATGGGGTCGGCATCTATGTCGATGAGGCGGTTGCCTTTGGTCACCGCAGGCTTGCGATTATTGATGTAAATCAGCGTGCTAACCAACCCTTCCTGGATTCCGAAACGAATCTTCTCCTGACGTACAATGGAGAAATCTTCAACTATCGGGACCTTCGCTCAGAGCTTGCGGCCTACGGATATCTTTTCAGGACGTCGTCAGATACCGAAGTTTTATGCAAGGCGTTTCACAGATGGGGAATTGATTGCCTGCAGCGCCTGCGAGGCATGTTTGCGTTTGCCCTTTATGATGGGAACGGCGGGAGATCGTTTCTCGTCCGCGATCGCATGGGTATCAAGCCGCTGTATTATATGGAACAAGCTGCGGGACTTCTGTTCGCCTCTCAACCTTCAGCCATTTTGCGGTGGCCTGACACAAGACGAAGCATCAGCGCCGAAGCTCTGTCATCCTTTCTCTCCTTTCGTGCTGTATACGGAGAAGGCTCGTTTTTTGAAGGGCTGAAGAAAGTTTTGCCAGGTCACTACCTGGAAGTTGTCGACGGCTTAGCGACCCTGAAAAAATGGTGGCGTTTGGGGCGGTACCAGCGCGATGCCAATATCTTGCCCTTGGATGAAGAAATTGGCGCCTCGATCACCTATCATACCATCAGTGATGTGCCCCTCGCCACGTTCCTGTCTGGCGGCTTAGATTCAAGCATTGTCACTTCTGAGATAGCCCAACGAACTGGACTATCTCCCATTTGTTTCACCGGCTGCGTGAAAGGAGATGGGTATGATGAGTCGGTCTACGCCAGGTCTGTTGCGACCAAGTTCGGCCTCGAGCATCGCATCGTAGATATCCCCACTCCAGACGATGTCTCCCTTGTATCGAAGCTAATTGCTTTACGTTGTCACCCGCTCGGCATGCATAACGAGCTAGCTATGTACACGCTCTCGCGTGCAATCTCGGCCGAGCACAAAGTTGCATTAACCGGCGAGGGTGCGGATGAACTCTTCGCGGGCTACAGCCGACTCTATAGGATCGATTTCGACTACGCTCGGGCCCGCATCCTCGCGCTGCTGCCGGCAGTGTTGGCAGGCCCCATTGCCAAGCGCCTCAAGGTCGCTCCCTATCAGCGTTCCGAATTTGATTTTTTTCTTCACCACTACTCCTACTTTCCTGAGCAACAGAAAGAGAGATTATTCCGCAAGGAGGTTCGCGCCGACCTGGGTGATAGCCAGACGAGACATGGGACTCTCCGGGCTGAATTCGAAACACTCGGGAGCGATCTGTTCTCGCGCGTCACACAATTCATGCTGCTACACCACCTCCCCGCACTCCTGGAAATGGTTGACAACACGACCATGGCAGCCGGGCTCGAGGCGAGGGTTCCCTTCGTTGACGACTGCGTAGTCCGCCATGCCCTTTCCTTGCGAAAGGCTGACATTATCCGCTGGCGGTCGTTGTTCCACCTCCTCCGCGCGTTGGTTACTCCAATAGCGGCTTTTAGTGAACGATCCGACACGACTAAAGCGATCCTTCGCGACCTCTATCGAGACGTTCTTCCAACTGCTGTTCTCGAGCGGGCTAAAGTTGGTTTTGCGCTCCCGCTGGGCAAATGGGCTACGACTGAGCCATCTTTGCCGTTTCGAAACAGTTTGTTTTCGGGATCACCGGCGGCCGCCCAATTTTTCGACATGGATGCCGTTCGTGACTGGTATCAGCGCGGGTGTGAGGCTCCAAGCGATACATTTGGAAGGCAGGTTTGGCTGCTGTGCAATCTTGAGTTGTTCCTGCAGCAGCACACCTGATCTTCTGCATATTGAGGAGTTGTCAAGACCGCATTGCTTGACGACGCACGTCTGCAGTTCGGCCATGATGTGAAGAATCTCGTGGCAAGTCGCGTGCCTCGACCGCCTGGGTCTTCTCTGCATTCACTATCAGCTCGGGGACCTGTCGGCACGTCTCACGGCGATAAATGGCGGAGAGCGACATTAATACCAGGCAGGTCCTGATCGGAAACGAAGACGATCGTCAGTAGATTAGGGGCAAGTATGAACTCTATAGGTGATGTTTACCGACGGCTGGGGGTGGAGCCTTTCATCAATTGTGCGGGGGTGCGCACAAATTTTGGCGGAAGCAGCCCGTTGCCGGCAGTTCGAGGGGCTATGGAAGCGGCCTCCGATGTCTTTGTTGATCTCGATGAATTGGCGGAGGGGATCGCGGCACGAATTCAAGAGCTAACGGGAGCCGAATGGGGAGTTATCACCGCGGGCAGTGCAGCTGCATTGGCTCTCGCCGCAGCAGCGTGTATCGCAGGCAACAATCCCGAGCACATTCTATCACTTCCTGAATTTGAACCGCGCTCTTTGATCCTCATGCCGGGAACCCATCGCTTCGCATATGATCAGTCTCTACGAATGAGCGGAGCAATGATTGCTGAGTTCCATTCCCTTTTGGAACTCCGAGCACAGGTGCAGTCCGGAGCGGCAATGATTTGCGTTCTAGGCAGGAGGGCGCTCAGCGAGTTCGGCGGGCTCGAGGGTATCGCAGTCGAAGCCGCTATAAACAAGATCCCCATTCTAGTGGACTGTGCGGGGATTGGCCCTTCATCACCGGACGCGTGGCTGCAAAGGGGGGCGAGTATGGTCGTGTATTCGGCGGGGAAATATCTACGAGGCCCGCAATCGACGGCTTTTCTTGTGGGGTCGAAGGCACTGACCAAAGCCGCATGGCAGATTGGTGCGCCCCACCAGGCCTGGGGCAGACCTATCAAAGTCGGGAAAGAAGAAATGATGGGGGCGATCGTAGCCTTGGAGCAATGGTTTGGCGATGCAGATCCCCGTCTAAAGCAACAGCGATGGCTTCGCACTTTAAATTTCTTCGCATCTCCAATAGCGGATCTTCCTGGCACCAGACCAACAATTATTCCCGCTGATGAGTTTAACGTTGTGCCGAGGCTTAGGATCGATATCGATGAAGACAAGTATCATGTTGAGCCAAGCAAGTTCCGCTCTGATCTGCTGGCGGGACGCCCGAGAGTCCTCCTAAATGATTTTTGGGTGCGGCCAGACCACATTATTATTGATCCGTTCAACATCGGAGAGGAGGAAGCTGAGATAGCAGCGACGAAGATCGCAGCTGCTCTTCGCGGTTGCCTTGGACGACCCAGACAATATGCTGACACCTTTCCGGTCTGCCATTTTGGGGGCTCTTGGTCGACAACCATAAGTTTCGCCCACCGTGATGAAGATTCAATTCTTCGTCTCTCGTGTGACAGCGCAGGGATGGTGGAGGGGACCCATCACACTCAACGCGGCATAGGGGTGGTGAATGGGATTGCTACCGGCAACACACTGTCGTTGCATGCAGCACACCAGCATGACTCGATGAGAGTGCTTTATTCATTTGAAGGTTCGCTGGCGAACGACGGACTCCTGGGAACCGTTGTACTAGGTGCATCATCCGAAGAGCATCGAGGAGCGGTTTTCGATAGCCAGTTTGGGACCTCTTTATGGAAGGCCAGACGCACGGACCAGTAAATTCGCCGCCTGAGCGTAGGCGGCATGATCGAAAAATTGCCGAGATTCAGAATTGTCAGCAATGGGTGAATCAAACTGTATTTCTTCCGAGGAAACGTCAGAGAGGAAATTGCTTATGTCCTGGCAATCGTAAACTTTATTCGATCTGCTGCGTAACAGGCGACCTGATAGCGAAATAGCCCTTTGTCGTCAGCTAACTCGGCGGTTTCTTTCTGCACTACAGGTCGCGCAATTGACTGATCCAAGAGGGTAGCCTCCTCCGAGGTTGGCATCCGCGCAGACACTGTTACAGTCTTCGGTTTGAGCCTCTCAATGCCGTAGGCAAGAAGAGCACGCTCGACGTCAGCATGCTCTCCCATGGCTTCGACAAACTTGCCATATCGTTGAGCATCTAAGAAGCTTCGGCTAATTGCGAGAGGGCGGTCGCCAGCAAATCCGAGCAAATCAATGACCAACACATCGCTCCCGTCGACAATTCGCAAGCGGTCAGCAATTTCCGACGATGCGTTCTCGACCCTATGTGAGAGAAGCCGCCGCCTCGGCAGGCCGTCAATCTCCAGAATGTTCTGCGAAAGAGCCATCCTCCGTAGAACGCGATATTGAACGACGTCTTGTTCAACAAATGCCCCCTTCCCGTGCACAATTCGAATTAGCCCCTTACTCTGCAAACTAGCTAACGCCTTACGAGCTGTTAGCCGACTAACCCCAAAGCGCCGTGCCACTTCGGTGTCTGGTGGGAGAACTCCATCAAATGCTCCCGCAAGGATTTCCTTCGAGAGAGAGTCTTCGATTACCCGCCAAATTGCTAGTTTGTTATCCACTCTTTTGTTTGGCCTGCCATCATCGCCTTCTTCAGTTGGTAGCTTTGCCTCACCCTCACGACCCATGCTTGAGCTGAACAGTCCAGCTTGTGGTTTCATGCGGCAATCGAAGCTCTCGAGCGCCGGAAAGCAGACTCTCTATCCAGGAAAGCAGCTCCTCCCACCGTGTTTCGCCGATCTGACTTGGGATGTCGTGTACCCCACGCCATGACGATAGAAAGCGCTCACGAGTTTTCAAGGCGACGTGCTGACGATGAATCTGAAGGCAGTCGCTGAACGCGTCAGAGAGATGGACGACCTGCTTGAGGCGCGGCATTAGGTCAAGTATTCCAGGCATAACACGTCTAAGTCCAGGAAACGTAGTCGAGATGTGACTCTCAATCATGGAACGCGTTTTGCAATTTTTTTGATCAGGAAGGCAATAAATGATCGAAAAGAAACCACGGGGTCGAAGTATCCTTCTCATTTCGTCTAGGGTAGTCTGCGGATTCATCCAATGGAAAGCATTACTAACAATCGCCCAATCCACTGAATGGTCGTGCAGTGTGGTGCTCTCTCCCGTTCCGAGCCGCCAGTCGAACGCATCACAAGCGGTCATTCCACGCTTTCCCTCGGTAAGCATTTCCTCATTGGGCTCGACCGCAAATCCTCGCAAATGGCGAGACGCAAGGTCGATGGTTAGCTTCCCGGCTCCAGCGCCGATGTCCGCAACGGCGAAATCAGCACTCGACGCCCCTACATGAGCCGTGAGGAAATCCAGGACAACTTTGTCGTAATCAGCCCGTGCGGCATAGTGAGAAGCGGTACTGGAGAAGTCGCCATAGGCGTAGTTGACCTTCATCACAAGGTCTCCTCTTGTTACTAATTACAATTGGCAACTTCCGGACTATGGTTGGAAATGCAGTGGAGAAATGAAGCTGAAATTGACGCAATGCCTGCCGAACTGTGAACGTATGCGAATGCGATATCCGCGCAACCAACCTCCGAAGAAGGCTCGCGAAACACTCGAAGAATGAAATAGCGCGCGGCGAATGAGATAATTCATTTTGGTGACCTCCGCCTTCTATGCGACGTAAATAGGTTGGCATTTTAGTGCTTGCGGCTGTGCCCTGCTAACGTTCCTTCGTTGTCCCTGTGCGGCTCATGGTATTTCAGTCGCGCACAAGCCGCCGGCTTGGACCATGATGTTCTGGCGGGCCCGCAGAGCCTGATGGAGCAGTTAACAACATTGTTAACGAAGACGAAGCACAACGCGTGCCAAATAGGATAACTTATTTAAAACAACATGATAGCGAAACGCCGGCATGTCGTGTACCCGATATTGTCTGAAATCGAACAGAGGGGAGATGAGGCGAACACGTCTGCGATAATTTTGATGTCATTTATGACAAGCTGTTTTCGGTTCTACCGCGATCTAAACGATTTCGACTTTGCCAGCGGTGAGCTCTACGCGCGGCTTCTCGCAGCGGGAATGATGCGGAAGGCATGCTGCGCGTGTTGTCGGCCTACCTTCACGGGACAGACAAGTATGCAGCATGGTACGTGTACCGACACCAGGTGAGGAAGATGACCGGCGACGGCCGAGAGCTGGCGCACCATCTTCGGGCCGAGCTGGATCGCCTACGTCGACGGCTCGTCATAACCTTGGAGTTGATCCGGGAGGTCGAAGCTGAGCGAGACGAGGCGGCGAATGTCGATCCGGCGGATGAGACCTGCAGGAAAGATCGCAAGCCTATGTCTCATCCGGGGCGTCGGCGCGAACTTCGCGGCCGTTCTAATGCGCGAGGTATTCTACCGCTCGTTAGACATCCGGAGGCAACTTGCCAGCTATGTCGGCATCACGCCGATGCCTTACCAAAGTGGCGGGATGGACAGGGATCGGAGCATCAGCTGGGCCGGACACCCTCGCGCGCGAACAACGATGATCCAGCTCGCCTGGCTTTGGCTTCGCTACCAGTCAGGCAGCGAACTGGCCGCGTGGTTTCGCGATCGCGTCGGCACGCCTGACGGGACGTACGCGGCGGATCGCGATCGTGGCAACGGCGCGAAAACTACTGATCGCGCTCTGGCGCTATGTCAAAGACGGGGTAGTGCCGGCCGGGAGGCGCCGACCTTCGCGGTGAAGCGCCAGCAGCGGCATAGTCGATTGCCGACAACATCGCTGGTCCTGCGCGGTGTATTAGTGCGCAGTTGTCGCTCTTCCAGCCAGGCCACCGCACATAGCGCTCAGGCGCCCCCAACGAGCGCGATGGACGGGCGCAGGTCTTCAGCCAGATGTCTCTCCTTCATCTCAAGCGGCGCGCGCGACGGATTACGGTCCCTCTCGACCGCAAGCGTTCCCTTGACTTCACTCGTGAACTTCGCCGTCGCCAGACCGAGAGTCAGCACGTTGGATTTCCCGGCTTTGTGGCGCCCGGCGTTGATTTGGTCTTGGTGAAGCCGATTGCCCGGCTCTGCGCGGCTGCTGCTGGAAAGATGCCGTCATTAATGTGAAGATCCGGGCGATAATGTGAAGGTCCGGGCGATCAGGCAGGTCCGCCTGGATGCAGCAGACCTGCCGAGCACCCGTTCGATATCTTCGAGCGGAGTCCCATCTCTCAGCCGAAGGGGCGCCGTAAGTGTTGGATCAAACCGTAGCGGCGTGGCCTACATACTATTTCGCGGACCGGCCTTGCAATAAGCACCGGGTGCAAACGCATCGCGGCCAAGCCATGCACTTGCCGCAGCGGCAAGAGGGGTACTCGCAAGCCGGTGTGGCGAGGACTGGATGGTTCCGGCATCAGGCGTACACCTCCGCCAAGGCAGCCGACGGCACGGCCGTTCCGCTCGCTTGATTGTCGATCTCGAACAACCTGTCGGCAACGGCTTCCCGAACCTCCTCGTCGTGGAAGATGCCAACGATCGCGGCGCCGCGAGATTTCGCCTCGTTGATCAGGTCAACGACGGTCACACGGTTGGCGGCGTCAAGCGAGGCGGTCGGTTCGTCAAGCAGTAAGACGGGGTAATCCACGATGAAGCCGCGGGCGATGTTGACGCGCTGCTGCTCGCCACCGGAGAAGGTGGCCGGAGCCAGCGACCAAAGACGCTCGGGAATGCGAAGCCGGGTCAGCAGGTTCTTGGCAAGGGCCTTGGCTTCATCGGCCGGCATGCCGTTGGCGATCGCCGGCTCGGCGACGACATCGAGAGCACCGATGCGTGGAATGACGCGCAGGAACTGGCTGACATACCCGATGGTCGAGCGGCGGATCTCCACGACTTCCCAGGGTTCAGCGGCGAGAAGATCGACGGTTTCGCCCATATGCTCGACTAGGATCTGGCCTTCGTCCGGCTTGTAGTTGGAATAGAGCGAACGCAGCAGGGTTGACTTGCCGGCGCCGGACGGCCCGCGCAGACAGACGCATTCGCCGGACTCCACCGTCAGCTCGATGTTGTCGAAAACGGGTAGAACGATGCCGCCCTGAGCATGGAGCGTAAAGCTTTTGGAAAGGCTAATGGCGCGGAGCGCAGCGTTCGTTACGGATTTCATGGAACGGTTCTCCCGGTCTGATCGAAGACGACGTCTTGTGATCTGCATTTTGTCAAAAGACCTGCCGGCCTTCTTTCCAGACTTTGCGCACAAGTGGAATGTCGTTGATCTCAATGACGTGGCAGAGATCGGCTCGGCTGCCGATCTTGATCGCGCCTCTGTCGGCTAGGCCGGTAGCCGAGGCAGGAGCTGAACTGACGGTAGAGATCGCCCGCGGCAAGCTCATCCCGACCGGCTCCCTGGTCAGCTGAAAAGCACCATGCAGCAGGCTTGCCGGAACGTAATCCGAGGCGAGGATATCGAGATGTCCGGTTGTCGCCAAATCCCGGGCGCTTATGTTTCCTGAATGCGAGTTGCCGCGAACGACGTTGGGCGCGCCCATCAGCACACGAACGCCGAGCGAATGCGCCGTTTCCGCCGCAGCCCGCGTCGTCGGAAATTCGGAGATCAGCACGCCGGCAGATTTTGCCTCTCGAACATGCTCGGCTGTTTCATCATCGTGGCTGGCGATAGGCAGTTGCCGAGCACGGGCAAACGCAACGATACGGGCCTGATTTTGAGGTCCGATCGTTCGGGAGGCGTCCATCCATGCTTCAATACGGCGATCGGCATCCTCTTCCGACCAGCCATTCTGCGTGATCTGCATCAGACGAAAACGGTCGAGTTGCGGCGACTGACGATGGCCGGGGGCGTGATCCATAACCGAGACAAGCTTCACGAGCGGATCGTCCACCAACGGCGCGAATCTGGACAGGACTTCCTCGTCCGTGACCTCACAGCGCAGGTGCAGAAGATGGTCCGCTCGAAGCACGCCACAGTCCTGGGCTTCATGGATGCCATCGACGAGGATGGGCAGAATGCGCGCCCGATCGTCTTGCTTTCTGTGATCGCGGGTCGTTGACCCGATGCAAAGGGAATCGAAAACTGTTGTAATGCCGGCTGCGGTGACCAATGCATCATGCGCTACGACAGCGGAAAGCGGGTTCCAAAGCACTCCGGCCCGCGGTAGAGCATGCTTCTCGAGATTGTCTGTATGAAGGTCGATGAGACCCGGTATAAGATAGCCTCCTCCGAGATCGATCGCGCCGGAAGCCTTGCTCCTTCCAGGAGCGATGTCATTGATGCAGCCGTCAACAACATGGACGGTTCCTTCATAAACCTCGTCCAGCAAGACCAGTCTTGCGCCGGTCAAACTCAGTTCGTTGTTGACGGAGCGTTTGACCGCCACGCGCGATGAAGTGTCATTTCCGAGCATTTAGAGCACCGATGATACGAGAAGTTGCGTGTAGGCGTGATGCGGATCATCCAGGACCTGATCCGCCAGACCGGTCTCCACAACGTTGCCCCGCCACATCACTATGATGCGGTCCGCCAACAGCCGGGCAACGGAAAGATCATGGGTCACGATCACCGCCGAGATACTGAAATCCAGGACCAACTGTCGCAACAGATCCAACAGCCGAGCTTGGACCGAGACATCGAGCCCGCCAGTCGGCTCATCCATGAAGACGAGGCGCGGCTTGGTGACGAGAATTCTGGCGATCTGCAGGCGTTGCTGCATGCCGCCGGAAAAGGTTCTCGGGTGATGATCCGTGCGCCGCAGATCAATCTCGACCCGGGCGAGCCACTTCTGAGCCTCTTGCCGTATGTGGCCATAGTGGCGGGCACCGGTGGCCATCGGCCGCTCGCCTATGTTGCCTCCTGCGCTGACTTCCATTCTGAGGCCATCGCGCGGGTTCTGGTGCACAAGTCCCCAGTCGGTACGCATCAGCTTGCGGCGCTCCGGCTCTGAAAATGTCAGAATATCCGTTGGCCCCTTGTCATGGAGGTCGTAAACCACGGACCCGGTATCCGGCATCAACCGACCCGAAAGGCAGTTGAGCAAGGTCGACTTGCCGGATCCGGATTCGCCAACAATGGCGATGATCTCCCCTGGGAAGAGGTTGAAGGAAATGTTCTGGCAGCCGATCGTCTTTCCATAGCCCTTCGTAAGATTTTGCACGGAGAGCAGTGATTGCCGGCGCTGGGGTTGGACCTGAATTGCCGTTCTCATCGTTGCGATCCCTTTTTGATTTTAGAAGTCGGGAACGATTCAAATGGAGCCTTGCCTTGACCCTCCGGTCCAACGTGACCATGGTCTCGACGGGTTGCGCAGTAGTCGGTGTCGGAGCAAACGAACATTCGATGCCCGCTGTTATTCACGACAATCTCGTCGAGGTAACTGTCGGTCGCTCCACAAAGCGCGCAGCATTGCCTCCATTTTTGAACTCGGAACGGATGGTCTTCGAAGTCAAGATTGTGCACTTGCGTGTAAGGCGGGACCGCATAGATTCGCTTCTCGCGACCAGCACCGTAAAGCTGGATCGCCGGATTGTTCGCTATCTTCGGGTTGTCGAATTTGGGAATAGGCGACGGTGACATCAGATATCGCCCGTTGGTCATGACCGGGTAGCTGTGAGCCGTGGCAATATGGCCGAAGCGCGCAATGTCTTCGTAGAGCTTGACGCTCATCAAGCCGTATTCTGCATAGGCATGCATTTTCCGCGTCTCAGATTCCCGCGGTTCCAGACTGTGCAACGGTTCTGGCGAGGGAACCTGGTAGACGATGACTTGACCCTCTCTGAGAGGCGTTTCGGGCACGCGATGCCGTGTCTGAATGATTGTGGCCGCAGCGGTTTGTTCGGTCGTCTCGATTCCAGCCACGCTCTTGAAAAATCGGCGGATCGAGACCGCGTTCGTGGCGTCATCGGCACCTTGGTCAATCACCTTGAGCGTGTCGTTGGGGCCGATGACACTGGCTGTCACTTGTATGCCACCAGTACCCCATCCGTAGGCTAGCGGCATCTCGCGACTGCCAAATGGAACCTGCAGGCCGGGAACGGCCATCGCCTTCAAGATGCACCGACGGATCATCCGTTTGGACTGCTCGTCGAGATAGGCAAAGTTGTACGTCTGGCGGCTACGCTTGGCCGCATCTTCACGAACGCCCGTCATTCCGCCGCCTCCTTGGTTGAACGGCTGCCGACTTGCGCCTCGCGCAGCTGTCGAATGAACTGCAGGTCACCCTGAAAATCGACGTAGTGAGGCAAGGTCAAATGTGAGACGAACCCGGCTGCCTCGAGATTGTCGGTATGAGAAAGGACAAATTCCTCGTCCTGTGCGGGGTATTTCACATCCTCGCCATATTCGCGCGACCGCAACGACCGATCGACGATCGCCATTCCCATCGCCTTGCGCTCACTCTTTCCAAAGGAGAGACCATATCCCCGCGTGAAGCGTGCTGGCTCGTCGTCCGAGCCCGCAAACAAGTCCAACATCTGGCATTCCGTGACGGTGATGTCTCCTATCGAAACGGGAAAGCCCAGTTCCTCGGGAATGAGCTCGATCGCGACGTCTCCGACTCGGGTTTCGCCGACATAGGGATGGGCTGCGCCATAGCCACGCAGGGCGGAATAGGCCAATCCCACGACAAATCCTTCATCGCCACGTGCAAGGTTCTGCAAACGCTGATCGCGACCGGCCGGTAGCGCCAGAGGCTCTCGCGTTAGATCGAACACCGAGGCTTCATCTGGCGCAGGCACTTCGGCTTCGATCAGGCCTTCATCCGAGATGCTGTCGAAAGCACGCGGACAATTGGCGTCAAGCGGGGTCTCACCAAGTTCCGCTTTCAACTCCTCGACTTCAGCGTTGTCGACGAGGTCGAAATCAAGCAGTCGATGCGTGTATTCGTAGGTCGAACCGAGGACCTGGCCTCCCGGAACGTCCTTGAAGGTGGCAGAGATCCGTCGCTGGACGGCCATCCGATCCGTATTGATCGCTTTCGACACCGCAAAGCGCGGCAGGGTCGTGCGGAAAGCCCGGAGGAGGAAGATCGCCTCGACTGCGTCGCCCTGAGCCTGCTTCAATGCGAGCGCTGCAAGCTCTCTGTCGTAGACCGAGCCCTCGCACATCACCCGATCGACAGCGAGACCGAGTTGCTCGGCAATCTGAGTAACCGCTAGTTCGGGGACTTTAGTATCGCCGCGCCTATCCTCTGCGATCAAGCGGTGCGAGTTGAGAATAGCCTGCTCGCCGCCTTTAACAGCCACATATGCCATTTAGATCTCCACCGATATGCTGCGAGGAAGAGCAATGATTGCGTTTCCGGAGGTAAAGAGGACATCCACCCCGATTGGATAAAGCTCCTGATTGAGCTGCCACTCTCCCCAGAACCACGACGGAAGCCCCTCGATGGCAACTGAGGCCTCGTGCTGGATCCCAGGCCCACGCCACCGAACCGGTGAACCGGCAGTAAAGGAGGGGACCTGGACAATAATGGTTGGCGAAGTCTGCGGCTCCAACTCGGTTCCGAGGTGTAACTCTGCCAGGCGTGGCATCGTCATCGGATCCGTCACGATGGCAAATGCCGCTTCTTCCGCGCCAATCACGAACGGTGTAGCGCAGTGAAACCGAAGGTAATTGCGGACCTCGTCGCTGTTGGATCGGTAATCGAGCCAGATCGGTGTTTCGAAGTCTGCCAATGTGAGGCAAGCGGAGACGGTCGCCGGTGCGAGCGGTCCAACTGCCGTAGTTTCAGAGCCGAGCGTTTGCGGACGGCCCACATATGCATAGGCATCCAAGATACGGCGGAATGTGTCTTGGCTATCGAAGACGGGATGCGTGAATCCGGGCTCGATCCCGGAAGTGTCCATAATGCTGCTCATTCCGGACTCGTGCCTCGCGCCATTGCAAAAAAATCGACCTTTGTGGAAGCCGCCTTGCGGCTCTTCAGCTCACGGCGGCTCGCTTGTATTGCTTCGAATCGAGCGACCAATTCACGACTCTCGGCCGCGACTTCATCCGCCCTTTGAAGAAGCGCATCGAAGACTGCCGCCAGTTCCGCCTGGCGTTGGTCGCGTCCGAGCACGAAGGCGAACCCCGTCGTGCCGTCGGCTAGCCTCAGCGCACATCGGGTCATCGTGGCCTCACCGAGGTTAAAGGGGCTGCCAGTACCGCCTGCCCGTCCACGCAACAGGACGAGGCCGGTCTCGGGCCGACGCAGCCATTCATATTGTGGCGCGGTGGGCAGATCGCTCCATGCGCGCTCAAGGTCTTCGCACATGGTTCGCGCCAGAACCGCCATCCATCGCTGTCTTTTTTCCATTTCATCGCGCACTTGCATTCGCCGCCCGATTGAGGCCGGCATTGGGCCAATGTTCCTAGATATCTAGGTATCTCATTAGCTCTGCTTTGTAACGCATTGATGACAAGGGCTTGATTCAACAAAAGGGTTCGTCAGATTACAGCGGGACGGCCGCCGACCAGCCTCCAGTCGGCAATCCGGATTTAGTACTCCCCCTCTATGAGGTATTCATATCTGTCGGCTCGGATAACGCTGAAGGCATATTTGATCGGCCATCCATCCGGAGTCACATCGACATTGGTTTCGAGAAGCACTGGGCTGGACGAAGATATTCGCAACAGAAGGGCTTCCTGTTGGGTAGGCCTTCGGGCCGTTATCCGCGTCCATTTCCGCTTATATTGCGGGATGCCACAGCGCTTCAGGGCCGCAGTCGGAGAGTTCTGCCCCTCGAACGCCGTGGCAAGATCAGGAACTCGCTCCACTGGAAAATATGCCGTTCCGGTCGCCAGGGGCCAATCGTTGATGAATGAAGTCGTCCTGACGGCAGTGGCGAGCGCGGGAGGCGCGATCTTCAAATGCGTGGCAATGTCCGGTTCGACAGAGATCTCGTTGATCGATAATATCTCGCGCTTGACGGCCTTGTTATGGCCAAGGAGTTTGAACGTAAATCTCGGATCATTGTCCAAGGTGTGCGAAATGAAGTCGTCAGCAACGAACGTACCTACACCGTGCTGGACCCGCAGAGCACCTTCAGACTCCAAAACCTTGATGGCGTTGCGCACGGTGTGACGATTGACGCCAAACCGTTCCGCCAAAACAAAATCCCCGGGCAGACGGCCGTTCTCGAAGGCTCCTGCATGAATATCACTGAGTATTCCGGACCGAACAACTTCCCACAGTTTCATTAGGCACCCTCTTCTACTTACAATATGAGGCACAGCATTTCCCGAACATGGGCCGACCCTATTTATCTGAAAGCGGCTGATCTGGAAATGTCTCATGAGGTAGCCCGGAGATGGACGCAGGAGTCGAAGCAACGCGCGTTGTCGGGCCACACCCATCCACCGGAAGAGGGTACAGACAGAAGTGTCTTCCGGGTCGACAAGGGCGCGCCCGATGCAGGCCATGTCCTGACCCGCGTATTGAAGTCTGCATCGACGCTGTGAGGACGGAAGCCCGACCCGGCATGGGGATCCTCGGCACAGCAGACCGGTGCCCCTGTCCGCGAAGCAAAGACCAGAGCGGGAGACGCGCCCGATGATTCTCAAGAAAGTCCGAGCTCACGCCGTCGATCATCATCAGCAGGAGTTTACGACGCTTCTGCGGCGCGTCAATCAATCAAGATGAGAACGCCGCTGGGCGGGAACCTGAGGAGGGTGTAGTCCGACCGGAGTTTCCGTCCAGCGGCGGCGACCCGTTCGGAAGAATCATTTGTGCCCGGCCGCCACGTCTTTCCGAAATCGGTGGGTTCTCATGAACCCCGGCGGATCCAGGTGACGAAACCGATGAAGACCCGGGCAAAAATGTCGTGGTTCAGAATGGTCTCGTCACCTTGGGCTCAGCCCACCGAAAGCGGGATGTTGGTGCAGCCGCGACCACCGGCGACCGAATATTAGCTAGGCTCAGCAAAACGAGCCGCCTCACGTAGTTGAGCCCCGGAACCCGGAGCCGAAATTTATAAGGATGTCAACATATCCTAATCTTGACATAGCCAACCCCATATGAGGGTCTTCACCGCCGGCCAGAAGCGCCGCGCTGATGGCCATATCAAGGCCGAACACCAGATGGACCGCAACTACCTCGCCGGCGAGCAAGGCGACGCCGAGGTATGAATATTCATCGCCTCGATTCGCTTCATGCTACGTCGAAGCAAGGCTCCGCCGCGCCCATGACCGGGGTTCGCGTGAGGCTCTAAGGGCGCTCTCATCGTGCTTTGCGGAACACCGACATGTATCGCGAAGATTTATTGTCAAACGGGCGCCTCTGCCAGTCTCCGTGGCGCTCAAGAAGCTCAAGTCCGCTGATCCTTGCGAGCAAGTCGAGTTCGCTTGGATAGACATATCGCATCTTAAGCGGCATTGTCCGGCTTCCTTTCTGTGTAATCCAAAAGTCCAGAGAAATAAAATGCTGCTGATTGCGGTCATGTCTTGCGAAGCGCACTATCGCACGCTGTTCATCGAGATGTATGAGTGTCGTTCTTTGGTCACGATATATGTCATTCTCGGAAAAGTCTTTCGTATATGGATAATTCAAATCGACGACAAAACAACCTTTTGGCTTTAGAGTCTTTGCAATTGACTTCAAACAACTTATCTGTTGCTCGACAGTTAGCATAAGCGAGAAGGTGTCACCAACGCAGTACACGAGATCATATTGAGTGCCCAGGTCGAACTCTGCCATATCGCCAACGTGTGCTATGACAGACTGTCCACCTTTCTTCGCGCGAAGCGAGGCAAGCATCCTTTCCGAGTTATCGAGACCGTGAACCGAAACTCCTGTTTCCGAGAGGGGCAGGGCGAAGTGGCCGTTTCCGACGCCCAATTCGAGTGCGGATCCGTTCTTTGCGAAAGACGCGAGAAAACTGATTGCTCGCTCGACCTCGATCGATTTGTTGAGAGCTTCCCCATATTCATCGTATATATCACTCCATATTTCGCCATATGCGGTATAGGCATCCTTTTCTTTCCCAGGATCGTTCACGACGCTTTCCTCGCTTGCTGACCGACCAATACGAGACGACCTTATTCGATTTGGCTATGAGGTTGCATCTTTTGGTCCTATGCTGCTTCAGATCCTGCTACTGTGCGCTCGCGAAGGCAGGCCCTTTTTGCTATGATCTACAGGACCAAGAGTCGTGCCAATTTGCTGGTCCAGCCGAGAGAAAAATTTTGCGATTGTTTTCAGTTATTTCGCCACAGGCAACTCAACAGATAACCTAGACACACCAGTGTCGAAAACCGGACAAACCCATCAAAGGGTATAGGATGGCGTACTTGGCATCGCGTGACGTTGACCTCGCCGGAGAGGCACAATTGGTGTCTTTTCTATAATTGGCTGGACGGGGAGTAGCTGGGAGCTGATATACCCGCTCTGCTCTGGTATACCAACATGCAACGGAGCCGTTGGCATTCGGGCATCGATCTTGATCAGTCTCCGCAATCGGTCTGCTTCGTCTCGCCGATCATCCCTTTTCCGCTTCCATCTCAAAAGCCGCCATGCCCTTGCACGCGCTGTCTTCCTCCACCAGTTCGGTGAACTGCGCAACAGCATCGCCGAAACCATGGCCGATGGGGCGGTGGTCTCAACCTCGTCGGAGGCCGTATCACTGCCGGTTGCCTATGGCAGAACGGGGTGGATGGTCCGGTGGTCAACCCATTGGGGAGCATGAGGATTTGTGGTGCGGGCCGGAACGGAGTATGTTGCCGCCATTGAATGTCGTCGAGGGAACTGGCGAGCTGCTGCACGAGTTTCATGGCGTCCGTGGCGGCAGGACAACGCCTTCGGCTACGATATGATGGACGATCTGGAGACTGCGGCGGAGTTTCTGCAGGAAATAGCCGAAACGAAATCCCTCGCAGCGCTGGACGATCCTGATCGTGCGGAGGAACTGCGCGCCTCGCTGGATAGACGAAGGAGCGCGCAAGCTGGTTGGGAGAGCACTTCGAACGCCGGAAAGCGAATGAGCGTTTGCGGCAAGGCGAACATCTCAAACCTTATGCATCAGCAGATGTGACAGGCCTGACACTTCGATCTTTCGAAAGCAGGTCGGTCGCCATGAGTGCGGCATCATCACCACGATTGTGCCGGACTCCCGAAAGCAGTGCCCGCGCGGTCGGATCCGTGACCTGATCGAATTTCTGGCGCAAGGTCGCGGCCGTGGTTTCGGCGGAATGGCGGGTGGTTTCGATGTTCTCGTGGCCGAGAAAGCGCAGCACATCGGTGAGTCCATGCCGCACCACAATAGTTTCGTCGCCATTGTGTGGCGCAGCCGGGGCGGACAGACCCGCTTGGTGATCCCAGGCCTTCCTTGCAATCTGGCGGACGATCTGGCCGATGCGCTGGCGGCTGTAGATATAATGCGTGGGGCCGGCACCACGTTCACGGCTCGGGACTGGCGCGGCGGGTGCCGATATGAAGCCGGAGCATCTGCGCCAGTTCCCACCGGATCGGGATTTCGCGGCGTTTCGATCCCTTGCCGCGCACGACGACAATCACGCACTCCGTCAGGCTGATATCCTCGACACGCAGGCGGTGAACTCGGAAACCCGCATCCCGATTTCGAGCAGGGTCAGGAGCAACAGACCTGTCGTTCCGCCGGCGTCATAAGCATGGTCGATGAAGGTCAGTTCCTCCTCGACCCTCAGCCGCTTGATTGATGTCCGCCGTTCCGGCGGCGCTGACAGTCCGGCCTGCGCGCGGGCGCGTTTGATGACCGCCTTGCTTTGCTGGGAGTCGATCCCTTCTCGGATCAGGATTGTTGCGATGGCGTTTGCGGCCCGCATGATCGAGGTCATGTCGGTTTACCGGACGATTTTCGGATTGCTAACTGATGGCCTTTATGAGTGTTTCCGGCAAGGCCGAAGAGGAGAAACGGGCGTCATGGCGCAATCAGTTTTCCCTGCGCGCGTGGGGGCACGAACGTCGCCAGGCGGCGCAGTATGGCGCGGGCCCGGGTCGCGGTGGGCCGCAAAACTCGCCGTCATCACGCATCACATGTGGGTTGATGCGACAGAATTCCGCTACGTGATCCGGATCGTTCCCGTGGGACGATGGGCAAGGCGATCTCGCTAGCAGGCACGATCCCTGGGGCAAACTCCCTCAAGGTCGTTCAACAGATTGAGACCCCTCGCTCTACTAACCCCATCAAGCGGCGGCCCTGCGCCGACCGCGAAGAGAAGCTAGTGACCCACGGAGCGACATCGTCCGGAAAGAAAGCAGGAGAAGCTTGACCTTAAACCCCAATCAGAGAAGCCTGCTAGTAGGCGCACGATGCCTATCCGCGATAAAGTTTCACGGCCTCTTGGCCCTCTGCACGTCAGACGTATCAGTCCTAGTTCCGTGTTTTTTTTCTTGGTGGCACGCCATCGAAAACGAACTGAATTCGGTCGGCGGCGTAGCAGGTCACATGACACCATACTGGCCTGCCCTCTTCATCCACTTCGAAGGCTTTCTTCTCGACGACCGGTCGAGATAGGGATTGATCGAGAAGTTTGGCTTCCTCTTCCGTAGGCATCCGTGCGATAACCTTGGCAGTGCCGGACCACAAGGACGCAAATCCAAATTTAGCCATGGCGGTTTCGACATCCGCCTCTGGACCCAGTGCCTCCACAAAGCCAGAGAACCTGGATAATTCCAGGAAATTTGTGCTGAACGCCACTGGTCGACCGTTACTTTCCGCAACCAGCTGAACGACCAATACAGTTGTTCCGAGAGCAAGTTGCAGAGAGGAACATACCCAGGCGTCAGCAGGTCTGTTTTCAGCATTAATCAGCTTTCGGCTCGGCAGCTGGTTGTTGGCTCGGACGTTTTGAGGAAAGGTAATGCGCGAAGCGAGGCGGTATTCGAGCACATCGGTTTCAATGAACGCTCCGCGACCGTGCTCGATCCTGATGAGCCCTTTGTTCTGAAGGGTCGCAAGCGCTTTTCGCGAGGTCATCCGACTGACACCAAAGCGTTCGGCCACTTTTGTATCCGCGGGCAAACGCCCTTCCACGTCGAACTCTCCTTCAAGGATTTCGCGGTGCAACGTCTCCACAATCGTTTTCCAACGGGGTGGTGTCGACGAGCCGGATGGCGATGAGCTCATAAATTTTCCCTCTGTCATGCGTCTGTAACAAGCACTCGTATATACCAGTTGTTAAGCGGCCCGAAAATGAAGGCATCCTATCGCTGGTCGCGCACGCAAAGTCTCCTCAAATGACGGATTTGGCAATGAACCATCCCATTTCCCGCCGCACGTTTAACCTTTCCCTGACCGCCTCCGCACTTGCGGCGATAACACGCCCTAATCTTAGTCTGGCACAAGGAAACAGTGCGCCCAGTAAGGGTGGTCGACTCAGAGTCATGTTGCAAGAAACCGCATCCTCTTCTCTCCTCGATCCCACTAAGATTGCATCGTGGAGCGTCTACTTTGCCTACGCCCTCGTCGGAGAAACACTGGTGGGCGTCGACAGCCGCCTCAACTCGGTGCCGATGCTTGCCGAGAGTTGGGAGCCGGTGAAGAACAAGGTCGATGGCTGGGTCTTCAAGCTGCGCCGCGGCGTAGAGTTCCACAACGGCAAGGGTCTGAGGGCGAACGACGTCATCTTTAGTCTGAACCGTCTTCGCGATCCGGCCGAGCAGTCGCCATTGCGCACGCTTCTCGAACACATCACCGAAATCGTCGAGGAAGATCCTCATACTATACGGTTCGCGCTCTCGCGCCCCGACGCAGACTTCCCCCTGTTGCTGGCTCAGGATCGATTCTTCATCTTCCCTGACGGCTTCTCGAGCTTCGACAAGCCCATTGGTACCGGTCCTTTTGTGGCGGATGGCTTGAACCCGGCCGCCGTCAATGTCTATCGCCGCAATCAAAACTACTGGCAAAACGGCAAGCCTTATCTGGACGAGGTGGCGTTTCAGGGAAATCAAGACCCGGTTGCACGGGTTTCAGCCCTTCTCGCCGGCGACGTGGATGCAGTGCAGACGATCAGCTTCACGCTCGCGAAGCGCATCGGGGCAACACCAGGCTTTCAGGTCGTGTCTTCCCCGAGCGGTGTGCACAACGTCGTTGCCATGCTGACTGACACGCCCCCCTTCGATCGGCCCGAGGTTCGCGACGCGATGAAATACCTGTTCGACCGCGAGCAAATGCGCAACCGCTTGTGCTCCGGTCACGCGCAGATCGGCAATGACCATCCGATCCCGCCCTTCAGTGCCTTCTATCACACCGAGCTGCCGGTCCGCTCCTACGACCCGGATCGCGCAAAGTCGATCCTGCAGAAAGCTGGACTGAGTTTCCCGACGCAGGTGCTGCATGCTTCTGACGCCGTCACGCCCGGCGTTGCGGTCGATCTCGCACAGATTTACGCCGACGGCGCGCGCAAGACGGGCATTTCGCTCGAACCGAAGCGCGATCCGGTTACCGGTTATTGGGACAATGTCTGGCTAAAGCAGCCGCTGATGGTCAGTGGATGGGGCACCCGCTTCACTCCTGACCAAATGCTGCGCGTCGCCTACCGCTCGGGCGCGAAGTGGAACGAAACGCACTGGAGCCGGCCGAAGGTCGACACAATGATGGACGAAGCGGTTGCCACGACCGATGCCGACCGGCGTCGTGAACTGTACTGGGCAGTCCAGGAAGCGATCCATGACGACGGTGGTGCCGGCATTCCGCTGTTCTTCGATCAGCTTGATGCCGTCTCGAGCAAGGTGAAGGGTATTTCGCCGTCACCGCTCGGCTCGTTGACCGGCCCGGCGATGGCCGACCTCTGGCTCGATCAGAGTGCCTGATCAGCTCATGTCCGATCATTCCCTGACCTATGAGCAGCACGAGCGGAGGTCGCCGCTGGCGACTGTCCGCTCGTTTGCTTGTGAACTTGCGATCAGGCTCGCCATTCTCCTGGCAGCCGTCGCCCTCATTTTCTTCGGCACGGCACTCATTCCGGGCGACTTCGTAACGGAGTTGCTCGGCCAGAACTACACGCCGGAACTTGGCGCCCAGCTGCGACAAAGCCTTGGCCTCGATCACCCCCTGTGGGAACGCTTCGTTATCTGGCTGGTGCACTTCTGCCAGGGAGATTTCGGACAGTCGTTTACCAGCCACACACCGGTCTGGGACGTAGTTCAGCCGCGGCTTGCCAACACGCTCATGCTCGCGGGCGCCGCACTTTGCTGGTTCCCTCTTTCCTTGGCGGCCGGCTTGGCTGCGTTCATGGCTCCAGAGCGAATGAGGCGCTTCTTCCAACTCCTCATGCAGATCGTGCTCTGCGCACCGGAGTTTCTCATCGCGTATATTTTCATCTGCGTTTTTGCGGTCCAGCTCCATTTGTTGCCGGCCGTTTCGCGATTGGCACCGGATCAGTCGCTGACAGAGCACATCCGCGTGCTCCTCCTGCCGAGCGCGTGTCTCGGGATCGGCATGATTGCCTATGTCGGTCGCATGCTGCTGTCGCTGCTACTCATGGAGGAAAAGAGGGATTACTTCGAGTTCGCTCGCCTGCGCGGGTTCAGCCGTAGCTGGATTGCGCTCCATTATGCGATCCCGTCGATTCTTCCTTCAATCCTCAATCTCTTACTCATTTACTGCGCCTACCTGCTCACCGGCGTGCTGGTGATTGAAGTCGTCTTCGGGATTTCGGGCATCGGCGAGCTGGCTGTGTCTTCGGTTGTGTGGCGCGATATTCCGGTCCTGCAGTTCTGCGCAGTGTTCGTCACCGCCATCTATGTGGCGATCTATTCGCTGTCGGATTTGATTGCCAGCCGGATCAGCAAGCGAGGCGCCCTATGAAGCCGGCCGAAAGAAACGTCGGAGATGCGTCGACAAATGTTCTTGAGGTGAAGGACCTGACAGCCGTCATTTCCAACTCCGCTACCGGGGCACGGCGCATCGACGGATTGTCCATGGCTCTGCAGCCCGGCACGTTGTCGACTTTGATTGGTCCTTCCGGCGTCGGCAAGACGAGCCTTGGTCTCGCCCTGATGGGATGGATGAGACCGAATGTTCGCATCTTGGGCGGCGAGGTTTTGCTGGATTCCCAGTCACTGCTGCAGATGCAACACCGGCAGAAGCAGGCCCTTTGGGGGCGCAAGATCCTCTACGTTCCACAGTCATCCGCAACAGCGCTGGTGGCCTCACGCAATGTCGTCAGCCAGATCTCCGTGTTCGCAGGCGACAGCGCCGACGAGCGGAGCGAACGTCGCAAGCTTATCCAGGCGGCATTTGATCGGCTTGACGTTCCGGGATTTCAGGAAGATCGCTATCCGCACCAATATAGCGGCGGGCAATTGCAGCGCATTTTGATGTCGATGGTGTTCTGCGCCACCCCTCGACTGATCATCCTCGATGAGCCGACAACCGCATTGCACCCGGATCTCAAGGCGGGCGTTATGCAGGACATAAAGGCTCGCATTGAGGAGATCGGTGCGGCAGCGCTTGTTATTTCGCACGAGCTGCCATTCTTCGCCGAGAGCTCGGATCAGACCATTAACCTGAGTGGCTTCGTTGTGCCGGGCGGAAAGCCGACACCGGCGCGCCCAGCAGCGCTGCCGACCGCAGGCTCTCTCCCCTCACCGAAACCCGCGCCGCAGTCAATGGAGCTACCGCGATTGCGTGTCGCGGGTCTCTACGTCAACGCGCCGAGCGGCCGGCCGTTGGTTCAAAATGTGGCTTTTCAGGTACGGGCGGGGGCCTGCCTCGGCATTGTTGGACCCTCCGGCGCCGGAAAGACGACAATCCTGCGCAGCTTGCTCGGGCAGCACGGGGATGCCAAAGGGACCATCGATGTCGATAGGGAGCGAATGCCGCTACACTACGCCGATCGAACCGTCCAGCAGAAGCGCCGGCTCGAATATGTACCCCAGTCGGTGAAGCTGCACCTGAATCCCTTTCTCAGCGCTGAATATCTCATTCGCAGACGGTTGCGTCAGGCTGGGCGCGATCACTCCACCGACGCCGTCGCGGACATACTCAGCCAAGTCCTCCTGCCGGCGGACTATCGTCACAAGCGAAGCGCGGAGTTGTCAGGTGGGGAATGTCAACGGCTTGGCGTTGCGTTGGCGCTGGCCAGCAGTCCGGCTCTTCTGTTGCTCGATGAAGTCACGGCGTCACTGGATCCGGCAAATGGGCGGATCGTTGCAGATATTCTCGACAGGCACAGGGCCAGCGGCAACATCGCCATGCTGCTCGTTTCGCATCAGCCGGAGATCGTTGCGCGCCTTGCCAGCGAGATTCTCGAACTTCGCGACGGTCAGGTCGTATTCCCCGTCACAGACAGCCACCAACCTTCGGAATCTCTTCAAGATGTGGCCAAGGATTTCTTTCATTGCGAGGGCGAACCACGACAATGCGCGCTCTGATATTCATTGGCTTTATCCTGTCCTTCATAGTCGCGCCGCACTTCGTCGGGACATCGGCTGATAGTTTCTCAGGAGGAGAACTGTTCGAAAGCCCGTCTGCGACACACCTGTTGGGTACCGACTATCTGGGCCGCGACATGCTGTCCGAGATCGTACGTGCGGGCAGCGTCACGTTGTTTATCTGCGCCGCGGCGACCTTGCTTTCGGTGGCATGCGGTCTGACCTGCGCGGTGTTGTCTAGCGCAATGCCCCCCTTTGCGGGCACGATCCTCGCCCGTAGCATGGACGCCCTGAACTCCATACCAAGTCTCATCAACGCTTTCGTGCTCATAGCTGCTTTCGGATCGGCAACGATAAGCCTGGTCCTGGTCGTCACTGTGGTCGAGTTCACACGCGCCTATCGCTCTCTCAAGGCACCGGTGGTCCAAGTCTTCGCGGAGCCCTTCGTTGAACTCTCCCAAATGAGAGGCGAGGGCTTTGTGTATACGCTCGCGCGAGACATCTGGCCGAACATTCGCCCCTACGCGGCAGTCGAACTCGTAAACCGTTTCGTTGCCTGCTTGATGTTTTTGAGCGCGCTCAGTCTGCTCGGTATTGGCGTTCAACCACCGAGCACTGATTGGGGATCGCTGATCAAGCTCAATGCGGCCGGGCTGTTGCTTAATTCGATAGCGCCTATCCTTCCCGGAATCTTCATCCTTGCCGCCTCACTGCTCGCACTTTTTGCAGCCTCCGATTCATCCCGCAAACCGGACTTCTCGAAATCATGACCAAACTATTCCTGCATTCCTATGGCCTTCGATACCAATATCTCCACAAGCCAGGCTTCAATGTGTTCTCGCTTGTCGATCTTGCCGCCGACCTCGGATTCGACGGCCTGAACGTCTCGTGCTTTGGGCCCGACTATCTCGAAATCTCTGGGATCGATCCGATGCACCTTCGAAAGCTTCGCACGTATCTCGAAAAACGCAGAGTGCTCATCGACATCGAGACCGCCGGCACCGAACCGACGCATATCGAACAGGTGCTCAGTATTGGGCGCGAAGTCGGCGCGGGCTACTTGCGGACCTACACCAAGGGAACTCCTGACCGGCGGCTTCGTGTCGAAGAAGCCAAAGCCAACCTCTCCGAAGCGTCGCTTTTGGCGGAGCGTGCCGGAATTCCGTTGCTTCTTGAAAACCATGAGGATCTCGCGGCCAGCGAAGTTGCTGAAATTCTCTCCCACGTCGACAGCCCATGGGTACAGGGTCTTTTCGACTATGTGAATTCGATGCTGTTCTACGAGGATCCAATGATATCTCTGGAACTGATGCGCCCTTGGGTACGCTCGGCGCATCTGAAAGACTGCGTAATTCTTGCCCCTGGCCAAGGTGGTCTGCTCGGCGTTCCGATCGGCGCCGGCAGCGCTCCAGTGGCCGAGATTACCTCTGCGCTACTGAACTGCGGTATCGACCGCATTTGCTTCGAAAATACCTGGGCCTATCAAGCCGCGATGAGGGATCGACGAGGCAACGCCGTGATTGGGCAAGGTTTTTTTGAGCATCCCGCTTGGCCACTCCGTGAACCGACCGAATACATTCACATCGATGCTCTCCTTGAAAGCAGCCCGCAGAAAGTCGTTGAACTCGAGTATTGGGCACTCGAACAGTCACTCCAATGGCTTGCAGAACAAATTACTCAATTCAGCCGGGTTCAGATAAAGAATATAGCAGCCGTGGACCGGACTAGCTATTTCAATTTTGCCGCCACCGACAGCCCGCCGGCAGAGGTTCTCACCGCGGCGTTCGATGAAGCCGGCGTGACAACCCTTCTTCCCACTGGCGCCGATCTGACAAAAATCGCGTAACAAATCGAGAGCGATAGCCAATGAACCTGCAACTTATCAATGCGCTCGCCGTCCACGAAGATCGCATTGTGAAGGCAGCCTGGAATCCAAGACGGTTTGGTGTCGTTCATCGGTGACCGGCTAGCGGTCAAAAGCGATGTGTTCGCCTTTGAGGGCGACATCCTTTACCTTGTCTGACATATCTGCGTACCGACAATGTCGAACATCGCGGCCGGGGTGAAGTGTCCTTCGTCCACTGCTGCCGTGCAACTGCTCGACAGCGGTAATCACCGTTGCGCCATATTGACGAACCTGCCAAGCACCACGTCGGCATAGGCGCATATTCGTTCTTCGCATTGGGAATCCATATGCCGATCGGACCACAATCGCGCAGCAACACATAGCGAACAAGAGCTCGGATTTGTCCAAACTGATCTCTGTTGCTTTCGTGAACCAGCAACCGACTCTATGCAAGCAGCGGCTTTTGCGAACTATGTCATCCAATCAATGGAGCAACTCCTCAAAGGCGTCCGAAGTACCGCAACCCCGGCCGGCGAACGTGGCAAGAAACCAGGTTTAGAGCACAGCTGCGACACCGAGCTCGAACCAAGCCCCCACGACCGCGAACAAGGAGGCGAGCGCCGTGATGGCATTCGCGTAATCACGCAGGTAGCCGATCATCTCCTTGCTCCTGCCGCGAGTTTGGCTGAGGATGCACCGGGAGTGCAGGTGCCGGCGGCAACGCGAAAATCTCCTCCGCTAACCGGAGATCGGCCTCACTATCGATCTCGAACCAGCGGGTATCGCTGCAGTCAGCCGCCGAAAGCTGCAGCTCGCGGCTTTCCACCAGAAGCGACAGAATTTGTTCAACATAGGCGATGTGGTACCCGCTCTCGACGGCGCGATGGAGAGCCGGCACTAGCCGATCGTGCAGTGCCGCCGCAGAGAAACGGGTCAGGTTGATCGTCTTGAAGAGACTCCTTGCCTGCGCCTTGGCCGGCGTCTGGTTCATCACGAACGTGGACACAGAGTGATCTGCGGCCAATTCGACCGCCGACCCGCTCATTGCTTCAGTGAATACGGCTACCGCCGCCACGTTCCTTTTCGTCGCCGAGACAGTCCGAAGCGTCCGTTCCAGCACCTCGCGCTCAAAGAACACGTCGCCTTCGAGGAAGACAGTGTCGCCGGCAAGCATGGTGTTCCGCGCCAGCCAGAGCGAATAGGCGCTGCCGGTCCGGTCAAATATCGGATTGTGGACATACTCGATTTCCACCTCCTCGAACCGCCGGCCGCACGACTGCTCGATCGATTCCTTGTGGTAGCCTACGACAATGGTCGCTTCGCAAATCCCGAGCTCGGAGAGCTGATGCAGCGCGTTGTGCAGTATAGGGGTGCCGTTTACCTCCACCAGAGGCTTCGGAACGGAATCCGTATACGGGCGCAGTCTCGATCCCGTGCCTGCGGCGAGGATGACGGCAGTCCGAGTACGGTTGCTCATATCAAATGTCCTTCTGATGAGGCTCAGGCAGCCACTTGTCTGGTCTTGAGGCTGTTCAACGTTTCGACGACCTTCTGCAGTCCCTGCTCCAACTGGCCTGGGGGCGCCCCGAATGACAGTCGCAGACCATTCGGATCACCGAATGTGCCACCGGCGACGGAGCCCACGCCGGTTTCATCGAGAAGCAACCGGGCAACGTCGTCTGTGGTCCGCACGGGCCCCCCCTGCGGCAGCGAAGCGATCAACGTGCTCAAGTCGAGATAGAAGAAAAACGAACCCTCGGCGCGCGGTGCATCGACATCGCGCAGGCCGGACAGGATGTGCAGCCCCACGGTACGAGCATCAGTCAATCGGCGGTGCATCTCCCGTTCGAAACGGCCATCACCAACCTTTAGGTGATGCAGAATGGCATGTTGCGCAATCACATTGGGATTTGAGGTCGTATGGCTCTGCAATTTCTTGGCTGCGGAAACGATCTCGGGAGGCGCCGCAAAATAGCCCAGGCGCCATCCGGTGATCGCCAGCTCCTTAGAGAAGGCATTGACCAGGATTGTCCGCGACCGAACCCTCGGATGGGCCATGACAATGGACTCATGGCGTCCGCCGGTGAAGACAAAGCTGGAATAGCATTCGTCGGAAACGATCCAGAGCTGGTCGTTGATTGCGAGGTCGCCAATGGCCTGAAGCGTCGTTCGATCGTAGACAGCGCCTGTGGGATTGTTAGGCGAGTTGATGATGATGGCTTTCGTGCGCGGTGTGACGGCGGCACGGATTGCGCCAATGTCAGGAACATAGGTTGGCGGCCGGACATCAACGAATACGGGCTTTGCGCCGGCAAGAAGAACTTGGGACGGGAATGTCGGCCAGCACGGGCGAAAGATGATGACCTCGTCGCCTGGGTCGAGCACAGCCAGAGCAGCATCGAGCAATCCTTGTTTTGCGCCCGCGGTGATGACGATGTCGTCGATGTTCCAGCCAACGCCTGTTTCGATCGTCAGTTTTTTCGCGACGGCTTCCCGGAGCGGTGCCAGACCGATTGAATCCGTATAGCGGTTCGTGCCGGCATTGATTGCGGCGATCGCTCCATTGCGAACTGACGTGGGCGGCTCGATGATCACCTCGCCGGCCGCCAGATCGATGATCTGACGGCCGGCCGCGGCAGCAACCTTGGCTGCCTCGCGGGCGGCGGCAGTGCCCGGACCTGAAAGCAAGGACATCCGCTGCGCAAGCATGTGCGCCTCTCCTGAGCTAATTGTCGAATTTTTGAACTTGGTCCGAGTCGCTCGGACGTTGCCCAGCTGTCCGCTTCGGCAGATACTGTTCTTCCGCCTGAGCCAGTTCGTCGTAGCCGATCAGGCTGAACAGCTCGTCGAGGCCGGCAACCTGATCCTCGATCCCGGCAATGCTTTCTTCCGACCAGATGCGGCCGCAGATATCGCCCATGCCGGCAATCGCCGCCCGCATCGAATGGTTAGCCCAGATGACCGTCGAAATGCCGGCATCACGAAAAACCCAAGCCGGCGTTTTGTAGTATTTGGTGGGGACGATGATGATCGGCAGCTTGTTGTTCCATTCCTTGGCGAAGGTCAGGATCTCGTCTGCGACGGCCTTGCCGGAGTGTATGAGGATTGCGTCGGGGCCGGCTTCTGCATAAGCCTCGGCCCGAACCAGCGCCTCATCGAGACCGTGACCCGCGATCAGCGCCTCGATCCGCGCGACGACGACGAAATCCGGTCCCGTCGTGTCTTTCACTGCTTTGAGCCGGCCGCAGAATTCGTCGATGTCAGCAAGCGGATGCCGATCCCCGACAAAGGAGTTCAACTTCGGAAAGCCCTTGTCTTCAAGGCACATGCCGCTGGCCCCGCGTTGCTCAAGCTTCCGCGCGACCAAGCGAGCATTGTTGAAATTTCCGAAGCCGCTGTCACCATCGACAAGAACAGGGATGTCCGTCGCATCGACTATGCGCTCGACGACGTCGACGACTTGGGTCCAACTCGCTTCGTTGGCGTCGCGATAGCCGAGCGCCGAGGCTATGGAAAGACCAGAGGCCCAGAGCCCGCGAAAGCCGACACGCTCGGCAATCGCTGCCGAAAGCCCATCATGCGCTTCCATCAAAAATGTGAGGTCGTTGGAAAAAATGAGCTCGCGAAGGGTCGTCGATGACGCCGTCGCCGGCAAGACTTCCGCCCCGAACGAAATCGCCTTGCTCATTGTATGACCTCCTCCATAACTCAGGTCCAATGAACTCGGTGAACGGGACGATTACTCATCGTCGCCCTGACCTCGCTATCGAAAAGTCCTTTGGCCTACATATGCGCAATGGTCCTGAGATCCGCTGGAAGCGGCTCTGTGCCGGAGCGCATGTTACAGCTCAAGCAGCAAGAGCCATGCCAGCTAAAAGGCATTGTTATTGCAACAGGTTGGCTTTGCGCGGCTGGTTCCGTTTGTTAGCGACGAAACCATTCTGTCGGGATTGCGACAGTGGACAAGCTATATCACGGTGCGAGGTTGGCAGGTCGCCCCGTAATTATGAGTCCTTGGCCACGCTAAAGCACGTCCTGATTTAATCCGGTTCATATCTTGCGGCTTTGCTATGTCCCTTGCACCCTTGATTGCCCCCAGAGATCTACGCGCCGCGCTCGGATTTTCATCTGCTGGGTATCGTCGCGCAACGCTGAAGTTGGCGCGCAGCAGGCACAGCAGCTCATTGACACAATCGCTTTGCTAGAAACCTCGAGGCGCAGGACTTCTTCGACGAGTTGGCGCTGTGCGGATGGAAATAACTGTCGGCCGAACAGGCCAATCATGAGTCGTGTGATCTCGCGCTCTTTGATCTTTTCGCCAGCCAGTGTGCCGATATTCCTTCCGTCGCGTAGGACCGTCACCCTGTCGGCAAGCGTCAGCACTTCCTTTCCACTCTTGTGTGAAATTTACACGATGCCCACGCCATCGTTTTCTTCAGGCGCGCGATGTTACGAAAAGCGCCTCGGCCTCTTGGTTCGTTAGTGCCCCGTCGGTTCGTCAAAACTAACGAGGGAGCAGTTAAACGCTGTAGCTCTTGCCATCTCGACCGTCTGCTGGCGTGCAAGCGACAGTTTCCCCCGATAGCACGCGGATCGAGATGGTAGCCACAATCTTCGAAGCACGCGCCCAGCATCGCGGTAGAGCGATGCCTAACCGTCGACCCCCTTTTCAAACAGGCCCGATTTTCCCATCGACGTGAAAACATCGGAACATAATTCCTTATTGCTATAGATTTTATAGGATATCGTTTGACTTAGTTTGGTGCTGGCCCAGCGCGCATGCAAAGTGTGGGAGATTGATGACTTGGCACGGCTATCGGTTCTCGGAATATCGGGCGGCGTAAGCACGCCTTCCCGCACCACCGCGGTGGTCAATGCGCTGGTCAAGGCGGTCGCGTTGCGTGTGCCTGCAGACACCGGTCTGATCGAGATCACGGAGGCAGCACCCTCGCTTTTCGCCGGGCTATCCCGGGGCGCACTGGGCGCATCCGGAGAAGCGATCATCCAGCGCGTCGAGAAGGCCGATTTGCTCGTGGTCGGAACGCCGGTTTATAGGGCTTCCTACACCGGCGCTCTCAAGCACCTGTTCGACCTGGTCGACTATCGCGCCTTGACGGGCAAGACCGTGCTTCTCGCGGCGACCGGCGGGAGCCCATACCATGGCTTGGTGCTCGAACATCAGCTCCGGCCATTGTTCGGCTTTTTCGGTGCCGTCACCGTCCCGACCGGCGTCTACGGCGCGCCAGAGGATTTCATCGATGCCGAAATCGTCGGCACCGCGATCACCGAGCGCATTTCACGCGCTGCTACTGAAGCGGTTTCCTTGCTCAATTCCAGTCATGCAGACGCTGCCGTCGCCACCCGCGTCGGCTGAGCCAATCAAAGGGGAAACGACGACATGGCCTCGCATTCCGACAGCCTCAAATTCGCCTACTGGGTCCCGAATGTCTCCGGCGGACTGGTCATCTCCAATATCGAGCAGCGGACAGGCTGGGATATCGATTACAACCGCAAGCTTGCCCAAATCGCCGAGGCCAACGGCTTCGATTACGCGCTGAGCCAGATCCGCTTCACGGCCGGCTATGGGGCCGACAACCAGCACGAATCCGTCTCGTTCAGCCACGCCTTGCTCGCCGCCACCACAACGCTGAAGGTCATCGCAGCGATCCTGCCCGGCCCGTGGAACCCTGCGCTGGCGGCCAAGCAGATCGCTACCATCAACCACCTGACCAATGGCCGCGTCTCCGTCAATGTGGTGAGCGGCTGGTTCCGTGGCGAGTTCGCCGCGATTGGCGAACTCTGGCTCGACCATGACGAGCGCTATCGCCGGTCAGAAGAATTTATCCGAGCGCTGCGTGGCATCTGGACGGAGGACAGTTTCACGCTGAAGGGGGATTTCTACCGCTTCACCAACTATTCGATGAAGCCCAAGCCGATCGAGCCCTTGCCCGAGATCTTCCAGGGCGGTTCGTCGCGAGCCGCTCGCGACATGGCGTCTCGTGTCTCCGATTGGTATTTTACCAATGGCAACACGCCGGAAGAGATCAAGAAACAGGTCGACGACATCCGCGCCAAGGCGAAAGCCAATGACCACAATGTGAACATCGGCGTCAATGCCTTCGCCATCGCTCGCGAGACCGAGGCAGAGGCGCGCGCAGTGCTCGACGAGATCATCGCCAAGGCCAATCCCGAGGCAGTCCAGGGTTTTGCCGATCAGGTCAAGAATGCCGGCAAGGCCTCGCCGGAAGGCGAAGGCAATTGGGCGAAATCCTCCCTCGAGGACTTGGTGCAATACAATGACGGCTTCCGCAGCAATCTCATCGGCACGCCGGAACAGATCGCTGAACGCATCCTCAAGCTCAAGGACGCCGGCGCCGACCTGATCCTGCTCGGCTTCCTACATTTCCAGGAAGAGGTCGAGTTCTTCGGCAAGCGCGTCATTCCGCTGGTGCGCGAACTGGAAGCGGCTCGCGACAGGGAGCTTGTCGCCGCGGAATAGGTCAGGCGCGGCCCTTGGGCCGCTGCCAGCTCTCCTTCAAATCAGGGACGTTTCATGATTGGTGCTTCGCTGGGAGCCGCCGCATACGAGCGCGCGCCCGAAATTTCCGCCATCC
>NZ_JBVVPW010000002.1:0-335142 GCF_055811385.1 Mesorhizobium sp. WSM4849
TTCTTGTTTTTTTGTTTTTATTTTTTTTTTTTTGCGTTGGTTCTGGTGCGCGCGGCCCGCCCGCCCCCCCCCCCCCCCCCCCCCCCCCGGCAACACTCAGCCCTTAGCGACGAGATCGTCGACCTGGGTTTTCAGGGCGTCGAGCGACTCCTTGGCCGAGCCCGACTGGCCGGCGAAGTATTTGCCCAGCGCAACCGGGATCATGTCGCTCGAGAGTTCTGCCCATGCCGGCAGGTCGGGCTCGGATCCCATGTAGTTGGCGATGGTGTCGCGCACGACCGGCAAGTGGCGGGTCGTGCCGGCGCCGACACGCGCATTGGCCAGCACGCGCGGATCGTCATAGACGCTGGTGCGCGTTGGGCCCGTACCGCCACCCAGAACGGTTATCAGCGCCTGGGTATCGGCTGAGGTCGCCCATTGCATGAAAATCCACGCAGCATCCGGGCTCTTCGAATATTTCGACACCGCGAGCGAAGAACCGCCCTGGTGACCAACGCCTGGAATTTCGCCGAATCCGGTCTGCTCGACCGTCCGCAGCGTGGCTGCAGGTTTCGGCGGAACCATCGCTTCCATCAGACCTGAGACCTTGGAGGCCTTGGGATCGTCGAAGAACGGGAAGAATTCGCCCCAGGACAGCATCGAGGCGGCGACGCCCTGGCCGACCGACTGGCCCTCACCATCCCATGTCCAGCCATCGACGCCGGGCGGCATCGTCGCCTTGAGCTTGTCCCAGTAGGCCATGGCGGCCAAGCCAGCCTCGTCGTTGCCGGTGAATTTCCCGTCGGGGCCGAAAATCGAACCGCCATGGCCCCAAAGCCACGCCGTCCAATCGCATTCGAGGCTGTAGTGGCCCGATTTCATCTGGCCGCTGGTGCCGTACATGTTCGGGCCTTTGGCGTCGGTGATTGCCGCGGACGCCTGCAGCAAATCGTCCAGCGTGGCCGGAGGCGGCAGCTTGAGCTCGTCCCAGACGTCCTTGCGGTATTGCATGATGAAGATCGGGATGTCGTAGGGCACGCCGACCATGCGGTCCTCGTACATGGCGATACCGTCGACGAGCGGCTTCAGGAAATCGTCGATGTTGTAGTTCGGCATTGCCAGGTCGGCGTTCTTGAGCTGCTCGCGCGGATCGAAGACGTCCTGGCTGAAGCTCGCCGCCCAGCTCTGGTCGATATAGTAGAGGTCGTAAGTGCCAAGGCTCGATGCAACGTCGAGCGTCAGCTTCTGCAGCACCTGCTCGAGCGGCAGCACTTCGATCTCGACCTTGATGCCGGTCGCCTCCTCGAAATACTGCTTGAGCTGCGTGGCGATGGCATTCGACGGCGGCGTCGATTCGGTGGCGAGACGAAGCGTCGTTCCGGCAAAGGGCTTGCCGACATCCGAGAGCCATTTGGTGACTTCGGCGCTGGGCTTTAGTTCCTGTTCCTGAGCCGATGCCTGACTGATGCCGTAGAACGGACGTCGTCCCAAGCCCATGCCGAGCGCGCCGGCGCCGAGGCCGAGAATGCTTGCTGCGCGAAGAAACGAGCGCCGATCCATCTGTCCGCGAACGAAGCGATCGGTGACAGAGGCAAGATGCGCCTTTCTGATGCTGTCTTTCATTGTCTACTCCTCCGGTTTAATTCGCGATTTTCACAAGGCTGCGAATTCGAGCCTCCCATCTATTGTTTCAACGACCCCATCGTGAGACCGCGCACGAGGTGCTTTTGAACCAACAGAATGAAGATGAAAGCGGGAATGATGGATGCGGCGCCAAGCGCGGCCATGTTGCCCCAGGCGGTGCCGATCGAGGTGACGAAGGTCGACGAGACGACAGGCACGGTCTTGAGCGACGTGGTGGTCAGGGTCAGCGCAAAGAGGAATTCGGTCCAGCTGAAGATGAAGCAGAGCACCGCCGTGGCGGCGATGCCGCCCTTGGCCATCGGCAGCACGATCCGCCGGAAGATCATGAAGCGGCTGGCACCATCGACGATCGCGCTCTCGTCGATCTCGGAGGGAATGTCGTCGAAGAAGCTCTTCATCAGGAGGACGGCGAGCGGCAGGTTCATCAGCGCGTGGATCAGCACCATGCCGGTATAGGTGTCGATGAGCCCGAAATTCTTGTAGATGAAGAACATCGGGACCGCGACCGCGACGGGCGGCATCATGCGCGTCGACAACACCCATCCGACGAAACTGTGCCGGCCGCGGAAGTTCATGCGCGACAGGGCATAGGCGGCAAGCGTGGCGATGACGACGGCGAGCACGGTCGACAGCGTCGCGATCACGATCGAATCCCAGACGCGCGGCGCCATGTAGAAGTTGCCGCCGCCCGGCGTCACGGTGATGCCGCCGCTGCCCAGCGAGATCCCGAACACCTTCTGGAAATTGTCGAAGGTCGGCGTGAAGGCGAACAGTTTCGGCGGCCGGTTGAAGATGTCATTGCCGTGTTTGAATGCCACCGACGTCCAGTAGTAGATCGGAAAGAAGAAGACTGCGACCACAACCCAGGCGGCGATGGTGCGAAGCATGCGGGTCGAGAAGGAGCCGTTCATTCTACCATCTCACCTTGGCGATACGGATGAAGAGGTTGGCAATAACCAGGATGATCACCAAGGTGACGAGGCTGAGCGTGGCTCCATAGCCCCATTTTACGAAGCTGAACGTCTGCTGCCATGCATAGAGGGAAAGCGAATAGGTCGACGCTCCCGGCCCGCCGGAGGTCATGACGAAGACGTAGTCGAAGACCCGGAAGAGATCGATGCCGCGGACCAGGACGGCGATCGCGATCACCTTCGACATCATCGGCAGGGTGATGCGCCGGAAAATCTGGAACGACGACGCGCCGTCGATCATCGCGGCCTCATAAGGCTCCGGCGGCAGCGCCCTGAGACCGGCAAGGAAGATGAGCACCATGAACGGCGTCCACTGCCAGATCTCCGCGACGAGAACGCCGGCAAGCGCGGTCGACGCCGTGGCGAGGATGGGGTTGTTCGGATTGAGCACCCCGATCGACTGCAGGACGTAGCTGATCACCCCGAACTGCGGATCCTCCATCAGCAGATACATCATGCCGACAATGGCCGGCGGGATGACAAGCGTCATCGTCAGCACGCCGCGCAGGAATCCGAAACCGAAGCCGTCGCTGTCGAGGAGCAGCGCAATCGCCATGCCGAGCACCAGCTCAAAGACCAGCGCGATGGCGAAATAGGTGAAGGTGATGACGAGCGACTGCCAGAACCGGGTGTCGTTCCAGAGCTGTACCCAGTTTTCCGTTCCGACGAATTCGAGCGCCCGCCTGCGCGGGACGAACTCGTGGAAGCTGAGCCAGATGTTGTAGATCAGGGGGTAGACGGTGAAGACAAGCAGGATCGCCACCAGCGGCAGCAGCCAGGGCAGCGGGTGGTCCGAAATGACGAAACGTCTGGCTTGGGCAACCCGCACGCGTTCCTCCCGAACCGCTTCGTTTTGCGCTGCACAAATGTTCATATCTTGTGCATTTGTTCAAATGCTATATCTTCACCATGTCCGTGGCAAGCACTTGTTGGCCAGCGACAGCGGCATTCAGACGGATGCGCCACCAGCATCGGAGAACGCTCATGACGTCGATCGGTCTGCTGGCTCGGGTTGCCCATCAATATTTCGTGCTGGGCGAAACGCAGCAGGCCATCGCCGAGCGGCTGCAGATCAACCGCACCAAGATCCACAGGCTGCTGGCCGAGGCGAAGGAGCGCGGCATCGTCTCGATCCGCATCAACGCCGGGACGTCCCAGGCGCTCGAAATGGAAGAACAGCTCAGGCGGAAGTACCGGCTCGACATATGCAGCGTCACGCCTGATGACACCGGGTCGGAGCTCGGGCTCTCCGAAGTGATCGGCATCTATGCCGCGCAGACCGTCGAGACGCTGCTCAGGGACGACATGACGGTCGCCATGGCATGGGGCCGAACCATGAGATGGCTCGCCTCCAACATCGAACCGGTGGCGCTCAGGAACGTGACCGTCGTGCCGCTTCTCGGCTCTCTGTCGCGCCGGTCGTCGATCGACAAATATGACGCCGCCGCCGTCTTTGCCCAGCGCACCCAGGCCGAATCCTATTATCTCCCTGGACCCATCATCTGCGACAGCCGCGAAAGCCGCGAGACGATCCTGCAGCAACCGAGCGCGCGCGAGGTTATCCAGAAGGCGCTGAACGCCGATCTTGCGCTGATGAGCGTCGGCGGCACAACCAGCTCGACGCTTCGGAGCGTCGGTTATATGACCGACGAGGAATTCGACGACGTCCTGAGACTGAAGCCGATCGGGAACTTTCTCGGCTACTTCTTCGACCGCAACGCCGAACTCGTCGACCATCCCGTCAACGAACGCATTGTCGGGGTTTATCCTCTCGACACGCTGAACATTCCCAAACGCATCCTTGTTTCCGGCGGAAAGAACAAGGTCGGCATCATGGCCAAGCTCCTGGAAAAAGGGTTCTTCACCGGCCTCATCACCGACCAGGAGACGGGCAGCTCGCTGTGAGATCCACCGGCCGGCATCGCGGTGGCAGCCGAAGGTGCTGTGCGATGTCGCCTGGAGCATAGCGCTCGCTTTCATCTGAAAGCAGACTGGCATTGAATCTTGCCTAAGCCGTCCCTGGTTCTGTTCCATCGCTTGCAGCACATCCTTTGCGTCTTTTGCGGCCGGCACATTTCGCGCCAGCCGATCAGACCACTCCCGACCTCCGGTTTGCCAGGACCATATCGGCAATCTCGACGAAGCCGCGGCCACCCCGCGACCTGGCGACGAAAGCGGGTTCGGCGTCGATCTGTCCCTGGAAGTCGATCACATTCGCGACCCCGAACGAGTTCGGAAAGAACCCGAACATCGGGGCATCGTTCGGGCTGTCTCCGACGAATGCATAGGCCTGCCTTTCAGCATCGAGATCGGCTCCCAGCCTCTCGCTCGCAAAGCGGCGCGTCATCGACAGCTTGTCGTATCGGCCAAACCAGCCGTTCACATGGATCGACGAAATCTTGGCGACAGCGCCGGCCTGCTCGAAAATCTGCTTGATGCGCCTAGCATCGGACAGCGGCAGCGCCGGAACATCCTCGCAAAAATCGATGGCCAGATCGGCTTCGCGGTATTGCTGGTCGGCGGATACGGCCGAACCCGGCACGTCTTGGACAATGCGCCTTTCCAGTTCGGTGAGTCTGCGCCTGTTTTCCCGGCGTTCCTCGGCGCTCGCCGCGAAAACCCGGATCATCTTTCGCGTTGCCTGATCATAAGCGAAGTAAAAAGCGCCATTTTCGCCGACCACGCCGGTCACCGGCCAGAACCGGGCAATCATGTCGCACCAGCCTGCCGGTCTCCCGGTAATGGGAGCGACGACGAGGCCCGCCTCGTGCAGGCGCTCGAGCGCCCGGTAGGCGTCGGCAGGAAGACGACCCTCGGTCGTCAAGGTGTCGTCGATATCGCAGAAGACGCCGCGAATGCGCGACGCAGATTCGGGTTCGAATTCGGCGAGGTCGCGCATCCGGTCAGGCCTCCCCGCGCGCAAAATCCTCCAGCATTCCTGCATCCGCAGCAATGTCGAGGAACGAGAAGCGATTGCGCATCTCCCGGCAATGAACGACGGCTTCGCGGTAAAAATCGGCCGGCGTGCCCAATTCGGCCGCTGAGATAGGCCCGCCGGTAGATTTCAGCAGGCGCTGCATCTCGTCGACAGGCACCATGAATTGCTTGAGCTCCTGCCTGAGTGTCGGCCAGAGCTCCTGCAGCCGCTCGTTGAACGCGGCGGCGGCATTCTCGTCGAAGGCCTTCTTCTTCAGTTCGTCGAGACATTGTGCGGCGACAGCCGGCCCCATTCGGCGGACCATGTCGTCAGGATCGATCCTCGTCGCCTTCACCACCGGCGGCTGGTCGCTTGCAAGCATTGCCTGCTGCAATCGCGCCATGGTGAGTGAAGCGACACCGACCTGGGTGCCGTGGAGCGTACCGGGGTGACGCTCGCCGGCGAAGCAGTCGATGTAGTGCGATATCTGATGCTCGCCCATCGAACCGTGATTGGAGACGCCGGTGAAGGAAATGCCGAGGCCGCAGAGCGTCAGCACGCGGTAGAGATAGCCATTGGCCTCGATGTCGCGTTCGGCAAGCTTTGCCGCACGCTCGTTAAGCGCCGCCTCATCCTTTTCCTGGATCAGAAACGGAACCTGATGGTAGGCAGTGCCAAGCAGACGGTGCGACATCCACCAGTCGATCTGGGCGACCGAGCGGCAAAGGCAGTCACCGAACCCCGCCGCCGACAGATAGGTCGGGGCGGCAGCGGAGACGCCAAGATCGACGAAAAAGCCTGATGGCGCGTGGGAAGGGAGCGATACCTTCAGGCCGCTTTCAAGTGTGATGGATGCGGTCGTCGATGTGTAGCCGTTCATCGAACCGGCCGTCCCGAACACGCAGTAGCGCCGTCCATTCCTTCCGGTGACGAACTTGCAGAGATCGTTAATCGTCCCGGAACCGACCGCGATCACGGCATCCGCATCCGCGAGTTTGACGGCCAGGCTTTCGACGTTGGCCATGTCGGCATGCGGGTGATCCAATATCACGACATTGACGGGGCCGAGCGTCTTCAGTTCGCGCGCAACGCGTTCGCCAAGCGCATCATAGGTCGCGGCATCCGCAACGACCGTGAACCGCTCACCCAGGTCGAGCTCAGAAACGAGATCGGCCGCCCGCGCTTCGAGGCTTTCTTCGATGACGATCCGCTCATATGGCACGACGGCCTTTTTCCCGGTCTCCGGGTTGGTCCAGCGCCCGTCCAAAATGTCGTCGATTAAAGTCGTCCAGGATCCGGCTGCCGGATTGGTCATGGCGTCCTCTTGTGGGGCAACTCTCTAATCGAGACGCAGGCGCGCTGCGCATCGAACAATAGTCACCTATCGCTGTCTTTTGTCAAGCATTTCCCCGCAACGCTTGACTTCGTTCTGCAAACCTGCGGAAAAAGGGACATGAATGCCAACGCCGACATCGAAATGGTCCGACCATCTGGGCTCTCGGCACTGCCGCCCGAATTCGACAGCGCGGTGGCGTGGGCTGCCTGGCTCTACTATGTCGACCAACTTAACCAGAGCGATGTGGCTAAGGTCATGAACGTCTCCAGGGCGAGCGTGGTAAACTATCTCCAGGAGGCACGCGAAAGCGGACTTGTCGCCGTGCAGGTCGATCACGACGCTTTTGCCCGCACCTTGACCTCGCGGCGTCTCATGGAAAAATACGGGCTTCGCGGCGCCGCGGTTATCCCCGACCTTGATCCAAACGATGCCGACCGCCGCATCGGCGAAGCGGCAGGACGGCTGCTGGCGTCGATGGTCGATCCGGGTGACACGATCGGCGTTGCCTGGGGAAAAACGGTGCTCGCTGCCGCCCGCTCGATCCCACGACTACGGCATGATCGGAACCTCACCGTCGTCCAGCTCTCGGGAAGCTCGATCGGCACCAGCGATTTTTCGCCGGAATTCTGCACCTCGCTAATGGCCAACCGGCTCGGCGCCCGCTGCATAAACCTGCTTGCCCCGGCGATCGTCTCCACCGACGAACTGCACGACCAACTCATGCAGGAGCCGATGCTCGTCAACCAGTTCCGCATGATCCGTGCCGCCCGCAAAGTTATCTTCGGGATCGGCGATATCGGGCCGGAGAGCACCTATGCCCGAGCCGGTATATCGGATGCCGCCGCACTTGCCGGCATGATCGAGCAGGGAGCGCTCGGGGTCATCATCGGGCGGTTCATCGACGCTCAGGGAGCCCCTTTCGCGACGCCGCTCGACGGACGCACCGTCGGCATCACGCTCGATGAATTGAAAGCGGTGCCGGTCCGCATCTGCGCCGCCGGTGGCGCCCGCAAAATGGGGGCGATCAGGGCCGGGCTCGGCGGCGGATACGCGACACATTTTGTCACCGACATGGCCACCGCGAACATTCTCTTGGAATAACCGGCACTTGGACTAACCAGCACCGGTGGAACTCATCGTCTCGGGAGGACAATCATGGGCAGCAGCGACGGACCTCTTGTCGTCGGCCTCGACAGTTCCACGCAATCCTGCAAGGCGATTGCCTGGAGCCGGGACGGACGAGCCATGGCGGAAGGCCGCGCGCCGCTCGATCTGATGAAGCCGAGGCCGGACTATGTCGAGCAGGAGGTCACCGACTGGTGGCGGGCCGCAATAGTGGCACTGCGGCAGCTTGTCGGCGCGGTCGACCCGAAACGCATCGCCGGTATCGCGATCTCCAACCAGCGCGAGACCGTAGCGCTCATCGACGGAGCCGGCGAGCCTATCGGACCCGCGAGCCTCTGGCTCGACGAACGTGCCGCCGGGCTGGTCGACCGTTTCGCCGCGGAAATCGGCCGTGAGCGGCTGCACGCGATCACCGGCAAGCCGATCGATGTGACGCCGGTCGTCTACCGCCTGAAATGGCTGCGCGAGAACGAGCCGGAACGGTTGGACCATGCGCAGAAAATCCTCGACGTGCACGGCTATCTGACGCTGAAATTGACGGGAACGCCGAGTGCGAGCTGGACGAGCGCCGATCCGTTCGGCCTCTTCGACATCTCGCTCAAGGCGTGGTCGCAGCCGCTCCTCGATCATCTCGGCATCAAGCTGTCGCAACTTCCCAATGCGGTGCGGTCCGGCACGCGGGTCGGGACCGTTCATGCCGCGGCCGCCGCCGCGACGGGCCTTTCCGAAGGTACGCCAGTGATTGCCGCCGGCGGCGATGGGCAATGCGCCGGGCTCGGCGTCAATGCCATGCGCGACGGCGTCGTCTATCTCAATCTCGGAACTGCAATCATCGCGGGAATCTGGTCGCGGGAACCGGTGGTCGGCGCCTTCTGGCGTACCATGACCTCGCCGACAGGCGATGGCTATTTCCTCGAGGCAGTGCAGCGGGCGGGTGTCTATTTCGTCAACTGGTTCGTCGACATGTTTGCCGGCGGACGCTCCGATCCGGCGATCTTCGACCGCCTGGAAAGGGAAGCGGCGGCCGTCCCGATCGGCTCGGACGGACTTCTCGCCGGCACCACCCTGGTCGGTTGCATGGATCCGCATTGGGATCCGAGCGCACGCGCAAGCTTCATCGGCATGCATCCCTCGCACACGCTCGGTCATTTTTATCGTGCGGGATTAGAGGCGATGACACTGCAAACCGCCCGGGCTCTCGAAGAGATGCGCAGCCATGGTCTTTCGCCGGAGCAAATGGTGGCGATCGGCGGCGGCGCCAACAGCAAGCTTTGGACAAAGATGATCGCGGACGCAACCGGGATCTCGATCCACAAGGGTCACAATGCTGAAGCCTCCTCGCTCGGCGCGGCGATCAGCGCGGCGGTCGGCGTCGGATGGTTCGAGCGGTTTTCCGAGGCTGCCGATGCGATGACCAGCATCGCCGAGACGATCGAACCGGACCGACGCGACCGCGAAACGTGGAACGCGCTCTCGGCCAGGCAGGCCAAGGTTTTTCCCGCGACCCAATTCGCCTGGCGGAGTTGAGACCGGCGCGGCAAGCAAGCTCTCGAACTGGAGCGTATAAAAAGCGTCGCCGTCCCGCTACTTCAACCCACCCACAGCCTGCTGATAGACATCAGGCTTGAAGCCGACGAGGATACGATCACCAAGATCGAGGATCGGCCGCTTGATCATCGTCGGGTTGGCCAGCATCAGCGCCTTGGCGTTCTTCTCGTCGAGACTCAGTCTGTCCTTGTCCGACCGTTCGCGAAATGTCGTGCTCGCCTTGTTGAGCAGGATTTCCCAGCCGACCTTGCCGGACCAACCGTCGAGCCGATCCGAGTCGAGTCCTTCGATCCTGTAGTCGTGAAAGCGATAGGCGACATCATGGCTCTCCAGCCAGACACGCGCCTTCTTGATCGTGTCGCAATTGGTGATGCCGTACATCGTGATCGTCAAATTTTTGGCCCTCGGACTGATCGCTCATCGAATCTGGCGCACCGTAAACCACCCTTCAGACATTGCCAGCGGCGACCCCGCAGGCATCCTCAGAATTTTTGCGCTTGCCAATGCTAAGGTTTTTACCTAAGTAATATAAATTAAGTCCAGTGACGCGAGGACGACATGACCGTGGCGACAAGCCTGCACTCCGCCAGCCAGCCGCCGATCGACGGCATCTTCCGGGCGCTTGCCGATCCAACGCGCCGCCGAGTTGTCGAGCGGCTGAACAGAAGCCCGGCCTCGGTCAGCGAGCTAGCCCAGCCATTCGACATGGCCCTGCCCTCCTTCGTCGAGCATCTCAGGGTTTTGGAAGGTTGCGGGCTGGTGCGGTCCGAAAAAGCCGGCCGTGTCAGGACCTACCGGCTTGCGCCTGAGCCACTGAAGCTTGCGGAAAACTGGCTGGTCGAGCAGCGCGCGCTGTGGGAACGCCGCCTCGACCAGTTCGACGACTACGTCATGGCACTCAAGGAGAAAGACAAATGAGCATGGCTCCGCTGTTCAAACCCGACCCGAAACTCGACCTCGTCCTCGAGCGCGTCGTCGACGCGCCGCGCGAGCTTTTGTGGATAGCCTGGACGACGCCCGAGCATGTTCGGCAATGGTTCACACCGAAGCCGTGGATCGTCACTGATTGCGAGATCGACCTCAGACCTGGCGGGCTGTTCAGGACCCGCATGCAGTCGCCTGATGGCAAGGAGGTCAATGACCGCCACTGCTGCTACCTCGACATCGTGCCGAACGAGCGGCTGGTGTGGACCGATGCGTTGCTGCCCGGCTATCGGCCGTCAGGGGACCCATTCATCACAGCGGTCATAGCATTGCAGCCGGAAGGCAAGGCGACGCGCTACACCGCGACAGCCATCCACCGGGATGAAGCGACACGAAAGAACCACGAGGAGATGGGCTTTTTCGACGGCTGGGGAACCGTGGCCGACCAGCTTGCGGCGTATGTCAGGACGATTTGAGGCTGCGGCCTCGCTTTGCGCTTACATAGCCGGCAAAAAATCGTCGTGGCCGTTTAGATGCCAGCGTCCGAGCTCTTTATAGGGGCTTAGATGTAGGCGTTCCGCCCGAATCGGCTGCCGCCTGATGGCCGGGGAAGGCCGGCGCTTGAACGTAATGCACTTTTGCATTATATTTCAGGTTACCAATTAGGAGATTCTGCCATGACGACACTGACCGTAACGGCACGGGGGCAGGTCACTTTTCGGAAAGATGTGCTCCAACACCTCGGCATTAAGCCGGGAGAAAAAATCGAACTGGATTTGCTACCGGGTGGCCGGGCAGAGCTAAAGGCATCGCAGCCGAAGGGATCGTTTCGGGACCTTCATGGCTTCCTGAAAGGGAAGACGAATGGCCAAGTTCTCACTATTGAGGAAATCAATGAGGCAATTGCCGAGGCTGGTGCGGCCGCCGGGGCCGGCAAAGAATGAAGATCACGACTGATACGAATGTTCTGCTGCGCGCCTATGTGGCTGACGATGCCAAGCAGGCGAGTGCCGCTGTCGAGTTGCTGGCAACCGCGGATATCGTGGCTGTAAGCTTACAATCCCTCTGTGAATTCACTTGGGTCTTGGCCCGCCAATATAAGACTGCCTGTGAGGACATTTCCGCCGCGATCCGTGCCCTGCTGAATACGGAGAATGTCGTGGTCAATCGGCCCGCAGTTGAAGCTGGTCTATCGGTCCTTGATGCTGGTGGTGATTTTGCTGATGGTGTGATTGCCTATGATGGTAGCTGGCTGGGCGGGGAAGTCTTCGTTTCCTTTGACAAAGAGGCTGTGAAGCTTCTTTCTTCACAAGGGCGTTCCACCCACCTCCTTAAGGCGAGCGCCTGATAGCTCGTGTCTCATATCAGATAGCAGCCGCGCTCGATGGCGAGGCGGCGCACCAGCGCCAGAACGCTGTCGATGGTGGGCGTCGGCTGGCCGGTCAGCCGGCCAAGCTCCTGGACCGCCGTTACCAGTGCGTCGATCTCCATTGGCCGGCCGCGTTCCAGATCCTGCAGCATCGACGTCTTGTGCTCGCCGACGTCGCCGGCCCCCTTGATGCGACGGTCGACCGATATCGGGAAACGGACGCCGAGGCTTTCGCCGATCGCCTGCGCCTCCAGCATCATGGCGCGGGCAAGCGTGCGGGTTGCCTCGTCGGCAGCGATTGCCGCAAGCGTGCTGCCGGTCAGCGCGGATATCGGGTTGAAGGAGAGATTGCCCCACAGCTTCACCCAGATTTCGCTTCGGATGTCGTCGCGAACCGGCACCTGCAGCCCCGCCGCAACCATCTCCTCGGCAAGCCGCGTGACACGTTCACTCTTCTCGCCCGAGGGCTCACCAAGCGAGAAGCGTTTTCCCTCGATATGGCGGACCAGGCCGGGCGCATCCACCTCGGCCGCGGGATAAACGACCGAGCCGATGACGCGATCCGGCCCAAGCCGGTCCCAGATCACTCCACCGTTATCCACCGCTTGCAACCGCGTGCCTTCGAGCGAACCGCCGATCTTGTGGAAGTACCACCACGGCACGCCATTCTGCATGGTGACGACAGCCGTCCCCTCGCCCAGCAGCGGCGCGATCTGGTCGAGCGCTGGTGCGACGGAATGGGCCTTGAGGGCCAGCACGACGTAGTCCTGGACACCTAGCTCTTGCGCCTGCGCGGCGGCCCTGACAGAGGCGACGGATTCATGACCGTCTTCGATCAGGCAAAGCCCGGCCGTCCTGATCGCTTCGAGATGAGCGCCCCGCGCCACGATCGACAGATCGACGCGGCCGGCCATGGCAAGTTTGGCCGCGAGATAGCCGCCGATCGCGCCGGCGCCAAAAATGGTGATCCGCATCATCCCAGCCCGGGTTTCGCAAGACCCAGTTTGGTCGCGAGACCGATGCGCTGCAGCTTGCCCGTCGCGCCCTTCGGGATTTCGTTCAAGATCAGGACAATGCGCGGCACCTTGAAGTCGGCAAGCCGGAGCGCGGCAAAGCTGCGGATGTCGCCTTCGGTGGCGGCCATGCCCTCGCGCAGCACGATCGCAGCCGCGACCTCCTCGCCGAGCTTGTCGTGTGGCGTGGCGAAGGTGACGACCTGGGCCACCGCCGGATGATCCATCAGCACGTCGTCGACCTCGAGCGGCGAGATCTTCTCGCCGCCACGGTTGATGATCTCCTTGAGCCGGCCGGTGACGCGCAGATAACCGTCATCGTCGAGCATGCCCTGGTCGCCGGTATGAAACCAGCCATGCGCGAAGGCGGTGGCATTGGCGTCCAGATTGTTCTCGTAGCCGGCGGTGACATTGGGCCCGCGAATGACGATCTCGCCGGTCTCACCGGGCTGCAGCAATTGCCCGTCCAGCGCCATCACCGCCACTTCCGGTCCGGCGGCGGCGCCGACGCTGCCCGGCTTGCGCAGGCCCGGCGGCAACCGGTTCGAGGCCATCTGGTGCGCGGCCTCGGTCATGCCGTAGGATTCGATCACCGGACAGCCGAAGGTCGCCTCAAGCTCCGCCATCACTTGCGGCGGGAGCGATGCCGAGGACGAGCGGATGAAGCGAAGAGGCGCGGCGGCCAATGCATCGGCATTGCGCGCCGCCCGCGGCAGGATGGCCTGATGCATGGTCGGCACGGCCGTGTACCAGCTCGGCCGCGCCTCGCTAAGCCAATGGAAGAAGCGCAGCGCGTTGAAGCCCGGCGTGCAGAAGACGCTGCCGCCGGCCGCGAGCGAGGACAACACCGCCGCGATCAGCCCATGAATGTGGAACAGCGGCATGACGTTGAGGCAGCGATCACCGGCCGTCAGGCCGAGCGTCGCGCCGATATGGGCGGCCGAGGCGGCGAGATTGGCATGGCTGAGCGGCACCAGCTTGGGTCGTGACGTGGTGCCGGACGTGTGCAGCAACAGCGCGATGTCGCCGTCCTCAGCCAATTCGGGCGCAGCCGGCGGGCCGATCGGTTCACCCTCGATCCCAAAGCTTCCGGCTGGCGCGTCACGGAGTGCTATGAGCCTAAGCACAGCTATGCCCAGGCGCTCGGCAACCGCGACCGCCGGGCCGCTTTCGTCCTCGGCGACGAGGATTGCCTTGGCGCCGATGTCCGTCAGGTAAAAATCGAGCTCGTCGGCCCGGTAGGCCGGATTGAGTGGCGCCGTCGACGCCGCCGCCGCCGCCGCGACAAAGGCCGTCGCCATCTCCGGCCCGTTCGGCAGCACGATGGCCACCCGGTCGCCACGGCCGAGGCCCAGCGCATGCAGTTGCGCCGCCGTCTCGGAGATCAGGCGGCGCAGTCCGCCATGGCTGAGCGTGATCCTGTCGGGCGCCGAAATCGCCGGCGCATCGTCGGCGCCGGCGGCAAGCCGCTCAATGATCGACGCCGCCTCAGACAACGCGAACCTCGAGGTCGCCGACGCCATCGATATGACCGCGAAGAACATCACCGCGAACAACCGCGCCGACGCCCGCCGGCGTGCCGGAAAGAATGATGTCTCCCGGCATCAGCGTGAAAAGACCTGAGAGATAGCTGATCATTTCCGGAACTTTCCAAATCATCTGGTTGAGGTCGCCGGTCTGTTTTCGCTGGCCATTGACGTCCAGCCAGATCGCTCCCTGGGTTGGATGGCCGATCGAGCTTGCCGGAACCAATGGCGTGCATGGCGCCGATGCCTCGAAGGCCTTGCCGACCTCCCATGGACGGCCCATGTCCTTCGCCTTACCTTGCAGGTCGCGCCGCGTCATGTCGAGACCTACGCCATAACCGAACACGCAGTCCAGAGCCTTTTCGACCGGGATATCCGTACCGCCGCTTTTCAGCGCCACGACCATTTCGATCTCGTGATGGACATCGTTGGAGGCCGGAGGATACGGAAATTCCCCTGTCGTATCGAGGTTATCCGGGTTCTTCTGGAAGAAGAACGGCGGCTCCTTGTTGGGGTCGTGTCCCATCTCGACTGCATGCGCGGCATAGTTCCGCCCGACGCAATAGACCCGGTGCACCGGAAACATTTTGTCGGTTGCCGCCACCTGAATGCTGGGGACTGCGGTCGGTTCGATGACATAGCTTGAGGTCGTGCCGTGCATGTTCACTGTCTTGCTCCTGCGTAGTATTCGACTTTGGCTTCGGCCCTTTCGATCAGTTCGGCGATCAGCAGGGCGAAGGCAAAAAGGATGATGGTCAAGGCCCAGAATTCGGCCATGCGGAAATTTCGCGAGAAGGTTTCGAACAGCGCACCGTAGCCGACGATGGCGACGAGCAACTGGCCGATGACGACGCCCTTGACGCCGCGGATGAGGCCGAGGCGGATGCCGGCAAGGATTTCCGGAAGCGCCCCCCAGAGGATGATCTTGGTGTAGAGTGCCGGGCGCGAGGCGCCATAGGAACGCGCCATCTCGATCAGCGACGGCGAGATGTGGCGGACCCCGGCGCGGGTGTCGAGAACGATGATCCAGATCGCAAACAGGAACACCGCCGCAACGATCGTCTTCTCGCCGAAGCCGAACAGGATCATCAGCACGGGGACGATCGCCGAGAGCGGTGCGCTTGAAAAGATGTTGACCCACATGCCGAGCAGGTCGTCGGCGATCTTGACGCGTCCCATCAGGACGCCCAACGGCACGCCGATAACGATCGACAGGGCCATGCCCATGGCGAAGGCGCGAAGGGTTGTAACCGTCGCGCTCTGCCAGGACGGGGTTTGCACGAGATCGACGGCTGCAACCAGCACGTCGCTAAACGGCGGCAGCAGAAAGACGAGGTCCAGCCGTCCGACGATTTCCCATACGACGCACCAGACAAGCAGGGACGCCATCATTGGTACACGGTAGCCAAACAAGGTCATGGCCGGTCATTCCACATATTGCTTCAGCCCCTGCCAGATCTCCTCGACGGTATCGAGGTAGTGCCTGTCGCGATGAATGCGCTCCGGGTCACCGGAGCGATCGATTTCCGGTTCGATGATCTGCGAAACCCGGCCGGGTCTCGGTGACAGCAACACGATACGATCGGAGATGTAGACCGCCTCCTCGATCGAGTGCGTGACGAAGATGAAGGTCTTGTTCTGGTTGGTGCGCAGCCGGATCAGGTCTTCCTGGAACTTCCGTCGGTTCTGCTCGTCGACCGCCGAAAACGGTTCATCGAGCAGCAGGACGTCGGCATCGACCGACAAAGCCCGCGCCAGGCCGACCCGCTGGCGCATGCCGCCCGACAACTCGTGGGGATATTTGTCCTCGAAGCCGGCGAGACCCACCTCGGCGATATAGCGGCGGGCGATCTCCTCGCGTTCGGCCTTGTTGGTGCCGCGCAATTCCAGTCCGAAGGCAACGTTGCGCATCACGGTCGCCCAAGGCATCAGCGCAAAATCCTGGAACACGAAAGCGCGTTCGGTGCCGGGTGCCGTGACGTGCTTGCCGTTGATCGCGACGGTTCCGCCATCGGCCCGTGTCAGCCCCGCTATAATCTTCAACAGCGTCGTCTTTCCGCAACCGCTGGGTCCGAGAAGGCTGGTCAGCTTGCCCCTGGGAAAGTCGAGGTCGATGCCACGCAGCGCCTCGACATTGCCGTAGGTCTTGGAAATTCCCCTCACTTCCACGATTGAATCGATCGGTGCGGGAACCGGCGACGGTCCATTTCGCAATGCGGTCGCACCCATCTTAAGCACCTCTACTCTCGGGCCTGAAAACACGGACCTCCACCCACTGCAGAAAGACGAGCGTGAGAGTGGAAAGCGCAATGATCGAGGCAATTGTTGCGTACATCTCGGCGTAGTCTGCGCGCGAGCGGTGGAAGGTGATAAGGTCGCCGATGCCGGTCGGGGTGATCAGCAGCTCGGCGAGCACCACGCCGACAAACCCGGCAGCGACGCCGAGGCGCAAGCCGGCAAAAATCACCGGGCTGGCGTCCGGAAGAATGATCTTGACGACGGTCTGCCAGCGTGTGCCCAGGAACGATCGGCACATGACCAGCAGCGACTCGTTGACGTTGCGCACGGCCTTGTAGGTGTTGAGCACGATGACCGGCAGCGCCAGGATCATGACGGCGAGCGTCTTGGCGGTCATGCCTATTCCGTAGACGAAGGTGACCATCGGAATGAAGGCGGCGACGGGCGCTGCCTGAAGCACGATGAACACAGGGATCACCAGCCATTCGCCGGTGCGCCACAGGCCACAGATCGTGCCGAGGCCGACACCCAGGAACGCCGACAGGACAACACCGAGCACCAGCGGCTGCAGTGTCGAGAGGTATGCGGTTGCCAAGCTGCCGTCGGCGAGCAGCCCGAAAAACGCGACGATGGTGTCGGAAAAAGTCGGAAAGGCGAAGCTGACGGGAATGCGCCCGGCCACCTCCCAGATTCCCGCGAACAGGGCGATCGACACAAGCCTGAGCAGGACCGGTTGGTCCCACGATGCGCCCGTCGCACTGCGATTGGCAAGAGGAGCGAGGCCGGCAGGCTCGCCGTCGGTTCTGATGCTTACGGCCATCCGGCAGGCCGCCTATTTCTTGCCGAGCTTGGCGACGGCGCGGTCGATCGCAGAGACATCCCAGAAGTCCTCGACCTTGAGGCTCGCTGGGTCGCCTTCGATCTGGCCGGCAAGGCTGAAGAAGGCAAAGTCGTCTTTGGCCGCATCCGCCCCGCCGCCATTCAGCGCAAGGCTGCCGGCGTCCGCGGTTTCCTTGTAGTATTCGGTGATTTCGCTATCCGCCTCCGCGCCGAGATCCGGCAGCAGTTTGTACTTGTTGCGGAGCTCGACCGCGACAGCCGGGTTCGCGGTTATTTCCCGCGCGGTCTTCATCAGTTCCTCGACCAGGATGTCGACGTCGGCGGCGTTGTTCTTCAGATAGTCCGCGGTCGCGAAAAGCGCTTCGTCCGAGGCGCCGAGATCATCGACCGGCAGAACGATGAACTTGCCGGGGGCTTCGGCCTCGAGCGCGCGCCGGTTGGCGGCATCGACGATCGACGCCTTGATGGTCCCCTGGAGCAGTGCATTGCGGCGAACCTCGGAACCCGGGACATAGCTGATGTTGCCGAGCTTGATGCCGTGGTTTTTCGCCATCAGGAGCATGACAGCCTCTGTGCCGGAGCCGCGCGCCTGAACGGCGACTTCCTGCCCGTCGAGATCCTTCCATTCCTTGTAGAATTCGCTGTTGACGACAGGAAAGAAGCGCAGCGTCGATATCTGCGCGAAAATCCGGATCGGCACGCCAACCTTCTGGATCAAAGTATAGGGCGCGCCGATGCCGACATCGGCCTGGCCGCCGACAATGGCCTGGGCTGCCAGATCCTCGTCATTGAGAACAATGAGCTCGACATTCACGCCGCGTTCCTTGGCGCGCTCTATCGCGGCGAGCGTCTGGATGGATTCGATCCCGGGAAGGTCGCCGAATGCGATGCGCATATCGCCCGCATTTGCGGCCGACAGGGGCAGTGCCCATGCCAGGGCCGCGGCAAAAGCGGTGGCAAGGATGGTACGTCTGGTCATGCTGGCCATTGTCATTCCTCCCGTTTTTTGTAACCATTTCCTTAATTGGTTAAGACTACGGAGGGGATTGGTCAAGGAGAAACTGCACCGTGTCGGACTGGCGGGCGTAGAAAACTCGGCAGTTGACGGTTTGAGCTAATCGCTTTAACACCGACAAAGAGAAATCATACGCGGATTGGTTAAATTGATGGACGATCCCGGTAATGGCGGCCACGCCGCCCTGGTTCAGCTTCAGGCTTATCTTGCCCAGATGGACCATGCCGGCGAGACACGGCTGCCTGCCGAGCGGGAACTGTCCGAGAGCCTCGGCGTATCGCGCGGCGATCTGCGCAAGGCGCTGGCAGTGCTCGAGAAGGACGGCCGCATCTGGCGTCACGTCGGCAGGGGCACCTTCGTCGGCAGTGGACCGGTCGAGGAGACGATCGGCATTTCGGAAATCGCCGGACGCACAAATCCGGCCGACGTGATGCGCGCGCGCCTCATCATCGAACCCGAGATTGCGCGCGAAGCGGCGCTGCACGCCACGCTTTCCGATATCGCAGGCATGCGTCAATCGCTGGTGCAGACGCGGGAAGCCGTCACATGGCGGCAATATGAGAACATCGACAATCTGCTCCACCGGCAGATTGCGCAGGCGAGCCGCAACAATGTGCTGCTCGGCCTGTTCGATGTCCTGAACGCTGTGCGCCGAACCGTGGTGTGGGGACGTCTCCGTTCAGAAGGCGCCCGCCCTCCGGCGGACCATCACAGCTTCGCCGACCATGAACGCATCGTCGAAGCGATCGCCGAGCGTGACCTCGGCGGCGCGGCGGCAGCGATGCGGCTGCATCTCCAACAGGTCGAGCGGCGCCTGATCCCTGTTCGCGAAGCCGCCGAATAGCTCGGATTGACCCGCTACAGCGCCGCGCGTCCTTCTTGGATGCGCGGCGCTGTTCGGGTTAAGCCCTAAGCGCCGTAGCCGATGATGCCCTTGATCTCGAGGAAATCGTGGATTGCCCAGTCGGCATATTCGCGGCCGTTGCCCGATTGCTTGTAGCCGCCGAACGGCGCGAAGGTGTCCCACTCCGGATAGTTGATCGAGACCTGTCCGGCGCGCAGGCGGCCGGCGACTTTTCGCGCGTGGTCGATATCCCCGGACTGCACATAGGCGGCGAGGCCGTAGACCGTGTCGTTGGCGATCTTCACCGCGTCGTCATCGTCATCATAGGAGATGACCGAAAGCACCGGCCCAAAAATCTCCTCCTTCTCGATGGTCATGCCCGGCTTGACGTGGCCGAAGACGGTCGGTCGCACGTAATAACCGCGATTAAGATGCTCCGGCCGGCCGGGACCGCCGGTGACCAGCGTAGCACCCTCGGCGATGCCGGCCTCGATCAGCCGCTGGATCTTGTCGAACTGGATGTTGCTGACCACCGGCCCGAGCTTGGTCTCTTCCGAGCGCGGATTGCCGACCTTGTGCGCCTCTGCCGCCTTCTTGGCGATCACCAGCGCCTCATCGTGGCGGGCGGCCGGCACCAGCATGCGCGTCGGCGCATCGCAGGACTGGCCGCTATTGCCGAAACAGGCGTTGACGCCCTTGCGCACGGCCTTCTCGAAGTCGGCATCGGCAAGCACGATGTTGGGCGATTTGCCGCCGAGTTCCTGCGCCACGCGCTTGACCGTCTCGGCCGCTGTTTTGGCGACGATGATGCCGGCACGGGTCGAACCGGTGAACGAGACCATGTCGACGTCGGGATGGCCGGCCATGACCTGTCCGACATCCGGACCGGTGCCGTTGACCATGTTGTAGACCCCCTTCGGCGTGCCGGCCGCTTCCATCACTTCCGAAAAGACGATGCCGCTGATCGGCGCGATCTCGGAAGGCTTCAGCACGACGGTGCAGCCGGCGGCGATCGCCGGCACCACCTTGCAGACAATCTGGTTGAGCGGCCAGTTCCACGGCGTGATCAGCGCGCAGACGCCGATCGGCTCCTTGACCACCATGGTGGTGCCGCGCTTCTCGCTGAATTCGTAATCCTCCAGCGCATGAATAGTGGCTTCCATATGCGCCCTGCCCGCCCAGGCCTGCGCCTCGCGCGCCCAGGTGATCGGCGCGCCCATTTCCTGGCTGACGGCCTGCGCGATGTCCTCGTAGCGCTCGTTGTAGACTTCGAGGATGCGCTTCAGCAGCTGCAGGCGCTCGGCCTTGCTGGTCTGCGAGAAGGCCGGAAAGGCTGCCTTCGCCGCTGCCACGGCGCGATCCACATCGGCCTTCGAGCCGACCGAGATTTTCGTATAGGCCTCTTCGGTTGACGGGTCGATCACATCCAGCGTTGCCGGCACCACGGGCGCGACCCATTTGCCGTCGATGAAGAAGTTCAGGTGATTGCTCATGGGTGATGCTCCGGTTTTCTGGAAAGGACGGGGATCAGATTAGCCGGGTAGCATAGGGCAGTTAGCGCCGCCACGCAGGCTGATATGCGCCACATCGCCGACGCTGAATTGAAAACCTTCCGCCCGGCGTGGCGCATCGATCACCACCGGTATCCCCTGCCCCAATTCGGCGTGCAGGCGCAAGGTGCGGCCGTGAAAGACGACGCTGCTCACCCGCACCGGCGCGGTGCCGGTCGCAGCTTCGGTCGCTGCCAGAAGATCCTCCGGACGCACACCGATGGTTCGCACCGCGCCTTCTCCCGGCGCTTCGCCGGTTTCCAATGTGGCTTCGAGCGGCAAGGCGCCGGCGGCGAAACGCAACCGATCGCCGTCACGGCCGACAAAGCGCGACTGCAGCAGGTTCATCGTGCCGATGAAACTGGCGACGAATTTGGTGGCGGGCCGGTCATAGAGCGTGGCCGGCGGCGCGATCTGCTCGATGCGTCCCTTGTTCATGACGACGATGCGGTCGGAGATCGACAGCGCCTCGGTCTGGTCGTGGGTGACCATGACGAAGGTCGTGCCGAGCCGCGACTGCAGCCGCTTCAATTCGACCTGCATCTGTTCGCGCAGATGCGCATCGAGCGCCGACAGCGGCTCGTCGAGCAACAGCACACGCGGTTCGCAGACAATCGCGCGGGCAAGCGCGACGCGCTGGCGCTGGCCGCCCGACAATTCGGACACGCGGGCGCCGAGCTTTTCGGCAAGGCCAACCATGTCGAGCGCTTCGCCGACGCGCTTTGCCTGTTCTACCCCGGAAAGCTTGCGCAGCGACAGGCCGAAGCCGACGTTTTCGGCGACGTCCATGTGCGGAAACAGCGCATAGTCCTGGAACACGGTGTTGACGGGACGGTCGAACGGCCGCAGCGAAGTAACGTCACGGCCTTCGAGCAGCACTCGTCCGCTCGACGGGCTTTCGAAACCAGCGATCACCCGCAGGCTGGTGGTTTTGCCGCAGCCGGATGGGCCGAGCAAGGTCAGGAACTCGCCGCGGGCAATGTCGAGATCGACGGCGTCCAGCCCGACGCCGCCGCCAGGAAAGATCTTCGACACTGCATCCAGCCGGACGAGAGGTTCAGGCGCCATCGCGAACCTCGGACGGCTTGGTCGTGTTGACCCAGAGGATTTGGCAACGCTCGGCGCCCGGATTGCGGAAAGCATGCAGCAAGGTGCTCTTGAAGGCGAAGCTGTCGCCGGTCTTCAGCCCATAGGTGGTTGAATCGATCACGAGTTCGACTTCGCCCGACAGGACGAAACCGAATTCGTGGCCGGGATGGGCGTAGGCTTCGAGGGTGCCACCACCGGCTTCCACCGTCACCAGCATGCCGGTGAGCGTGGCGGCCGGCGGCGACAGCAGCGCTTTGGCGATGCCTTCCGACTTCACCGGGATCTGGCGCCGACTGTTGGCGCGTACACAATAGAGATCGTTGACGCCGTCGTTGCCGTCAGCAATCAGCGCCGAGGGCTCAATGTCGAGAGCGGCGGCGAGCGGCCAGATCACCTTGACGCGAAGCGAGGACAGGCCGCGCTCGATCTGGCTGAGCGCCCCGATCGAAACGCCGGCCTTGGCGGAAAGCTCGGCCAGCGAAAGATTGCGTTCCAGCCTGAGCGCACGCACACGCCGGCCGACCCGCACATCGGCGTCGTCCTTCGGCTTTTCAGCCGTTTCGTCCAGTATGTCCATCTGTTTCCCGACCTCGTTTTCGGTATCCTGGAGCGGCGCTTCGCGGTTCTCCCTTCTCCCCTCATTGTGGGAGAAGGGAAGGCAGGTTCAGCCGCCTGCCTTGACCTTCTCGAACATCTTGGCGAGTTCGTCATTCTGTTTCATCGGCCCGGTGAAGACGGTGGTCTTCAGCATCACTTCCGGATCGGACGGCAGTTGCAGCTTTTCCAGTTCCTCCTTCGGCACCGCGGCGAAGGCCGAGCTGTTTGAGCTGCCGTAACCATAGGCTTGGATCAGGTATTTTCCCGAATCCGTCTCCAGCCGGCTGTTGATGAAATCATAGGCGAGGTCGACATTCTTGGCGTCCTTGAGCATGACGAAGCCGCACGCCCAGGTCAGCATGCCTTCCCTAGGCTTCATGAACTCGACCGGCACGCCCTGCTTCTTCAGCGAAGTGGCCGACGCGTTCCAGGTCATGGCGGCGACCAACTGGCCACTCGCCAGCGCCTGTTCGACGGAGGTCATGTCGGTGGCGTAGTTGGAGAGCAGCGGGCGCTGCTCTCGCAGTTTTTCCGCCACTTTGTCCATCTGTTCCGGCGTCATGTCGAACGGATTGACGCCGGCGAGAAGCGCCGCCACCACCGGCGTATCGTGGACGGCGTCGATTGTCGCCATGCGCCCGGCATATTGCTTGTCCCACAGCAGGTTCCAGCTCGGTTCCGGATTCTTCACCAGATCGGTGCGGTAAAGGATCGAGGTGTTGCCCCAATCCCACGGCACCATCCAGACCTTGCCGTCGCCGGCCTGCAGGTCGGGCAGGTTCTTGAAGACCGGAAAGATCGAATCCCAGTTCTTGATGCGCTTGGTGTCGATCGGTTGCAGCAGGCCTTCCTTGTTCCAGCGCGCCACCTTGTCGTAGCAGGGATGCGCGACATCCGGGCGGAAACCGGCCTTGACCTTGGTGCAGGCGTCATCGTCGTCGCCGAACATCGAGGCCTCGACGCCATCGGGGTGTGCGGCGAGGAAGCTCTTGTTGAAGTCAGGAAGTTCGTAGCCCGACCAGGTGAAATATTGCAACTTGTCGGCCGCAAGCGCGACGGTCGACGAAAGTGCCAGCGCGAAGGCTGCCAATCCGGCTTGGACTGTCTTGCGATTTATCGATTTCAGGTCGAATGCCATTGCAGTTCTCCTCTTTCGGTTTCTTCTGGTTTGGACAGGTTGGCGGGTACCGGCCGCTGAGCGGCGGCGAGCCCGCGATGGCGCAGGATTTCGGCAATTGCCGCGATGACGAAGGACACGGCCAGGATGGCCGTGCCCAGTGCCATGACGGTGGGCAGCGATTTCGGGAAACGCAGCTGGCTCCAAATGTAGAGCGGCAAGGTCGGCTCGGTGCCGGCGAGGAAGAACGCGACGATGAACTCGTCGAAGGAGGTCAGGAAGGCCAGCATGAACGCTGATACAATGGCGGGCAGGCTGAGCGGCAGCATGACCCGCCTGAATGTCGTCCAGTCGGACGCGCCGAGATCGAGTGCCGCCTCGTGGATGGTCTTGGGGATAGCGGCGAAGCGGCTTTTCATGATCACCACCGTCGTCGGCAGCGCCACCAATATGTGGCCGAGCACGATGGCCGTGCGTGACGGTCCGAAGCCAATGAGGTTGACCAGGATCAGCAGCGAGATGCCGACGATGACGCCGGGGATCAGGATCGGCAGCCGCGCGATGGCGCTGATCGTGAAGGCAAGCGGCGAACGGCCGAAGAGATCCATGTAGGACACGGTGATGCCGCAGAGCGTGGCACCGGTGGCGGCAATTGCACCGATGACGAGGCTGTTGGCAAGGGCGCCGGACAGCGCCGAATTGCCGGACAGCGTCTTGTACCATTCAAACGTGAAGTCTTGCAGCGGAAACGCCGCCTGGATCGAATCGTTGAAGGAGAAAAGCGGGATCAGCAATACCGGCAAATACAGAAATACCAAGTAGACAAGGACGTAGGCGCCGAGCCAACTCCCACCTTTCTTAGCGTCTTTCCGCGCCGCGCTCATGTCCGGCTGCCAAATCTGCGGTCGGCGGAACGCACGACCAGCACCACGGCAAGGATGACCAGCATGACGGCAACAGCGAGTGCTGCGCCGAACGGCCAGTCATTTGCCTTGCCGAACTGGGCCTGGATCAGTGAGCCGATCATGGTGCTGGCAGGGCCGCCGACCAGCGCGGGGGTGACATAGTCGCCGACCGTCGGCACGAAGACGACGAGAGCCGCCGCCAACACGCCCGGCATCGAGTTCGGCAGCACGACGCGGCGGAAGCTGGTGAACGGTCTGGCGCCGAGATCGGAAGCGGCTTCGAGCAGCGATTTCGGGATCGTGTCCAGCGCCACATAGATGGGCAGGATCGCGAACGGCGCATAGGCGTGAGCCAGCGTGACGATGACGGCGGCCGGCGTGTTGAGAAACGCCAGTGTCGGTTCGGACCAGATGCCGCTTTCGACGAGCGCCGAGTTCAGCACGCCATTGTAGGCAAGCACGATCTTCCAGGCGAAGACGCGCAAGAGATAGCTGGTCCAGAACGGCAGCGTCACCAGAAACAGCAGCAGCCCGCGCCGCCGTCCGGCATGGAAGGCCAGGTAGTAGGCGACGGGATAGGCGGTGACGACCGTGGCCAGCGTCACCAGGCCGGCAATGGCCAGCGAGCGCAGTGTTACCGTCCAGTACAGCGGGTCGGATGCCACGGTGATGAAATTCGCAAAAGTGAAACCGGCGCCCAGCAGCGAACCGTCATTGCCGCGAAGGGCGAGGAAAACCACGAGGCCGAGGGCAAACAGGATCAGGAAGAAGGTTACCAGCCCGCCCGGCAGCAGCATGGCCAACCGGAAACCCGTCGAGGACCTGGACTCCGGCTGCGGCTGCCTTGCAACGATGGTCGACATCGGGGTTGCCCATCGAAATTTGAAATCACTCAAGAATTTTTCAGATTCATGAAACTGTCAAGCTGATTCCTGCATCGGCATAAAATCAGCGCTCGAATGCATCCAGCATACGATACCAGGCGATCGTCGCGGCGACGCCGACCTGCCGAAAGAGGTGGAATGGGATCGGCCGGATCGGCGAGACCGGGAACGGCAATTGCCTGGCGTCGCCGCTCGCCAGATAGCCGGCAATGCGCTCGCCAAGCGCGGTCATCAGGCCGACACCACGGCCCTGGCAGCCGACCACGGCCATCAGGCCCTGCTCGGGCTCGTGGATATGCGGGAGGTGATCCGGCGTCATCGCCACCCGGCCAAACCAGCGCTTTTCGATGGCGACGCCGGATAGCGCCGGATACAGCCGGAGCAGCGCGCGCTCGAGATGCGCCCAATCACTTTCGCTGGTCGGCAGCGCCATCGGGCCGCGCCCGCCGAGCACCAGCCGCCCGTCGGCACTCTTGCGGTAATAAACGAGGATTCGGCGCGAATCCGACACCGCTTGCCCTTGCGGCAGAATGCCGGCCGCCAGATCGGGCGGCAGCAGTGCTGTCGCGATCTGGAAGGAGTGCAGCGGAACGATCGTCTCGGCGAGACCGGGGAGCAGGTCGCCGGTATAGGCGTTCGTCGCCAGAATGACCGCCTTCGCCTGCAATTCGGCGCCGTCCTCCGTCGAGATGCGCCAAAGGCCGGCGTTATTATCGAGGCGCACCACCTTCTGGTGTTCGGCGATCTTCACGCCCGTGGCCGAGGCGATCCGTGCCAGTTCCGACGTATAGGCAAGCGGATCAATCACGCCGGCGCGGCGGTCGAGCCAGCCGCCGAGATAGCCCTGCGCGCCAGTCAACGCGGCGATCTCGGTCTGGCTCAGAAGCCGGACATCGGCGCCACGGTTCCGCCACTGCCGGTCCCTGTTCGCCGCCGCCTTCAGCGCCGTCTCGGTGTGCGCTGCCTGGATCCAGCCGTTGCGGACGAACGGCACCGCCAGTTTCTCGTCGCGGATCAATTCGAAGACGGCGTCCGCCGTCGAGGCGGCAAAATTGACGAGGATCTCGCCGCGTTCGGGGCCAAAATGCTCCAGCAACCATTCCGGATCATATTTCAGGCCGGGGATGACCTGACCGCCATTCAGGCCCGATGCGCCCTGGCCGATTTCGCCGGCTTCCAGCACCTGCACGGCAAGGCCGAACCGGGCTGCATGCAAGGCTGTCGACAGACCGAGAATCCCGCCACCAACGATGACGACATCGGCACGCTGGCCGCCGGGAAAAAGCGACCGGAACGCAGGGGCCGCCGGCGGCTTCTGCCAGATCGGATCGGAAAACGGTAGGGGCAAGGGGGCACCTGAATGCAATTCGTCAAATGAAAATCCTAGTGACGATTTCATGATTTTGAAAGAGCGTTTGATCTCGGCATCAGCGGATTTAACATGATGGCGTCCGCCGATGCGAAATGCAGCGCAGGGCTCGACCGCGAGGAACGGGATAGACCTTTGGCGGGAATTTGTTGAAAGTGCCGCCGCCGCTGGCCAGGCTGTTTGTGAACCTGGTCCGGCAGCGATGACCGTCGCAGCAGAACAAGACAGCAGAGGACCGCAGCCATGACGAACACCACTCTCCTGCCCAACGAGGGCCTCTTCATCGGCCGCGCCCGGACAAGCGATACGCCCCATCCGCTGGTCGTCATGGTGCGCGACGGCACGGTGTTCGACATCACGTCGAGCATGGCACCAACCGTGCGCGACGTCTGCGAGATGCCGGACCCAGCAGGCTACGTCCACGCGGCCGGGGGCGAACCGATTGGATCGCTTGACGCAATCGCCGCCAACAGTTTTCAGGCCGCGCGCGATCCGCAAAAACCGTACCTGCTTTCTCCGGTCGACCTGCAGGCGGTCAAGGCGTCGGGCGTCACCTTCGTCGTCAGCCTGCTCGAACGGGTCATCGAGGAGCAGGCGCGTGGCTCCGCCGAAAAGGCGGACGCCATTCGCGCCGACATTGCCGGGCTGATCGGTCACGATCTGTCGAAGCTCAAGCCCGGCTCGCCGGAGGCGATGGAGATCAAGGCCAAGCTCATCCAGCGCGGCGCCTGGTCGCAATATCTGGAAGTGGGCATCGGCCCCGATGCCGAGATCTTCACCAAATGCCAGCCGATGGCGTCGGTCGGCTTCGGCGCTGATGTCGGCCTGCATCCGGTTTCCACCTGGAACAATCCGGAGCCGGAAATCACCATGATCGCCGCCAGCGGCGGCAAGATCGTCGGCGCGACGCTCGGCAACGACGTCAATCTGCGCGACGTCGAAGGGCGCTCGGCGCTGTTGCTCGGCAAGGCCAAGGACAACAATGCCTCGGCCGCGCTCGGCCCGTTCATCCGCTTGTTCGACGCGACATTTTCCATCGATGACGTGAAGCAGGCCATCGTGCGCCTGAAGGTCGAGGGCGAGGACGGTTTCTCGCTGGAGGGCGCCAGCTCGATGGCCGAGATCAGCCGCTCGCCGGAAGAGCTGGTCGCGGCCGCCATGGGTCCGCATCACCAATATCCGGACGGGCTGGCGCTCTATCTCGGCACGATGTTCGTGCCGTCGAAGGATCGCGGCGAAAAGGGCAAGGGTTTTACCCACAAGGTCGGCGACATCGTCAGCATCTCCTCGGAGAAATTCGGCGCTCTGGTCAACCGAGTGCGGCTGTCGCCCGACTGTCCCCACTGGACCTACGGCGCCAGCCATCTGATGCGCGACCTCGCCAGCGCCGACCTCATCTAACGACCCTCCCCGCCTGCGAAAGGAGATGTCTCGGCCTGGTGCGCGAACTGAGGGAGCCTTGCCTGGAAAATATCAGCCAAACTGATGCAATCTGATGGGACTGCTGATGGCGCCTTGTCGCGCGCCAACTACCACTGGCAAATGGAGGCTTGCCATATGTCGAAAAAGCGGATGCTCTGATGCCATCCAGATCGGCGCTGGCAAGAAGTACGATCAGGGTTTGCCGTGATCGTCGTCGGAGGTGGAGGAAGTTTTTCAAAATGGGAGGAAATCAAATGCTGACACGGCTACGACTATTTGTATTCGGCTTGATCGTGGCGCTGGCCATCCCAGCGGCGGCACAGGCCAAGACCTTCTACTGGATTTCGCATGGCGGTCCGGCCGATCCGGTCTGGACCTACTTCCTCGCCGGCGCCAAGCAATGGGCGACGGACACCGGCAACACCGTCAACACCTCGTTCCACAATGGCGACGTGTCGTCCCAGCAGGAGGCTGTTCGCGCGGCCATCGCCGCAAAGGCCGACGGCATCACCACCACCAGCCCCGACCCGGGCAGCCTTATCGAGCTCGCTAAGGAAGCACGGGCGGCAAACATCCCGATCATCAATTTCAACACGCCCGATCCGAAGGCGGACTTCAACGCCTATGTTGGCGGCGACAACGTCACCTTCGGCAAGAACTGGGCGCAGTATCTGGTCGACAAGGGCCTGGTGAAGAAGGGCGATTTCGTCTGGATGCCGGTCGAAATCCCGGGCGCCACCTATGGCGTGCAGGAAGAAGAAGGCATCAAGAGCGTCTTCGAGCCACTCAGCATCACCTATGAAATCACCGAAGCCACGCTCGATCAGGCCGAAGCGATCAACCGCATGGTCGACTACCTCACCGCCAACAGGGCCAAGGTCAAGGCGATCATCGGTCTCGGCGACCTGGTGACCGGCTCGATCAAGCGGGTGTTCGACCAAGCCGGCATCAAGCCGGGTGAAATCCCGGTCGTCGGCTGGGGCAACTCGCTCGACACCACCCAGGAGGTGCTGACCGGCTACGTCAATGCCGCACAATGGCAGGATCCGCAGGCGACCAGCTATGTGGCGCTTTCGATCGCCAGCATGGCCGCCAGCGGCATTCCGCCCGGCTTCGACGTGATCACCGGCGCACTCTACGAAAAGGACACCGCACAGGTCTACGACGACATCCTGTCCGGAAAATAGAACCGCGATCGGGATGGTCGCGGCACGCCTGCCACGATCATCCCCATCATCCCGCCGAGCCTCGAACCGCCTTATGCGGCGCCGGGCTTGGCCAGTTCCAACCATGTCGCGGGTCCAACGTGGAAAACAGTTCCATCATCCAACGCTCGATCGCCAGGCCGGAATTCGGGCCCTTCGTGCTGCTTGTCGTCGAGCTCGCGGTGTTCTGGGGGTTCAACCACGACTTCCTGTCGCCGCAGAACATCAGCAACATACTGGCCTTCACGGTCGAGCTCGGCCTGATCGCGCTGGCGATGACGCTGTTGATGACTTCAGGCGAATTCGACCTCTCGGTCGGATCGCTGTTCGGTTTCTCGCCCGTCTTGATGTGGACGCTCTTCAACAGCGGCCTCACCTCGCTGGAAGCCGGCTTTATCGTAGCCTTGTTGGTTGCCGCCTTCATCGGGCTGGTCAATGGCTGGTTCGTGACGCAACTCAAGATCCCGTCCTTCCTGGTGACGCTCGGCATGCTGCTGGTCGTGCGCGGCACCGCTCTGTTCGTCACCAGCGGATTTCCGCAACGCACCTGGAGCGCCGAAGGCAGCTGGCTCGCCGAGGCGCTGGTTGGCGATTTCTTCATTGGGCCGTTCCGCATCTATATGTCGCTGTTCTGGTTCATCGCAGCCGCGATCGCACTCGGCTACGTGCTGACGCAAAGCCGGACCGGCAACTGGATCCAGGCGGCCGGCGGCAACCCCAATGCGGCAAGGGCGCGCGGCGTCAATGTCAGCGGCGTCAAGATCGGCCTGTTCATCCTGTCGTCGATCATGGCTTCGCTTGCCGGCGTCATCAGTTCGCTGCGCACCTCGGCGGCCAACCCGAACAGCGGCACCGGCTACGAGCTCGAAGTCATCGCCATGGTGGTGATCGGCGGCACGGCGCTGACCGGCGGACGCGGCACAATCATCGGAACCGTGCTCGGCATCCTGATCCTGCGCGTGATGCGCAACGGCATCGTGCTGATCGGCGTGCCGGGCCTTGCCTACAACATCTTCATCGGCGCGATCATCCTCGGCATGATGGCGCTCCACTCATGGCTGGAACGCCGGCATCAGGCGGGGACTTGAACCATGGCCGAACCGCTTGTCCGCATGGAAAAAATCCGCAAGTCCTACGGGCGCGTGCAGGCGCTGGTAGACGCCAATTTCCATGTCAATGAAAGGGAGATCGTCGGCCTGCTCGGCGACAATGGCGCCGGCAAGTCGACGCTGATCAAGGTGCTGTCGGGTGCGGTTCCGCTGACCAGCGGCGACATCTTCATCCGCGGCAAGAAGGTGGACTTCCGCAGCACCAGCGACGCCATCGCCCACGGCATCGAGACGATCTACCAGGACTCGGCACTGGTCACGCAATTGTCGATCGCGCGCAACCTGTTCCTCGGGCGCGAGCCGATCAAGCCGCCGCGTTTCCTCAACCGTATGGACCAGGAGGCGATGAACGTGGTCGCCCGCGATCTGCTCAAGCAGGTCGGCATCTCGAAGAACATCCCGCCGACCACACCGATCGGCTCGCTCTCCGGCGGCGAGCGGCAGGCGGTGGCGATCGCGCGCGCCATGCATTTCGACAGCGACCTCATCATCCTCGACGAGCCGACCAACAATCTCGGCGTCGCCGAGACGCAAGGTGTGCTGAGCTTCGTGCGCAGCGCCCGCGATTCCGGCCATTCCTGCATCTTCATTGCCCACAACATCCATCACGTCTTCCAGGTGGTCGACCGCATCGTCGTCATGCGCCGCGGCAAGGTGGTCGCCGACGATATCGACCCGAAGAACACCAGTGTCGCCGAGGTCGAACGGATCATCACCGGCATGTCCGACAAGGAGATCCGCGACGCCATCGTCCAGGGGAAGCAATCGAAGGGCTGAGTGGCCAGTTGGAAGCCGGGTTGGCCGTATCTCTGGTACAGGATCACATCGGCTCCTATGACTGCGACAATGAAAGCCACCGTTGCGGACATCGCCAGAAGCTGCGGGCTGTCGACCGCAACGGTCGACCGGGTGTTGAACAACCGGCCAGGCGCCAGCGCCGCGAACCGGCAGCGGGTGATGGAGGCGGCCAAGCAGCTTGGCTATTTGCCGGTCGTGGATCAGGTCGTGTTGCCCTCGCGGCCGGCGCATCTCGAGTTCTTCCTGCCGATCGGCTCCAATGCCTTCATGATGGATCTGGCAAATCATATCGAGGATTATGCGGCACGCCTGCCGCTTGTCGCCTCCTGCCGCATCCACAAGCTCGCCGGCATCTCGCCGAACGCGTTGCAGGCGGCCGTCGAAAACCTCTCGCTCAAGGCAAACGGCGTCGGCGTCATCGCGATCGATCATCCGAGAACGCGCAACATCCTGCGCGAGATCGTCGAGGCTGGCATCCGCCTGGTCACGCTGGTGTCGGACGTTCCGGGCGCACCGCGATCGGCCTATGTCGGCATCGACAACCGTGTCGCCGGGCGCACCGCAGCCCTTTTGATGGGACGTTTCCTGGGCGGGCGTCCGGGCCATCTGGCAATGATCGTCGGCTCACGCTCTTATCGCGGGCATGAGGAACGCGAAATGGGCTTTCGCTCCGTGCTCAGCGAGGAGTTCCCCAATTTGACCGTGACCAGCGCCGTCGAGATCAACGACGAGCCTGATATCAGCTATACGGCAACGATGAAGGCGCTGCACAACGAGCCGGAACTGCTCGGCATCTATTGCGTCGGCGCCGGACGTTCTGGCGTGGCGAAAGCGCTGCTGGAAGCCAAGCCGCAAAGGAAGCCGGTGTTCATTTGTCACGACCTGACGAGGGCGACACGCGGCTATCTCGTCGACGATCTGCTCGATGTCGTCATCGATCAGAATGCACGACTGATCGCCGAGCAATCGGTCATTCGCCTGCTCGGCTCGATCGCTTCCTCGGCGCCCTATCTGACGCGGAAGTTCATCGAACCGCGCCTGATCTTCAAGGAAAACGTCCCGGTGCAGTGACGCCGCGCTCCAGGCCGACATCGCGAATTTTGAGACGACGCCGCAAATCTGCACACCAGCTATGCAACTTTTTTTGTTGCCGAATCATTAAGCAACCCATATATGTTGCGTGTCGGCCATCTACTCCTCCCAGATGTGATGCCGACGCTGAGTGCGGCGCACCCTCCTCCCGTGCCGCATTCGACATCAAGCCCGCTGCCACCTCCTCCCGGCAGCGGGCTTTTTTTGTTCCGGCTCCGGGTGTTGGGCAAAGGCTGGGGTCATGACTATCACTGGACACGATTGTCGGTCCGCGCGCCGGCGATCACCACCGGCTTGTTCGGGCCGTTGACCAAACGGACCGCCAGAATGCCAGCCCCGGTCGGGTCGGGAATGCTGGCGGCATCGTCGTCACTTTCGCCATCAATGCAGTGAAGACTGTACGGCCGATCCCCGGCTGATCCTGCCGCAGACCGCCGTGTTCTTCGTCATTCGGTTATTCAATCTGCGCTCCCGTTCAGCAGTCTGAGCACGAATGATCGCGACAGCTGTCACCAGGGTTGATGCCGACTGCATGTTCGCCGCAAAGGTGCGAGCGGTAGGGCATGTTGCAGCCGTGATCAGCAGATCCGACGAATCCCGTCACACTTGTCACTCTCACCAATTCGCTTTCGGTCCTATCCTGCTGATCAACAAACAACAGGTAGTGCCGGGAATGGCGTCGACGGACCGCAAAGGAGAAGCGCGATGACGGTACATCCGAACGGACAAAAGAGCAGTCGGCGGCGCGGCTCGCAATGAACACGCCACCGATCGTTTCGCCGCTTGCGAGACTATCTGGCCCTGAATGAGGTGATCAAGCCTTCCGCCATGCGGACGAACTGCGCGCTCGGGCCTTCGGCGCCGACGCTTTGCAGGCTGACGCGGGCGCCCTCGAGCAGCAGCGACAGTGTATCGGCGAGAAGCTCAGCCTGGCCGATGCCGGCATCCCGGCACAGGCCGACCAGACGGTCGCGCTGGGCCTGCTTGAGTTCCTTGATCACCCGACGGGCCGGATGATCGGTCTCGCTCAACTCGATGGCGGCATTCGCCATGTCGCAACCGCGGCCGTCCATCATCAGGCAATCGGCTGCCATCCGAACCCAGGCGTGCAGTTGCGCAAGCTTGTCGCCCGGGTGCTCGGCCTCGAACTTTTGCCACATTGCGTTGGCGCTGCATGCGGTCGCCCGCAGGCACTCGATGACCAGATCGTCCTTGGACTCGAAATGACGGTAGAGCGTCATCTTGTTGGTACCGGCGGCCTCAGTGATCGCGTCGACGCCGACGCCCTTGATGCCATGCTTGTGGAACATATCCCGTGCCGTCTCCAGGATGCGATCCCGGGGGCGGATGCGTTCCGCAGTACCGTCTTCCATCAAAACCTCCTTGGTTTCCGGGGTTTCCGAAAAATCCCTCGGTACACCTCTTGACTAGGGTGTTACCGGTCTGTAACTTCTAGATGTTACTTACTGGTAACACCCCCATTGCCTCGTGTCAATCTCGCAGGCGCCTGTGAATAGCCTCCGCCGAACCGGCCCAGGCATGAAACTGCGCCCCAGGCGACGTTGGCCGCAAACAGGAAGACCACCCGACCTGCGGCGGCGTACGCCACAGATCGCCAAGCCAGGAGCCGCTACGATGTCGCAGCGCAAAGATTTGACGATCGACGAAGTTGTGAAGGATCCGATGATCCGGATGCTGATGCAGGCCGACCGTGTCGACCCGCGCTCTTTCGAGACGATGCTGCGTACCCTTGCGGATTCGCAAGGCCGCAGCCGCAAGGCGCCGCCTCGTTTCCTGGAGGATTCCGGGCAAAGCCGCAGCCGGCGGCTGTCCAGGCTGGCCAAGGCCTTTGGCCAGGCGAGAGCATCGGGCGAGGCGTGCGTGTCATGGTAAATTTCTTCATCCACCGTCCGATCTTCGCATCGTCGATCGCCATCATCATGGTGCTCGCCGGGGCGATCTGCTATTTCCTGCTGCCTGTCTCGCAGTTTCCCGATATCACGCCGCCTCAGGTCGTGGTCAGCGCCAACTATCCTGGCGCCAGTGCGCAGGTCGTGGCCGACACCGTCACGACGCCGCTTGAACAGCAGATCAACGGCGTTCAAGGCATGACCTATATGTCGTCGTCGAGCTCCAATGACGGCTCGTCGACGATCACCGTTACCTTCGAGGTCGGCTATCCCCTGAGCACCGCCGCTGTCGATGTCCAGAATCGCGTCTCACAGGCGGCGTCCTCGCTGCCGGCCATCGTCAACCAGGGCGGCGTGACGATCAAGAAGCAGAACCCGAACTTCGTCCTGATCGTCAATCTCACCTCGCCCGACGGCTCCGTCGATCCGGTCGCGCTCAGCAACCTCGCCTACCTGCAAGTGGTCGACCCGCTGAAGCGCCTGCCCGGCGTCGGCGACGTGCAGATCTTCGGCGAGCGGCGCTATTCGATGCGCGTATGGCTCGATCCCGACAAGCTCGCCAATCTCGGCATCACCGCCGTCGATGTCCAAAACGCCATCGCCGAGCAGAATGTCCAAGTCGCGGCCGGCAAGATCGGACAGTCACCGGCGCCGGCCGGCACCGCTTTCGAAATGCAGGTCAACGCCGTCGGCCGACTGAGCGATCCCAAGGAATTCGGCGACATCATCGTGCGCGCCGATGCCGCGAACGGTTCGCTTGTGCGGTTGCGCGACGTTGCGCGCATCGAACTCGGCGCCCTGCAATATTCGTCGTCGGCGTTCTTCGGCGAGGACCCGACCGTGGTGCTCGCGGTCTACCAGATGCCGGGCTCGAACGCGCTCGATCTGCAGCAGCGCGTCAAGGACAAGATGCAGGAACTGTCGGCCCGCTTCCCGAAGGGCGTCAGCTACGCCATGCACTACGATACGACACGTTTCGTTTCGGCGTCGATGCAGGACGTACTGGTCACGCTCGGCGAGGCGCTGGTCCTGGTCGTCGCGGTGGTGTTCATCTTCCTGCAGAGCTGGCGCACCACGATCATCCCGACGATTGCGATTCCCGTGTCGCTGGTGGCCACGCTCGTCGTCATGTACATGTTCGGCTTCTCGCTGAACATGCTCAGCCTGCTCGGCATGGTGCTGGCGATCGGCCTCGTCGTCGATGACGCGATCGTCGTCGTCGAGAATGTCGAGCGCCAGCTGGAGGCCGGCCTCAAACCGCTGGCTGCCACGCGCGCGGCGATGGCCGAGGTCACCGGCCCGATCATCGCCACGACCGCCGTGCTGATGGCCGTGTTCGTGCCGGTCGCCTTCATACCCGGCGTTTCCGGCCGGCTCTACAACCAGTTTGCGCTGACGGTGGCGATCTCGTTCGGCATCTCCGCCTTCGTCTCGCTGACGCTCACGCCGGCGCTCAGCGCCGCCTTCCTGCGCCACCGCCCGGCAACGCAGTTCGTGCTGTTCCGCTGGTTCAACACGGGTTTCGACCTGATATCGCATGCCTATGCCCATGGTGTGCGCTTCCTCATCCGCCTGCGCTGGATCATGCTCGGCATATTCGCGGCCGGGCTTGTCGCGACCTATTTCGTCTGGCAGCGACTGCCCTCGACCTTCCTTCCGGTCGAGGACCAGGGCTATTTCTTCGTGGTCATCCAGTTGCCGGATGGGGCGTCGCTGGAACGCACCGACGCGGTGGCGCGGAAGGCGCGCGACATCCTGCAGAACACGCCCGGTGTCGACATCGTCGGCTCGATCAGCGGCTTGAACTTCCTCACCAGTGCGGCCCAGTCGAACTCGGCCGTGGAATTCGCCATCCTGAAGCCATGGGACGAACGTGGCCCTGACCAGAGCGCCTCGAAGCTCGTCGCCGACGTGCGCTCGAAGCTCATGGAACTTCCGGAAGCGTTCGCGCTGAGCTTCGATCCGCCTTCGATTCCGGGCATCGGCACGACCGGCGGCTTTGAATTCCAGGTGGAGGACCTGACCGGTCGCGGCAGCGCTGCGCTCAACGACGCGACGCAAGCTGTGCTCGCCGAAGCGCGTAAACAGCCCGAGCTTAACCCGCAGCAATTGTTCTCGTCGTTCTCGACCTCGACGCCGCAGTTCAACTACGACCTCGACCGCAACAAGGCGAAGCTGCTCGGCCTCAGCCTGCCTGACGTGTTCAACACGCTGCAGATCTATCTCGGCTCGCTCTATGTGAACGATTTCAACCTGTTCGGCCGCACCTTCCGGGTGACGATCCAGGCCGACAAGGATGCGCGTGCGGGTGCTGCCGACATTTCGCGGCTCTATGTGCGCAATGCCTCCGGCGGCATGGTGCCGTTGAGCACGCTCGGCAAGCTGGTGCCTATCGTCGGCCCGGAAACCGTCCCGCATTACAACAACAATGCGTCGGCCCTGATCAACGGCGGTGCCGCACCCGGCTTCTCCTCAGGCCAGGCGGTCGCGGCGATGGAACGTGCCGCTGCCACGGCACTGCCGAAGGATTTCGGCTACGAATGGACAGGGATCACCTATCAGGAGCTCAAGGCCGGATCGATCGCCTCGATTGTCTTCGGTCTCGCCATGGTCTTCGTCTTCCTGATCCTCGCCGCCCAATATGAGAGCTGGGCCATGCCTTTCATGGTCCTGCTCGCGGTGCCGCTTGCCCTGTTCGGTGCGTTTGTCGCCCTGTTGATGCGCGGCATGCAGATCGACGTCTATTCGCAGATCGGCTTCGTCATGCTGATCGGGCTGGCGGCGAAGAACGCCATTCTGATCGTCGAGTTTGCCCGGCGCCGGCGCGAGGAAGGCCTCAGCATCGTCGACGCAGCAATGGAAGCGGCGCGCCTGCGGCTGCGGCCCATTCTGATGACCGCTTTCGCGTTCATCCTCGGTGTGCTGCCGCTGATGTTTTCCACAGGTGCTGGTGCAGCGAGCCGCCAGTCGATCGGCACCACCGTCTTTGGCGGCATGGTCGCGGCGACGATCCTGTCGCTGGTGTTCGTGCCGGTCTTCTATGCGGTTATCGAGCAGCTGCGCGAGCGTGGCAGCAAGAGCGAACCCGTTGCCGAACCGACTGAACCGACTGCCGAACCCGCTTTCGAGCGATTGGCCGAAGCGGCCGAATAGGATTGGAGAATTGATCATGCGTAAATGGAAAATTGCGTTGGGAGCAGCCGTCGCCGTTGGGGCGATCTCGGTGGCGAGCGTTCACTTGCTCGACATGGGCGATTTCGGCCTTAATGCCGGTACGGCAGGGGCGGCAACACCTGAACCCGCGGCGGCGTTTGTCATGCCGGTGCCGGTGGTGAGCGTCGTCAAGAAAACGATCCCGATCTATCTCGACTATGCCGCCCGCACCGAGCCGATCCGCAGCATCACGCTGCAGGCGCGCGTACCGGGTTATCTGCAGGAGCAGGTCGCGCCCGACGGCAGCGATGTCAAGAAGGGCGAGCTTCTCTACAAGATCGCTCCAGAGGATTTCCAGGCAGCCCTCGACCAGGCGAAGGCTCAGGTCCAGCGCGACGAAGCAACGCTCGATTATGCCCGTTCCAGCCTTGGTCGCGGCACCGAGCTCGCCAAGAGCGGATACATCGCCAAGGATGCATTCGACCAGCGCACCAGCAGCTTGCGCGAGGCCCAGGCCTCGCTCGCCGTCAACCAGGCGGCTGTGCGGACCGCCGAGCTCAATCTGAGCTATTCGGAAATCAAGGCGCCGTTCGCCGGGCGCGTCGGCCGCAACCAGGCCTCGGTCGGAACGCTGGTCAGCGTCGCCGGTACGGTGCTCAACACACTGGTGCAGCTCGACCCGATCTATGTCACCTTCAATCCGAGCGAAACGGATCTGGTGCAGATCGAGGAAGCCCGCGCGGCGGGGCCCATCGATGTCGACGTCCTGCTTCCCGGCGATACCGAACCGCGCCAGAGAGGTCAACTCACCTTCATCGACAACACGGTCGATCGTTCGACCGGCACCATCACTGCACGGGCGACGATCGGCAACGCCAAGTTCACGCTGCTGCCGGGCCAATATGTTCGTGTGAGATTGCACATCAAGCAGCAGCCCGATGCACTGATGGTGCCGCAGACGGCGTTGGGATCGAGCCAGCTCGGCAAGTACCTCTACGTCGTCGGCAAGGACAACACCGTCGACCAGCGCATCGTTTCGCTCGGGCCGACCAATGGCGATCTGGTGGCCATCTCGAGCGGCGTATCGGAAGGCGACCAGGTGATAACAGGCAATCTGCAGAAGATCGGCCCGGGAATGCCTGTCTCGCCGCTGCCACAGAAACCGGCCACCTGATACCCCCCATCAGGCCCGGTCCAGCGGCGCCCTCGGCATAGCCGGGGGCGCCGTTTTGCTGAGCAGTTCGACAAGGCCGGCGATATCGGCGCGATCGGCCTTGGCCGGCGGTATGAAGGCGCAATAGGGATGGCCGAGCCGGACCGAGACCGACGACAGCGCGATCAGCCGGCCCGCTTCCAGATCGGCGCGGGCCATGATCCTCTGGCCAAGGGCTATTCCGAGACCCAGCCGGGCCGAGGTGATCGCCAGGCTAGACAGTCCGACGCGCCGCCCATGCGACGGGTCAGGCGAGCGGCTGCCGCCTGACGCCGAAAACCAGTCCGCCCATGTCGGATGCGAGACATAGTTCGGACCCCAGTTGGTATGGATGAACATGCTCTCGTGCACATCCGCCAGGCTGGAGGCACCGTCGCCGTATCTCTGCCAAAAGTCCGGCGCGCAGACCGGCAGGACATCGTCATGGACGAGACGGACGAGCCGCAGGCCGGGATAGTGATAGTCGCCATAGCTGATGCGAAGATCGATGTTCTGGCGCGCCAGGTCGACGGGATCGTCTTCGACCCTAACGTCGATCGCCATTTGCGGGAAAGCGTCGAGAAGCACGGCCAGCCTCGGCGCCAGCCACAATTCGGCCAGCGAGAACGGCACGCTGACGGCGAGACGGGTTTTTAGGCTGCCATCCAGCATGCGCCGCCCGATCGCCGCGATGTCGCCCAGGGCGCGCGCCGTCTGCGGATAGATCGCATGACCGGCGTCGGTCAGCGCGATGCGGTTGCCGCTGCGCACGAACAACTGCTTGCCGAACCAGGTCTCGAGATTGCGGATCTGCTGGCTGACCGCCGCCGAGGAGACGCCGAGTTCGGTGGCGGCCAAGGTGAAGCTGCCGGTGCGCGCCGCGACCCCGAAGGCCTTGATCGCGTTCAGCGGGGGGAGCCGTTCCATCGAGTCTTCCATAAGTTTTTCCTGCGGAAGACTTTTCGCCATTGAGAGAAAGATTTTTTTGCCGTCTTCTGTGTCCAAACCTTGGAGCATGAGACGATGAAAAATATTCTCGATCTGGACCGGTACCCGCTCGACCGTGAAGGCAGCGCCGAGTGGAAGCGCCTCGTGAAGACCTCGATTGCGGCGCTGGAGGCCGACGGCATGTTCAATCTCGAAGGTTTTTTGCGGCCCGGCGTAGCCGAACGGGCGGTGCAGGAAATCCAGCCCGTCATGGCGACGCGCTCGCACGTGCACAAGCGGATGCACAACATCTACTTCAAGCCTGATATCCCGGAGCTCGCTCCGGACCATCCTGCGCTGCGCAAGGTCGAGACCATCAGCCATACGGTCTGCGCCGACCAAATTCCTGACAGCCTCGTGCTCGCCATTTACGAATACGAACCGCTGCTGCGCTTCCTGGCGGCGGCGATGGGCAAGACGCGACTGCATGTCATGCAGGACCCGCTGGCGCGCACCAATGTGATGGCCTATCGCGCCGGCGAGGCGCTGAACTGGCATTTCGATCGCTCGGAATTCACCACGACCCTGTTGTTGCAGGCAGCGCAACGCGGCGGCGATCTCGAATACCGCACCGATCTCCGCTCGGACGACAATCCCAACTACGACGGCGTCGCCAGGCTGCTCGAAGGACGCGACCCCGAGGCAAGGATACTGCGCATGATGCCGGGCACGCTGAACGTCTTCCGCGGCAAGAACACCGCGCATCGCGTGACCACTGTCGAAGGCGAATACGAGCGCATGATCGCGGTGTTCTCCTACTACGAGAAGTCAGGCGTGATGTTCAGTGACGAGGAGCGCATCGGCTTCTACGGCCGGGCCGCCTGAGGCCGAAGGCGCCGACATTCTGCCTGGAATCGCGAGTTCACAAATAGGGCCTTGTTAGATTGTCGACAATCTGCTTGTCTTGATTTCGGTTCCTTGTGGAGTGACCGAATGGGGAAGCTGGATTTCGCTCCGATCGCAGATACGACAAGACGCGCCGAGATCGTGGCGCTGCTCAGGCGCGCGATCCTGACCGGCCAGCTGGAACCCGGGCAGAAGCTCAACGAACTCAGGATTGCCGAGCAGATGCGGGTGAGCCGCGCGCCGCTGCGCGAGGCGATGCGCGAACTGGTGCAGGAAGGCATCCTGACCAGCATTCCCTACGCCGGAACTTTCGTCATCGACGTAACCGCCAAGGACATCGATGACGCCTATTCGCTTAACAAGGTGCTGGATGAGTTCGCCATCGAACTGACCTGGCCGTTGCGCGACCAGCGCTTCTTCGACGAGCTCGACCGGCGCCACGAGGCGGTAAAGCAGGCGACGCGCGACCGCGACACCACAAGGCAGATCGAAACGGCCCTGCAACTGCATGGGCTGATCCATGAGTGGGCCGACAATTCGGTTCTGCTCGAGACCTGGCAGCGGCTGGCCAGCCGGCTGCAGATGTATTTTGCCCTCCACCAGCGGGCGCGCAAAGAGCCGGTGCCTGCCGAAGACATCCACGAGACCTATGTGCAACTGCTGAAGGGCGCCGACATGGGCGCAACCCAGCGCCACGCCCGCGAGCATATCGACCTCGATTTCGAAGAACTGCTCGCCTATGCGCGCAGCCTCGAACAGCGTGCTTCCAAAGGCGCCAAGGTCGAATTTGCCGGCCTGACGCGAAACCGACCAGAAGGCAGCTGAGCCGACAGAAACCGCCAATTGGCGGCCTCGTCAAGACATCACAGACAACGGATAGAGAAATTGCAGATCAAAACCATTAAAGCCTACCATGTCGTGCAGCCCTTCGTGGACGGGCCGTACCGCATGTCGAAAGGGCGTGTCGCCGACGCGTTCGACGCGGTGATCGTCGCCATCACCTCCGACAGCGGCCTCACCGGCTGGGGCGAGATGGCGCCGCTCGGCAATTTCTACTCGCCGGCATTCGCGGCCGGCGTTCGCGCCGGCGTCATGGAAATTGCACCGCATCTGCTCGGCCACGATCCTCGCGCGTTGGCCAGTATCGGCAGGCTGATGGACACGGTGTTCAAGGGCCACCCCTACATCAAGTCGGCGCTGGACATGGCATGCTCGGATCTCGCGGCACGCGCCGCCGACGTGCCGCTGGTCACGCTGCTCGGCGGGCGCGAGAGCGAGACGGCGGAGCTCTACAAGGTCGTCACCCATGGCACGGTCGATGCGATGGCCGCACTGGCCAAGCGCATCGTCAATGACGGGTTCCACCGGCTGCAGGTAAAGGTCGGCGGCAACGTCCATGACGATATCGAGCGCGTCACCGCGGTCGCCGCTTCGGTGCCGAAGGGCACGGTGATCTTCTGCGACGCCAATGCCGGCTGGACGCGCTATCAGGCGCGCCAGTTCACTGATGCGACGCGCGCCATCGACTACACGTTCGAGCAGCCCTGCACCACGATCGACGAATGCATGTCGGTGCGCCGCTCGCTCGACAAGCCGATGGTGCTCGACGAATCCGTCGCCTCGCTGGACGACATGCTCGACATCCACCGCAAGGGCGCGGCCGACGGGCTGACGCTGAAAATCTCGCGGCTCGGCGGCGTGACCAAGACGCGGCAGATCCGCGACCTTGCCGTCGATCTTGGTTTCATGATCACCGTCGAGGACACCGGCGGCGCCGAGATCGACACATCAGCCATGGCGCATCTGTCACTGTCGACGCCGGAGGAGCGCCGGCTGCACGCCATTGCCTTCCACGAATGGGTGACCGTGCGCACCGCATCGAACAAGCCGCCAATTTCGGGAAGCCGAATGGGCATTCCGGACGGGCCGGGCCTCGGCATCGACGTTGTTCCCGACCTGCTTGGCGCGCCCTTCTTCGAAGTCGGCAGCTGAGATACTGGCATGCGCCGAGCATGCCACTGGCGCTATCTGTTGCGCGGCTTCGTCGCTAGCGATTGGCGCAGCGGCAGCTGAGCGGCTATGAAACAGTTTTTCGCCGCACTCGCTCGCTTGCGAGAAGCGAGGTGACGGTCGTCACCGCCTGCATCCTTAAGAGATCACCGCCTTCTTCTCTGCTCCCTAGCTGACCGCACAGCCAAGTCGCATACCAAGGGTGCACGAATTGAAATCACAGAATGTTGGGGGACGGCTGCCGAATTGCAGGTTGAAATATTTTTCATTTGGAAATAGGAATGTTCAAAATGATGACTTCGACGCTGCGGCGCGTCAGGAACTGGAGGAAGCGAAATGGCCCATCCGCAATTTGCAGCGGAACTTTTGCAGCGCGCTGAACAGCAGGGACCGATCACCATCGGGCTTGCCGGCGCCGGGCAGATGGGCACCGACATCGTCGTCCAGGTCGCGCTGATGCCGGGCATGCGGATCGGCGCCATCTCCGAGGTCAGGCCGCAGGCGGCGATCGATGCGGCGCTGCTCGCCGGCCACGACCGCTCGGATATCGTGCAGGCCGGCAATGCAGCGGCGATCGACCGCGCCATCGAGGCCGGCAAGATCGCGGTGACCGAAGACCTGCATGCGCTGGCGTCCGCCGGCCGCATCGACGTCATCATCGACGCGACAGGCAATCCCAATATCGGCACGCTGTTTGCACTCGAAGTGATGAAGAACGGCAAGCACATCGTCATGCTCAATGTCGAGGCCGACATCACCATCGGCCGCTTCCTCAAGGAAGAGGCGCGCAAGGCCGGCGTCGTCTATACGGGTGCCGCCGGCGACGAGCCGGCCTGCACGCTGGAGATCATCGGCTTTGCCAAGAGCCTCGGCTTCAACATCATCGCCGCCGGCAAGGGCAAGAACAATCCGCTGAAGATCGACGCCATGCCGGCCGACTACGAGAAGGAGGCGGCCGAGCGCAACATGAATGCGCGCATGCTGGTCGAATTCGTCGACGGCTCGAAGACGGCGATCGAGATGGTGGCGATCGCCAACGCCACCGGCCTGGTGCCCGACGTGCCCGGCATGCACGGCCCGACCGCGACTCTGGAGGAGCTCGCCGGCGTGCTCTGCCCGCGCGAGGATGGCGGCGTGCTGCACCGCAAGGGCGTGGTCGACTATTCGATCGGCAAGGGCGTGGCGCCCGGGGTGTTTTGCATCATCGAGACCAGGCATCCACGGGTGCTGGAGCGCATGATCGACCTCAAGGTCGGCAAGGGGCCGTATTTCACGATCTTCCGCCCCTACCACCTGACCAGCCTGGAAGTGCCGCTGTCGGCGGCGCGCGCCGTGGTCTACAAGCGCGCCGACATGGAGCCGCTCGACCATCCAGTCGCCGAGGCGGTGGCGGTTGCCAAGAGCGACCTTGGCCTTGGCCAGTCGCTGGGCATGATCGGCGAGAACGACTATCGCGGCTTCGCCATGACCTGGGAAGACGCACGCGCCCGTGGCGCCCTGCCGCTCGGCCTCGCCGAACGCGCCAAGGTGGTCAAACCGGTCAAGACAGGCGATTTCCTCACCTATGAAAATTGTGTACCCGACGATTCGATGGTGATAACCCAGATCCGCCGTCGTCTCGACCAGTCGGACGGACGGTTCGTTACGAACGCCGCCTAAATCCGCTGGATTTCCGCCTGATGGACGATGTCGTAATCGGGATCGACGCCTCGACCACGGCCGTGAAAGCGATTGCCTTCACGCGCGACGGCAAGGAGCTGTTCCAGGCGCGCGAAGCCTATCCGCTTTCAAATCCCAAGCCCGGCCATTTCGAGCAGGATGCCGAACATTGGTGGACCGCGCTGCTCGGCGCCTTGAAGCAGGTCACTGAGGCGGTTGGCGCTGCGCGGGTGGCGGCGATCTCCATCGCCCACCAGCGCGAGACCTTTACGCTGATTGATCATGCCGGCAAGCCGCTTATTCCCGCGATCCTGTGGCTGGACGAGCGCGCCCGTCCGCAAGTCATCAGGCTTTCAGCTGAACTCGGCCGCGAGGCGATCCGCGACTGGAGCGGCAAGCCGCCGGACCCGACGCCCGCGCTCTATGCGATCGCCTGGCTTGCCGAACACCAGCCGCAAGCGCTCGACGACGCAGCCGCACTTGTCGACGTGCACGGCTTCTTCGTCCACCGGCTGACCGGAAGTCTGGTCACCAGCACGGCAAGTGCGGATCCGCTCGGGCTGCTCGACATCAAGAATGGCACTTGGCACCCTGAGCTCGTCGAGGCCGCAGGACTGCGGCCGGACCAGTTGCCACAACTGGTCGCGCCCGGCGCGATCTGCGGCAGGCTTAGTGAAAGCGTGGCCAGGCTGACCGGCCTGAAGCCCGGCACGCCTGTTGTCGCCGGCGCCGGCGACGGCCAGGCGATGGGACTCGGCATGGGCGTCTATGGCGAAGGCAAAAGCTATCTTTCGCTCGGTTCAGGCGTCGTCAGCGGCTGTTATTCCCATGGGATGGCGACGTCGGACGCGTTTCGAACGCTGGTCTCGCCCACCGGCTCGGGGTTCATGCTGGAGACCGTGCTGCGCTCCGGCATGCAACTGGTCGACTGGATCGTTCGCACCACCGGCTCGCCGTCGGCCGCAGCGCTGGAGAAGGCGGCGGTGGACGTTGCCGCCGGCAGCGAGGGACTGCTTGTCATGCCGTATTGGGCCGGCGTCATGAGCCCCTATTGGGACGGCGCGGCGCGCGGCGCCATTGTCGGCCTGTCGCTCGACCATGAGCCGAAGCACCTTTTTCGAGCGGTTCTGGAAGGCATCGCCTTCGAGCAGGCCATCGCCAGCGAGGCAATGGAAACTCAAGCCGGCGGCAAACCGGCGGCGATGATCGCCGCCGGCGGCGGCACCAATTCGGTGCTGCTGATGCGGATCATGGCAAGCGTGCTCGAGCGGCCGCTCTCCGTCTCACCGGTCAACGAAGCCGCAGCACTCGGCGCCGCCATGCTGGCGGCTTCGGCCGTCGGATGGTTTGCCTCGCCCGAAACGGCGGCCGAGGCTATGGCCGTGCCGCCGACCAGGCACGTCGACCCCGTCGGCGATCTGGTCTCCGGTTACCGCACGCGCAAGGCGATCTACCGCGACCTCTATCAGGCGACGCGCGCTATCCACGTGCGGCTCGGCAACGCGACGGCGTGAATTCACGACCTAGACGTCTGGCGTCTTTGATTTTGCGTCTTGTCCAGCCAATGTTAGATTCCAATGCTCGATTCCGGGGGCATTGGATTGCTCATGAAGACGGCGTTTCATCATGCGGCCTTGTCATGGATTGTCGCCGTTGCGACAATTCCAATGTCCTCGCTCGCGGAGAACGGGCCCGCGGCCGAGGCGCCGCTCGAGGTTGCGCTCGACATCGATGATGATGGGCAGATGGATCGGGCCGTAATGGTGCAGGATCCCGACAGTGGGCAAGCGGACCTTTACATCTATCTGGCTGCCGGCGATGAAAAGCTCGATCCTTCGCGCAAGCCGGCTTTCATCAAGAGGGCGCTTACGGAGGGCCGAGTTCTTGAGCTCGAAAGCAAGCGCAAAGGATCGCTGAACGTCACCTCCTGTTTCGGCTGCGGAGCCAACAAATCATGGGCGGAGACCGTCATGGTCGTCCATCGCGGCGGCAAATTCCTGGTCGCCGGCTATAGCCGGTACTGGGACTGGAACGTCCAGACGTCCGATGGCGACGTGGAAACAACGCTGGGCAGTTGCGACATCAACTATCTCACCGGCAAAGGCATCGCCTCGCAAGGACTGGATGACGGCAGACCGATCGAAGGAGAATTCAAGCCAGTGGCTCTCGCCGACTGGTCATATGACAGCCGCCCCAAGCCCTGTGAATTTTGAGCTGCCTCTGTCCTAGGCGCGCAAAACTCAGCGGTTGAGCAGGCCCTTGGCGGCATCCTCGTCGGTGATCAGAACCGATACTTTGGTGTTGGCGAGCGCCGCCCGCATGATCGCGATTTTTTCCTGCCCTCCCGAAACCAGGATGATAGCCGGGATGTCCGACAGGTCCTGCAGCGGATAGGCGCAGACCCGACGATTGACCTCATGGTCGACGAGCCTGCCCTCGGCGTCAACGAAATGGCACAAAATATCGCCAACAGCGCCGGCCGTCTGCAGCTCCTCGAGTTCGCTGGGCTTGATGAAGCCGTAATTGGCGATCGGACTGTCATTGGAAAATGATCCGACGCTGAGCACGGCGATGTTTGCCCGGCGCGCGCGGAAGACGACGTCCTGAACGCTGCGCTGGCTCATGAAGGCTTCGCGCTGCTCCGGCCTGTCGGCATAGACCGGTACCGGCAGCAGGAAGCACTCGGCGCCGATCTTTTCGGCGAATTCCCAGGCGCTCTCGGTCGGGTTGAGCGGCTGGGCATGGGTGAGGCCGCCCAGCATGGAGACCACCGTGGTCCTGGCGATCGGCCGCCGCGGCAATTCATTGATGGCGAATTTCAGCGTCCGCCCCCAGCCCAGTGCGATGACATCGCCGGCATTCACATTGTCGGCCAGATAGGCGCCCGCGGCATGGCCGATCATCAGCGGGGCATTGCTTCGGTCAGCGGCCGACGGCACCACAATGGCCTGGCTGAGCCCGAAACGCTGCTTCAAGGCCTCTTCCAGCACCAAGCATTCGACGACGCTGTCGCGGATGCGGAACTGAACGACGCCCTCCTCACGCGCGGCGGAGAGGATGCGATGCACCTTGATGCGGCCGATGCCGAGGATCTCCGAAATCCTCTCCTGCGTCAGCCCCTCGACATAATAGTGCCATGCGGCACGGGCCTTCAGCTCGGCATCCGGGAAGCGCGAGGCCTTGTCATTCTCTATCATCGCCATCTTTTTGCCCTCCCGCGGTCGTCCGAATCCTTAAATGCCATTCAAATGGCGTATCCGACCATGCGCCACGAAATCGATCTGCGTGCCAGGATTCAAGGTTTAAGACATCGACAGGATATCGTCTACAACGCGAGATGAAAGCCAAAATGGTCAACATTTACTTTGTTTTGGCCGTCCCGGCCTGCTCAAGCAGCCGAAACGAAGTCGCAGGATGAGAGCGGACCTGAAACGCGGCATTTCATGCCCTTTCGTAAGGCAAACCGGCTGGCGGCGCAAACCGGCGTGGAATGATGCGGCGGGCCTTGACAATTTTCCGACGAACAGTTTAGCTGAACAAAATTGCATATCAAAGATAAATTGTTCACAGGGAGGTGCCTGGTGAGCAAGAGTGAGCCGACGACGCATCGCCGGATCGCTGATGGAGGAGACAAGATGGCTGTGAGCAACAGTGCAAGCGAGTTGAAGGCCGCCCCACGTACGCAGGCCGCGGCGGGCGCGAAGCTTTCGGCCCTGTTCGCCGGAACCTTGGGACCGCTGATCGGGCTGGTGCTGCTGTGCCTTGCGCTGTCGCTGACCACCGACACGTTCCTGACTGTCCGCAACATCCTCAACGTGCTCGACCAGGTCACCGTGCTCGGCATCATGGCGATTGGCATGACGCTGGTCATCCTGATCGGCGGCATCGATCTTTCCGTCGGCTCCGTGCTGGCGCTCGCCGCGATGGTGATGGGGTTCGTCGCCCATCCCGACCATCTCAATCTCGGCATGCCCGCTGGCATCGTCACAGCGCTCGTCGTTGCAGGACTTTGCGGGCTGGTTTCAGGCCTGCTGGTGACCGTCACCAAGCTGCCGCCCTTCATCGCCACGCTGGCCATGATGTCGGTGGCGCGCGGTCTCGCCAACATGATCACCGACGGCTCGCAGATCATCGGCTTTCCCGACTGGTTCACCAGCCTGTCGATTATCCGCCATTTCGGCTTCCTGTCGATCACCGTCGGCTTGATGATCGTGCTGGCCATCATCTTCGCGATCTTCCTGAACTACCGCGCGACCGGCCGCAGCCTCTACGCGATCGGCGGCAGCGCCGAGGTCGCGCGGCTGTCCGGCATCCCGGTCAAGTCGCTGACCAACTGGGTCTACGCAATCTGCGGCGTGCTGGCCGGGCTCGCCGGCATCGTGCTTGCGGCACGGCTCGATTCCGTCCAGCCGAGCTCCGGCTTCGGCTACGAACTGGACACGATCGCCGCGGTGGTGATCGGCGGCGCCAGCCTGTCGGGCGGCATCGGCTCGATCGGCGGCACCGCGATCGGCGTGCTGATCATCGGTGTGCTGCGCAACGGGCTGAACCTGCTCGGCGTGTCGCCCTTCATCCAGCAAGTGGTGATCGGCGTCGTGATCGCGCTGGCGGTGGCCACGGATACATGGCGGCGCAGAGCGCAATGAAGACTGGGCGCAATGAAGACTGGGCGCAATGAAGAGCGGGGCGCAATGAGATTCACCCGGATGTCCGGGCGAAAACGGATCGGTGATCCGAAACTGGGAGTTGTTCGGCCAAGGGGCGCCGTGATGCGCCGGCGGGACAGATTAAACATCAACGGAGGAAACACATGCTGACCAAACGTTCATTGCTGCTTGCTGCCGCGGCCGTCATTCCGCTGCTCGGACTGTCCGACATGGCGTCGGCCAAGGAGGCCAAGAAGCTTGGCCTTGCCGTCGCCAATCTGCAGGCCGACTTCTTCAACCAGATCAAGCAGTCCGTCGAAGCCTATGGCAAGGAAAAGGGCATCGAAATTGTCACCGTCGACGCCAAGGGCGATTCGGCGACCCAGGTCAGCCAGGTGCAGGATCTGATCACACAGAACATCGATGCGCTGATCTACATCCCGGCCGGCGCCACCGCCGCCACCGTGCCGACCAAGACGGCCAAGGCGGCCGGCATCCCGGTCATCAATGTCGACCGCAACGCCGAAGGCGCACCCGGCGACACCTTCATCGCCACCAACAGCGTGGCATCGGCCAAGGCGGTGTGCGACTACATCGCCAAGCAGGCCGGCGGCAAGGGCGAACTGGTCATCATCCATGGCCAGAAAGGCACGACGCCCGAGGTCGACCGGTCGAAGGGCTGTGGCGAAGCGCTGAGCGCCTATCCCGACATCAAGGTGGTCGGCGAGCTATGGAGCGAAGGCTGGCATCAGGACGAAGGTTTCAAGCTGACGCAGGATCTGCTGCAGTCCCATCCCGACGTATCGATCGTCATCGGCCAGGCCGACGCGCTGGCGCTCGGTGCTGCGCAGGCGGTCAAGGTCGCCAATCCCGGCCACAAGGTCTGGGTTGCCGGCTTCGACGGCGACGTGGCGGCGCTCAAGGCTCTGAAGGGCGGCGTTTTCGACGTAACCGCGACGCAGCAGACACAAGGCATGGGCCGGCTTTCCGTCGATGCGGCGATCAAGCTGGTGGCCGGCGAAACCGTTCCCGCAGAACAGCTGCAGGACGCGACGCTGACCACCAAGGACAATGTCGATCAGTTCATCGCCAAGCATCCCTAATATCAGGCATCCATAATATCAGGCATCCCTGATCCCAAGCATTTCTGACGGTTAACGAGCGGAACGATGTCCTTGGATCCCAGCCACACGCAGACCCCGCATCTGGGGCTGTTCGTCAACGGCCTCTGCAAGAGCTACGGACCGGTCCAGGTCCTGGCCGATGCAAGCTTCGAGGTGCGGCCGGGCGAGGTCGTGGCGCTGCTTGGCGAAAATGGCGCAGGCAAGTCCACCGTTTCGAACATCATCGCCGGGTCGACCAAATCCGATGCCGGCACCATCACATGGCGGGGGAAGCCCTATTCCCCCGCCTCTCCCGCCGCCGCCATCGACGCCGGCGTCGGAATGATCCACCAGGAACTGAAGCTGCTGCCGGATCTGTCGGTCGCCGAGAACGTCTATGTCGGACGCCTGCCGATGCGCGGCGGCCGCATCGATCGCGCGGCAATGAATGCACGGGCATCAGCGCAGTTGAAGCGGCTAGGCCTCGATGTCTCGCCGGAACGCAAGGTGCGCACGCTGCGCATCGCCGCCCAGCAGCAGGTCGAGATTGCCAAGGCGCTGACGCTCAATGCCGAGCTTCTGATCTTCGACGAACCGACAGCAGCGCTTGGCAGCGAGGAAACGGAACTGTTGTTCCAGCAGATCCGCAAGCTCAAGGCGGAAGGCATGTCCTTCATCTATATCAGCCACCGGCTGGACGAGATCGCTGAGATCGCCGACCGCGTGGTAGTGATGCGCGACGGGCGCATCGTCGCCCGGCACGAGCGCGCCGACATTCCGGTGCGCACCGTGGTCGAGCAGATGGTCGGCCGCAGCGTCGAGCGGATGTTCCCGCCGCTGTCGGTGCCAGGCGATGAGGCGCTGCTCGAGGTCGAGAACCTGTCCTCGCCGGAACGCAGCTTCCAGAATGTCAGCTTTTCGGTGCGGGCCGGTGAAATCCTCGGCATCGCCGGACTGATCGGCGCCGGCCGCACGGAGCTGGTGCGGGCGATTGCCGGCGCCGATCCGATTTCGTCCGGCTCGGTGCGTGTCGCCGGCAAACCGGTGCACCTCAATGACCCAGCGGCGGCGATCAAGGCCGGGGTCGTGCTGGTGCCGGAAGACCGCAAGGCGCAAGGCGTGGTGCTCGACCAGACGATCGGCGAGAATTTGGCGATCGGCAATTTCGACCATGTCGCGCCGAACGGCTGGGTATTTCCGAAGGCAGTACAGAAATTCGCCGAGGCCGGCATCGGCCGGCTTGGCGTCAAGGGCCGGCCTGACCAGGCGATCAGCAAGCTTTCCGGCGGCAATCAGCAGAAGGTGATCATCGCCAAATGGATTTCACGGCCGCCCAAGGTGTTCATCCTGGACGAGCCGACACGCGGCATCGATGTCGGCGCCCGCGCCGCGATCTACGATGTCATCGCCGACCTCGCCCGCTCCGGAATGGCGGTGGTGGTGGTGAGCTCCGACCTCGAGGAAGTGCTCGGCCTGTCACATCGCGTGCTGGTGCTGAGCCGTGGCCGCCAGCGCGGCATTCTCGACCGCAGCGAAGCGAACAACGTCGCCGTCATGGAGCTCGCCACAAGCTGACGGCGGCATAATGGATCGGAACAAAAGCGCAGCAGGTGGTATCCTCCTAGGCACCGGACCGCGCGGGGCGCCAGCTAGGACTGGCGCCCCTTCCTTCCCAGGGCAGCACCGGCGGCTCAACAGGAAACATTTCGATGAAACTATTCGATCTTCATGGGGACGTTGCCCTCGTTACCGGCGCTGGCAGCGGCATCGGCCAAGCAATCGCCATCGGCCTGGCCGAGGCCGGCGCCGACATCGCCTGTTTCGGCCATGCCTCGAAGGGCGGGCTGGACGAGACCGCGCACAGAATTTTGGCGCTCGGCCGCAAGGCGCTGGTGCTGACCGGCACGGTGACTTCAGAGGCCGATTTGGCAGTGGCGATCGAGCGCGCTGAAACCGAACTCGGCGCGCTGACCATCGCCGTCAACAATGCCGGCGTTGCCGCGGCCGAGCCGGCCGAGACGCTTTCGCTGGAGAAATGGCAGAAACTTTACGACGTCAATGTCAACGGCGTGTTCCTGTCCTGCCAGGCCGAAGCGCGCACGATGCTGACGCGACGCAAGGGCTCGATCATCAACATCGCCTCGATGTCGGGCTCGATCGTCAATCGCGGCCTGACCCAGGCGCATTACAATTCATCCAAGGCCGCCGTCATCCACATGTCGAAGAGCCTCGCCATGGAATGGGCCGATCGCGGCCTGCGCGTCAACGTCGTCAGCCCTGGCTATACGCTGACGCCGATGAACAAGCGGCCGGAGGTCGCCGACCAGGTCAGGATCTTCGAGCGCGACACGCCGATGGGGCGCATGGCGGCGCCGGAAGAGATGGTCGGCCCGACCGTGTTCCTGGCCAGTCGCGCTTCGAGTTTCGTCACCGGCATCGACCTGATCGTCGATGGCGGCTTCGTCTGCTGGTAGGAGAAAAAATGCAGAAGCGGTTCGAGGGAAAGACGGCGGTCATCACCGGCGCCAGCGGCGGCATTGGCGCGGCCATGGCCAGGCGCTTCGCGGCTGAGGGCGCGGCTGTCGTCGTCAGCGCCATCGACGCGCGCGTCGACGAGATCGCCGCCGGACTGAAGGCGGAAGGCGCCAAGGTCGCATCGCTGCGCATGGACGTGACCAAGAAGGACGAGGTCGCCGCCCTATACGATCTGGCCGAACAGCAGTTCGGCCGCGTCGACATCTCCGTACAGAATGCCGGCGTCATCACCATCGCCAGGATCGAGGCGATGACCGAGGCCGAATGGGACAAGGTAATGGCGGTCAACACTAAGGGCGTGTTCCTGTGCTGCCAGGAGGCGATCGCGCGCATCCGCAAACATGGCGACGGCGGCAGGCTGATCAACACCGCATCCGGCCAGGCGCGACAGGGCTTCATCTACACGCCGCACTATGCCGCCTCGAAATTCGGCGTCGTCGGCATCACCCAGAGCCTCGCCAAGGAGGTTGCTAAGGAGAAGATCACCGTCAACGCGATCTGTCCCGGCATCATCGACACCGACATGTGGGCCTATAACGACGCGGCATGGGGCAAGCTGATGGGCGATTACAAGCCCGGCGAGCTGATGGCCGAATGGGTGAAGAACATCCCGATGGGCCGCGCCGGCAGCGGCGAGGACGTTTCCGGCCTGGTCAGTTTTCTGGCCAGCAGCGACGCCGCCTACATCACCGGTCAGACCATCAATGTCGATGGCGGCCTGATCATGTCGTGAGCAATGGGGCAGGTTCACGCGTCAATCTGCTGATATAATCGGCAGGCGGCGAAACTGCAGCCGAATTGCGCGATCCGCGCCGCGTTAATCGTTGCGCGACATGAACGTTGGTATATATAATTTCATCCCATGAAAATGGCTTCGGCGACTGCCAACGGCTGACATCATGGGAACTTGATGGCTCGCAAGATTGAGGGCGCCGCAAGACCGGCGATCGATCCGCAGATCACTGCTTCGGCAGCACGGCAGCCATGACGCGGTCCCGTCCCGCACGACATCTTCATCGAATTGGGCATCATTGCGTCTGCGCCTACTTCGGCGCCGACAGCAATTTGGTGCCAATGGACTTGCGCAACGATCAGCTTTTCCAACACAATCAAAAAGACGCAAGAAGGGAACGAACGATAACTTCCACCAGAGCTTGACAGGAGAACAGGCATGTCACTTCGGAGTATGATATCCAGATTATCAATGGGAGCTTTTGCGCTTGCCGCGGCAAGTGTGCTGACACCTTCGGCTCAGGCTGCGGCGCCAGAATCCAACGACCCGATCAAGATCGCGCTGTTCGACTGGACCAGCGTCAATCTGAACGCAAAGATCCTCGGCGGCATTCTGGAAAAGCTCGGATACATGGTCGAGTACCCGACCGCCGACTATCTCTCCAGCCTGACCACCGGACTTACCAATGGCGACCTCACTGTCGCGCTGGAATTCTGGGACACGACGGCCGGCGAAGCCATGAAGGCCTCGGATGCGACCGGCCAGACCGAACGCCTCGGTGCGCTCGGGCCCAAGGCCAAGGAAGAATGGTGGTATCCCGAATACATGAAGGAGAAATGCCCGGGCCTGCCGAACTGGGAGGCGCTGAAGGACCCGAAATGCGCCGAAGCCTTCTCGACGGCGGAAACGGCGCCGAACGGCCGCTATCTCGGCGGCCCCGTGACATGGGAAGGTTTTGACGACGAGCGCGCCGCAGCGCTGAAGCTGCCCTTCACCGTCATCCATGCCGGCACCGATGCGGCGATGTTCGCCGAACTGGATTCGGCCTATCAGCGCAAGGCGCCGATCATGCTGTGGGTCTATTCGCCACATTGGGCGCCGGCCAAATATAAGGGCGAATGGGTCGAATTCCCAGATTACACGCCGGAGTGCTACAACGACCCGAAATGGGGTGTGAACCCTGAAGCGAAATATGACTGCGGCAAGCCGCATGGCGAGATCTGGAAATATTCCTGGGCCGGCATGAAGGACAAATGGCCGGTCGCCTACAAGGTCGCGAAGAATTACACGGTCGACACCGACGAGCTCAACAAGATGAGCGGCGAGATCGATCTCGAAGGCAAGACGCCGGAAGACGTCGCCGCCGCCTGGATCGCCGCCCACGAAGCCGACTGGAAAGCCTGGGCCGAGTGATCGTTCCAACTGGAAAACTGCGAGACCCGGCCCCTTGTGGCCGGGTCTCTATCCCATATTCCAGAAGGACAATTGCATGGCCGATACGACTGAACAGGTGCCGCAAGCGGCAGATGCCCGCCCGATAAAGCTCGCCTGCCGCAACGTCTGGAAGCTGTTCGGCGCGAACGCGGCCAATTTCATCCGCCAGCGCGACGGCAAGGCCAGCATGGCGGACGTCGCCGCGGCCGGGCTGGTCGGCGCGGTGCGCGCCGTCGACCTCGAAATCCGCCAGGGCGAGATCTTCATCATCATGGGCCTGTCCGGCTCCGGCAAATCGACGCTGGTGCGCTGCATGTCGCGGCTGGTCGAGCCGACCCATGGCAAGGTCGAGTTCGAGGGCAAGGATCTCCTCAAGATCTCAGATGCCGCGCTGATCGAGCTGCGACGCCACCGCATGGGCATGGTGTTCCAGAATTTCGCCCTGCTGCCGCATCTGAACGTGCTGGAGAACATCGCCTTTCCCTTGGGCATCCAGGGACAGGACCGGCCGACGCGCGAGAAGCGCGCGCTGGAAGTGATCGAGCTCGTCGGCCTGCGCGGCCGTGAGCATTTCTATCCGCGTGAGCTTTCCGGCGGCCAGCAGCAGCGTGTCGGCATCGCCCGCAGCCTCGCCACCAAGCCGGAGATCTGGTTTCTCGACGAGCCGTTCTCGGCGCTCGATCCGCTGATCCGCCGCGAGATGCAGGACGAGCTGATGCGGCTGCAGACCATGCTGCACAAGACCATCGTCTTCATCACCCATGATTTCGACGAGGCCATCCGGCTGGCCGACCGCATCGCCATCATGAAGGACGGCGAGGTCATCCAGATCGGCACGCCCGAAGAGCTGGTGGTCAATCCGGCGACCGACTATGTCGCTGAATTCACCCGTGACGTCGACCGCGCCAAGGTGATCTCGGCGCGAAGCCTGATGCGCGCCTGCGACGGCACCGAACATGGCGGCATGGTCGCGCCGGATGCCAAGATATCAAGTTTTTCGGCAAGCATCGTCTCGGCCGGCAAGCCGTTCGCGGTGGTCAACGGCAGCGGCAAGCCGATCGGCGAAGTCACTCCGCAAGCCGTGATCGATCTTCTGGCAGGCATCGAACGTCCCGGGGCCGGCGCATGACGGTGACGGCAAGCACCAGCGAGGCGAGATCGCGGCCGGTTCAGATCTGGCTGGTGGCTTGGGCCTGCGCCCTTGCCGCCGTGCTTGCCGTATTCCTGCTGCAGGACAGGCTGCTCTGGGCCGTCAACTATCCGGCTGGCGCAATCGTTCCCGTCGCCGACTGGGTCAGCGCTCTGATGAACCTGATAAAGTCGAACTTCTCCTGGCTGACGCGGTCGATCACCGTGGCACTCAGCGTGCCGCTCGATTTTGCGCTCAATCTGCTTGCCAAGAATTTCAAGATCGGCCATGGCGCGGACTTGATCGTCCTGCCGCGCCTGTCCTGGGTCGGCGTCTGCATCGCTGCATTCCTGGCCGGACGCGCCGCCGGTGGCTGGAAGCTCGGCGCGCTGGTCGGCGGCTGTTTTCTCTACATCGCACTGTTCGGCCAATGGACCAGCGCCATGCTGACGCTGGGGCTGATCTCGATTGCCGTGCCGTTCTGCATCGTCACCGGATTGTTCGTCGGCATCTGGGCGTGGCGCAAGCCATGGGCGGAGAGGCTTTTGATCTCCCCTGCCCTCGATCTGATGCAGACCATCCCGACCTTCGCGTATCTGATCCCGATGCTTCTGCTCTTCGGCAACAGCCCGGTTTCGGCGATGATCGCGACGGCCATTTTCGCCACGCCGCCGATGGTGCGCGCGACGATGCTGGGGCTGTCGCGGGTGCCGTCCGAAATCGACGATTTCAGCGAGATGGCCGGCTGCACGGCACGCCAGAAACTGTGGCGCGTGCTGTTGCCGTCGGCGCGTCCAACGCTGATGGTAGGCGTCAACCAGGTCATCATGCTGGCGCTCAATATGGTGATCATCGCTTCGATGATCGGCGCCGGCGGCCTCGGTTACGACGTGCTGCTGGCGCTGCGCGCGCTAAAGGTCGGCGAGGCCATGGAAGCCGGCCTCGCCATCGTGGCATTGGCGATCGCGCTCGACCGGCTGAGCCAGGCGATCGCGCGCAATCACGCGCAAGGTCATGTCTATCAAATGGTCAGTCCGAGCTTCTGGCGGCGCTACCCCAACCTGACGCTGGCCATCGCCATCCTTGCCGTCACGACACTGCTAGGTCTGTTCGTGCCGGCCTTCGCCGCAGTGCCGAAGGCGATCACCTTCACCACCGCGCCGATGTGGAAGACAGCAGTGAGCTGGATCACGATCAACTTCTTCGACACGATCGAAGCGTTCCGCGTGGCGCTGATCCTCAATGTGCTGAACCCGGTGCGCGCCTTCTGCGAGGGCTTCCCGTGGCTGGGCGCGGTGTTTCTGCTTGGCCTTGCCGGCTACCAGCTCGGCGGCCTGCGCCTCGCCGCCCTGGTCGCCGCGCTGACCGTCTTCTGCGCGGTAACCGGTCTCTGGGAAAAGACCATGGCGACGGTCTACCTCTGCGGCATCTCGGCCTTCATCGCCTGCCTGATCGGCATCCCGATCGGGCTGATGGCATCGCGCAGCGATCGTGTCGAGAAGATCGTCACGCCGGTCATCGACACGCTGCAGGTGCTGCCGTCGTTCTGCTTCATCATCCCGGTGGTGATGCTGTTTCGCGTCGGCGACGTGACGGCGATGATCGCGACCGTCGCCTTCGCCGTGGTGCCGGCCATCCGCTACACCAATCACGGCCTCAGGCAGGTGCCGCCGGCGCTGATCGAGGCGGCAAAGGTGTCGGGCTGCACCAAGCGCCAGACGTTCCTGCGCGTGCAGCTGCCGCTGGCGTTGCCCGAGATCATGCTTGGCGTCAACCAGACGATCCTGATGGCGCTCGCGATGATCATCATCTGCGCCATGGTCGGCACCCGCGATCTCGGCCAGGAGGTGTTCATCGCGCTGTCCAAGGCCGATTCGGGCCGCGGCATCGTCGCCGGCCTGGCCATCGCCTTCATCGGCATCGTCGCCGACCGGCTGTTCAACGCCTGGACGGCGAAGGCACGGGCAAGGCTGGGATAGCTGGAAAATACATCGCGCGTCCCACCTTCGTCTTGCCCAAAATGCATCCCAAGCTGGCTTCATGCTGAAGCGTCCCACCGTGATTCTAGCCTTTCTCCTCATGCTTTCCGTCGCTGCTCACGCTGCGGACGGCCTGGAGGAGCGGCTTGAAAAGCTCTTTGATGAGGCCGAGCGCCTGACGCCGCTGCGCACGGTTGCCATCGCGCATGAGGGCGCGGTGGTGGCGGAGCGTGGCTATCGCGGCTACTCTCCGGCACGTCCTGCCAACATAAAATCCGCCTCCAAGTCGATCATCTCCGCGCTCGTCGGCATCGCCGTCGACAAGGGCGTGCTCCAAGGCCCCGACCAGAAGATCGCTCCGCTTCTTCAGGGCGACCTGCCCGCCGACGGGGATCCGCGGCTCCAGCAGGTTACGATCGGTCATCTGCTTTCCATGCAGGCAGGGCTGGGTCGGACCTCCGGCCCAAACTACGGGCGCTGGGTGGCAAGCGATAACTGGGTGCGGGCAGCGCTCGCCTTGCCCTTCGACGACGAACCGGGCGGTACCATGCTCTATTCCACCGGCTCGACCCATCTCCTTTCGGCGATCCTGACGCGCCGGACCGGCCGCTCAACGCTGGAACTGGCGCGCGAATGGCTGGGGCCGCAGGAGGGCTTTTCCATCGTCGCCTGGGACCGCGACCCACAGGGCATCTATCTCGGCGGCAACCAGATGGCCATGAGCCCGCGCTCGCTGCTCGCCTTTGGCGAGCTCTACCGCAGCGGCGGGATGAGCCGCGGAGGACGGCAGCTCGTGCCGGCCGATTGGATCAAGCTCTCCTGGCAGCCACGCACCGCCTCCCGTTTCACCGGTGACGGTTATGGTTATGGTTGGTTCATGCGTCAGATCGCGGGCGAAGCGGTCTTCTACGGGTGGGGGTATGGCGGGCAGATGGTCTACGTTGTGCCCGGGCGCGCGTTGACAGTGGTCATGACATCCGAAGAAAACGGCCCCGCCGGCCGCAGCGGCCACCGCGACGATCTCCATGCCCTGCTCGAGCGGATCATCGAGGCGACGAAAGACGTGCGCGAGGCTCGCAGCAAGTAATGCATGTCGCGCAAGCGCAGCGGTTTTGCGATAATGACATGCATAAAAAAGAACTTAAGGCGCGTCGCATGAATCCATCCAAACGCGACGCGCTTTAGACCCTCTGCACAGAGGATTTGACGGGTTCGATGGGTTGCAAGCTGGGCAGGCTGTCATGCAGCCCGGTGCGGCGAGGAAGCCGCTACTCCGCCGCCACCCCTTTCACTTCCAGATAGGATTCCATCGAATCGTCCATCGCCTGCAGCCAGGCCGTGTGGTGCAACGGCGCCATCGTGCCGGTCATCAGCGAGCGGTAGGCGTGGTCGCGGAAGCTCATGATGTCGTGCGCCTTGTGGTGCTCCCATTCCATGAAGGTCTGATTTGTCGCCTCGACGTCGAATCCCGGATAATCGGTCTGCTCCATCAACTCCTTGGTGTAGTCGCCCTGGAACCAGATCATCTGCTCGGCGTCTTCCAGCGTTTCCTCGCGCGCCCGCCATCTCCTGCCATGTTCCGCCATCACTTCTGCCGAGGGCAGTTCGATGCGGCCCATGATGACGTCGCGCGCGAACCAGGCCTGCGCGTCGAACATGTTGAAAGTGTAGAATTGGTCCTGCATGCCGATATAGAACAGCTGCGGGTTCTTCGCCCAGACGACGCCCTCATAGAGCCCGTCCGGCCACATGCGGTTGGCGGTCTTGAGCTTCAGATCCTCGGTGAGGAACGGGAATGAATGGAGGTAGCCCGTGCACAGGATGATGGCGTCGACATCCCTGGTGCTGCCGTCCTTGAAATGCGCGGTCTTGCCGACGACCTTCTGCAGCAGCGGCACTTCCTGCCAGTTGTCAGGCCATTTGAAGCCCATCGGCTTCGAGCGGTAGCTGGAGGTGATCGATTTGGCGCCGTATTTGTAGCATTGCGAGCCGATATCCTCGGCCGAATAGGAGCGGCCGATGATCAGAATGTCCTTGTCCTTGAATTCCATTGCGTCGCGGAAATCATGGCTGTGCAGGATGCGGCCATTGAAGGTCGAAAAACCCTCGAAATAGGGAACGTTGGGTACGGAAAAATGCCCCGAGGCAACAACGACGTTGTCGAACTCTTCGGAATAGGTGACGTCGTTGGTGCGGTCATGCGCGGTGACGGTGAACTTTTTCGTCGCGTCGGAGAAGGTCACCATGCGCACCGGGCTGTTGAAGCGCACCCATTTGCGCACGTCGGATTTTTCGACGCGGCCCTTGATATAGTCCCACAGCACCGCGCGCGGCGGGTAGGAGCCGATCGGCCGGCCAAAGTGCTCCTCAAACGTGTAGTCGGCGAATTCGAGGCATTCCTTCGGTCCGTTCGACCAAAGGTAGCGGTACATCGAGCCATGCACCGGGTCGCCATGCTCGTCGAGGCCGGTGCGCCAGGTGTAATTCCACAGGCCGCCCCAGTCGGACTGCTTTTCGAAGCAGACGATTTCCGGAATGTCAGCACCCTTGTCGGCCGCCGACTTGAAGGCTCGAAGCTGGGCCATGCCGGAAGGTCCGGCTCCGATGACGGCAACACGACTTTTCATTGCGGGCCTCCCGGTTCATTTCTCTAACGAAACAAATTTCACTGACAGGACAGTAATTGCCCATTCGATGCTGTCAACAGGCCTTCTGCTGAAACCACGTTTCAGCAGATTGGATTTTCAGCAAAACCGCTGATGGCGGAAACCCGGAGAGCACGCCATTCGACATAAAGTGGCTTGCTGTCGCAGTTGCGCTCTGTATCCGCACTGAATATGTTCACCGTGAGTGAAATAAATCTGCAGAACGGGGTGGCGACATGGCGAAAAAAGCTTCCAATTTCAGGAATGGGGCAGCCGCCAAGGCCAAGCCATCGCCGAAGGGCGTGGCAACGATCCGGACGCCACTGACCCAGGACCCGCACGCTGTTCGCGACACTCGCGAAAAAGTCCTGGAGGTGGCGATCGGCCGCGAGGTGCGGGCGTTTCGCAAAAAACTCGGCATCACCGTCGCCGATCTTGCGGCTGCCACCGACATTTCGCTTGGCATGCTGTCGAAGATCGAAAACGGCATCACCTCGCCGTCGCTGACCACTTTGCAGGCGCTGTCGCGGGCGCTCGGCGTTCCGGTCACCGCCTTCTTCCGCCGCTTCGAGGAAGAGCGCAGCGCCGTCTTCGTCAAGGCTGGCGAAGGCCTCGACGTCGAGCGCCGCGGCACGCGTGCCGGCCACCAGTACAATCTGCTCGGCCATATCGGCTCCAACACCAGCGGCGTCGTCGTCGAGCCCTATCTGATCACGCTGACCGAGGATTCCGATGTGTTCCCGACCTTCCAGCACGAAGGCATGGAGTTCCTCTACATGCTTGAAGGCGAGGTTACCTACCGCCACGGCAACAACCTCTATCCGATGAAGCCCGGCGACAGCCTGTTCTTCGACGCCGATGCGCCGCACGGACCGGAGGTGCTGACGGTTCTGCCGATGCGCTATCTCTCGATCATCTGCTATCCGCAGAGTAGTGCGGGATGAGCGGGACGCAAGCAGACCCCCTCACCCGGATTACCAACCGAATTGCGAAGGGCAATTCGGGGCAATCCGACCTCTCCCGAGGGGGAGAGGAGACCGGCAGCGCCGGCGCCTACCTCTCTTCTCCCCAGCGGGAGAAGGTGGCCGCGAAGCGGCCGGATGAGGGGGACCTTGCTTTAGTCCGGCCCGAAGCCTGCTGACGTCGGGCTGCCGTCGTCGAGCTTCGACAGCCACTCGACCAGCGTCGGCCGATAGCGCGTCAAGCCCTTGTAATTGGCGAGTTCTTCGGGAAGGTCACGGATGACGCGGTGCAGGCGCCGCGCCCATTTCGGCTGCGTCACCAGTTCGTCCATCTTGATCAGATAGCAGCGGATCGGGAAGACGATGCCGTTCGAGCGCGGCAGCCGCCAGAAGCTCTGCAATTCGACGCGAAGATGGACCTTGTCACCGACGTTTTCGGGCGTCACCGTCGCCCGGTCCGGACCCCATTTGTGATAGTTTTCCGGGCTGGTGTCGAGGCGCGGATTGATGGTCATCGTCCAGTTCAGCCGCCGCGCCGGCTTGCCTTGCTGGATGTTGGTGAGGAATTTCAGCGCCCGGACGAATATGCCCCTCTCATGCGCCAGCGGCACCGGCGCGTGCCACTCGAAGAAATTCATGCCGATGTCGAAATCGAGCGACCAGTCGGCCTGGGTGGTGACCATGCCGGCATCCATCCACAGGTTGCCGTCGCGCTGGTCAAGGATGCAGAAATCGCCTTGTGATTGCCGCGTGATGTATTCCATCGGCCCATAGGGCAGCGTCGACACGTCGCCGAAGGTGAACGTGTCGTCGATGCCGAGCGGCCGGTTTATCCAGCGCCATCTGTCGCCGTCGCGCGTCAGCGTGAAATGCTCGGGATAGCCCAGCGCCTGCTGTTCCATCAGAAGTTCGAGCAGGTCCCAGCCGGCCAGCGTCATGTGCGGCAGCGACTGGCAGCGCAGCGGGTCCTCCGCCAGCACCAAAGCGCGGTCCTGCATTTCGGCGACATAGTGCTCGTCAACGTCGATCAGGTTTTCGAGCACGCTGCCCTTCGGCCCCAGAACATGCGGCTCGATGTTGACCGCATACATGTAGCTGTCTTCGTGGAACGGGAACGGAAACCGCCTGATGTGCTCCGGGCTGTTCCTGAAGGTAAAATCGTTACGGAACGTTTCGTTACGAAAGGTGATGCCCAAGCTCCGCCTCCTATCTTTCCAGCACCAGCGACCTGCCCTCGAAGCGCGATACGCAAGGCATGATCTTCTTGCAGGATCGGTGCTCTTCCTCGCTCAGCCAGTGGTCGTTGTGGATGAATTTGCCGTCATGCGCGATGACATTTGTTTCGCACTGGCCGCAGACGCCGCCGCGGCAGAGATAGGGCGGATCGACGCCGGCGGCCTCGATCGCCTCGAGCAGGCTCTGCTGCTCGCCAACGCGGATCGTCTTGCCGCTGACCGCCAGCGTCACGTCGAACGGCGCGCCGGGCTGCGGTGCGGCGAAATGCTCGAAATGCACAGTTTCCGCCGGCCAGCCCAGCGCAGCGGCACGATCGCACACCCAGCCGATCATGCCGGACGGGCCGCAGACATAGAGATGCGTGCCGAGCGGCTGCGACGACAGCAGCCGGTCGAGCTCGATGCGCTCGTCGCGATCGTCGTGATAGAGCCTGACCCGGCGGTCGTAGCGCTCTCTCAGCACATCGGCATAGGTGCCGAGCGATGCGGTGCGGCAGGTGTAGTGCAGCTCGAAATTGCCGCCTTGCGCCGCCAGCTGCGCGGTCTGCGCCATGAACGGCGTGATGCCGATGCCTCCCGCCAGCATCAGGTGTTTTCTGGCGCGCAAATCGAGCGAGAACAGATTGACCGGATAGCTGATCACCATCTCCATGCCCGGCCTGACGTTGCTGTGCATGAACAGCGAACCACCGCGGCCGACATCGTCGCGGCGCACCGAGATCGTGTATTCGCGCGTATCGAGCGGCGAGCCCATCAGCGAATAAGGATTGAGCCTGGTCCGCTCGCCGTCGCGCATTTCGACGACGACATGAGCGCCGCCGGAAAATGTCGGCAAAAGCTGCCCGTCGCGCCTGCGGAAATGGAAGCGCGTGACCAATTCGTTGACCGGAACGACGTCGCTCACCACGACGTCGAGCTTTGTGGTGCCGGTGCTCATCGAAAGATCTCCTCCGTCGGAGGAATTTCGCTGCGGTCTTCCGCATTGATGCAGACGCCCTGGAACGCCGCGAGGCGCCTGGAATAGTGATCGCGTACCAGGAGAAGCAGGCCGCAATGCGAACAGGTCGCCGGCTGCGTCGTCACGTTCTCGGTGATGCCCTTGCAATGGACGCACTGGATGCGGCGCGCCAGCGAGCCGCGATGCTCGGTCTGGATCGAGGTGTGGTCGATGCCGGCTTCGAGCGCCACCTGCATGGCCTGGCCGATCAGGCCCTCGGTACCGGCGAGATAGAGGCGCAGGCCCATATGCGCGTTGGCCAAGGTCTGCTTCAGCCGCGGCAGGGCGCTGGCGAAGGTAGGCCCCCGGTAGAACTGCGCCGGCTTCAGCGCCTCGAGCGCCGTGACATGCTTGCCGTCATTGCCGGGGATGAAGATGATGTGGGCATCGGCAAAGAAGCCGGCCGGCGCCTTGGCGGCCAGGTCCGATATCGCCAGCGCACCTTCTGCATCGGCCACGAAAAGATGGTGCTTGCCAGGCTGCGGCGACAGGGTTCCGTAGACCGGCCGGCTGATGATGCTTTTCGCTGCCATCCTCCCAGTATGCCTCAGCCTTTCGCCGTGCGCTTGGTCTTCTTCGGATCATCGAACGGAAGCGGCTCAGCCGTCGCGCTGATGGCGCCGCTCTGGTTGCGGATCTCGAGCCTGGTGCCCTGGACGGCACAGTCGACATCGAGCCGGGCAATGCCCATCGATTTCTGGACCAGCGGCGAATACATGGCGCAGGTCACCACGCCGACCTTTTTGCCGTCGCGATAGACCGGCGCGCCCTCGTCGGCCGGCTCCTTGCCTTCGAGCAGCACGCCGAAGATCTTGAACCGCTCCTTGCCCTTGAGGCGGTAGTGCTCCTCGGCACCGCGAAAGCCTGTCTTGCCGGGGCTGACGGTGAAGTCGAGGCCGAGTTCCCACAGCGTGTCGCCGGGGCCCTCGTTCTCGAACGGATATTTCTGCGAATTGTCGTAGGGATAGAACAATAGGTAGCTCTCGACACGCAGCATATCGAGCGTGGTGAACCGGCACGGGATGATGCCGGCGCTCTTGCCCTCATCGAGGATGGTGTCCCAGATCGTGCCGGCATCCTGGCCACGGCAGAAGATCTCGTAGCCGCGTTCGCCGGTGTAGCCGGTGCGCGAGATCATCACCGGAAAACCGAACAGCCGCGTCTGCATGTGATGGAAATAGGCGAGGTCGCGAATGCCCGGCACATGCTTTGCCAGATAGTCGACGGCTATCGGCCCCTGCAGCGAGAGGTCGTGCAGATTGTCATCGAAGCGCAGCGAGACATCGCGGCCCATGGCGGCCCGCTGCAACTCCTCATGGCCGGTGCCCGAACCGTGCACGACCATCCAGGCATTCGGGCCGGTGCGGTAAAGGATGCAGTCGTCGGTGAATTTTCCCGCCTCGTTCAGCATGCAGGCATAGGCAGATTTGCCGGGATAGATCTTCTCCACGTCGCGCGTCGTCGCCAGGTCGATCAGATGCGAGGCATGCGGCCCGGTGATGTGGACCTTCTTCAGGCCCGACACGTCCATCAGCCCGGCCTTGGTGCGGATGGCGATGTATTCCTCGTCCGCGTCCTTGTCGTAGGTCCAGGCGGTGCCCATCCCGCTCCAGTCTTCGAGCTTCGAACCAAGCGCACGATGGCGATCCGCCAAGGTCGAAAATCTCCAGGATGCCGTCATCCGCTCGTCCTCCGTTGTGAAATTCGCTGTTCCCCGCTCCTGTGCGCGGAGGCCGGAGCATTGACCGAATATTGACCGCAAACGCAGGAGCCCTGCAATACCCGCAAGCAAATTATTTCATTGTCAGGCAAAATCCGGCGCGGAACAACGGTTAATCGAGTGTAAAATCGGCTTGACAATTCCAGAATTCGGACAGAACTTATGAAAAAAATTTCACTCTCTTGAAAGAGAGCGATGGAGGGGAAACGATGTCCAACCTGCAACAGCGCATTGAAGCGTTATACCGTTCCGACGTGCGCGGATCGGTGCTCCTGATCGTTTGCCTGTGGGCGACGATCCTCTTCGTCCTTGTGATGACCTGGCCATACATCCCCGACATGGGGATCAAGGTCGTCGTCGCCGTCGCTGCCGCCGCCGTGCTGATCTTCAACACGGCCGCCATCCTGGCGATGGTCAACCACTACAAGGAAGACAAGGACTTCATTTACGGGCTCGACATCAAGCACGCCGACGCCTTCCGCAACCGCAAGTCCTGAGGGGAGAGAGCATGTCGCGCTATACACCGCCGGAGCAAAGCAAGGCCGGCCAGGTTTTCGATATTGCCGTCGTCGTGGTCGCCATTTTCGTCGCCCTATGGCTGCCGCTCAAGTTGGGACTGGCGGGTGCGGCAAAATCGATCGACAAGATCGACGCGGCGACATGGGAAGCGCTTGGCCAGAACCCCACAATGGCGTCGATCTGGGAGAAGCTCGGCTACACGCCAGCGACCGCGCATGACATCATCCAGAACCGGTTTCACTACGTCATCGACTGGCCGACGCTGATCATCATGGCCGCGGTTCTGATCGGCTATTTCGTCTTCCTGTTTCGCGCATCGGACCGCGAATATCGCGACGTTATCAACGAAAAGTTCGGCGACAAATAAAAATTCGAAGACGAAGACAGGCAAATATCGGGGAAGCGTCATCATGTGGATCGCACTCTCTTATGCATCGTGGGGCATCTCGATCGTGCTCGCGCTGTGGATGCTCTACGACTGGTTCAAGATCGACACGACTTTTTCCGAGGAGGTTCTGACTTCGTCGCGTGAAGGCGAGCTTGAAGCCGTGGCCGAAAAACACCGGATCTGAGTGGAGATTGAACAATGACGATCGCACTTGAACCAGCAGTGCAAGGTGACAGGGTTTCGCTGCTCAGGGTGCTCGGCCCGGCCCATGTCTGGGCGCTCGGCGTCGGCATCGTTCTGGTCGGCGAATTCACCGGCTGGAATTTCGCGGCGGACAAGGGCGGCGCACTGGCGGCGCTGATCGTCTGCTGGGTTGTCGGGCTGCTCTACACGTCCGTCGCCATGATCGATTCCGAGGTCACCTCGACCGTCGCTGCCGCCGGCGGCCAATATGCACAGGCAAAGCACATTGTCGGGCCGCTGATGGCGTTCAACGTCGCGCTGTTCCTGGTCTTTGCCTACACCATGCTGGAAGTGTCGGATTCCATCCTGCTCGGTGACACGATCATCGCCAAGGCGGGCGTCGAGGGGCTCAACCGCAACGCCTTCATCGCCGCCACCATCGTCGTGCTGGCATGGCTGAACTACCGCGGCGTGCTGATGACGCTCAATGTGAACTTCGTCATCACGGCGCTCGCCTATGTCTCGATCGTCATCCTGTTCTTTTCCGTCAGCCCATGGACGCAAGGCGCCGTGCTAAAGCTGAACGAGCTGGTGACCCCCGGCAATGCCCTGCCCTATGGCTGGATCGGCGTCATTGCCGCGTTTCAGTTCGGCATCTGGTATTATCTCGGCATCGAGGGCACCACGCAGGCAGCCGAGGAAGTGCGCTCCCCGGCCCGCTCTTTGCCTTACGGCACGATGGCCGGCATGATCACGCTTTTGATCGCCGCAGCCATGACCTGGTATGTCTGCGCCTCGATGATGCCGTGGGAATATCTCGGCACCACCTATTATCCGCTTTGGGACGCGGCCAAGCTGACCGGCAGCCCGCTGCTTGAAAACCTTTTGTTCATCGCGACGCTGCTTGCGGCGCTGGCATCCGCCAATGGCTGTATCAACGACGCGGCGCGCGCCTGGTTTTCGCTCGGCCGCGACCGCTATTTGCCGAGCTGGTTCGCGGCCGTGCATCCGAAATACCGCACGCCCTATCGCTCGATCCTGTTCCTGCTGCCGATCGCGCTCGCCTTCGCCTTCATCGCCGACCTCAACCAGGCGATCACCTTCTCCATTCTGTCGGGTGTGCTGCAGTACACCTTCATGAGCATCAACATCATCATGTTCCGCAAGAAATGGCCCCTCGGCTCGATCCGTCGCGGCTACACGCATCCGTTCCATCCGCTTCCGGCCATCGTGCTGTTCTGTCTGTGCGTGGTCACCTTCTTTGCAATCTTCCTCGGTTTCGGCTCGCAGCTGATCGCGATGGTGGCGTTCTACTTCCTGATCTCGCTGTGGTTCCATTTCTATCGCTATAAATTCGTGCGCCGCGGTGCCCAATTCACCATGCCGTGGCCGAAGCCGCAGGGGTATTAGAGCGCCGCGCCTCCACGGTTTACGGGCGGGCGTCGGCGTGACGAGGTAGTTCAAGTGATCTCAGCATTGCTCGCCGGCGCGGTCGCCCTGGCACTTGTGCTTCACCTTGCCTGGCTTGCGCGCGCCAGCCGCGACAGGGCCTTGGCCGCGCTTGCCGCCGATGAAGCCAGCGTCCGTGCCATCATCCCGGACGCGGCCAACGTCTCCGACGGCACGGCCGGCGTCGTCACCTGGGCCGGCTCGTGGAACGGCCGGCGGGCCCAGGTGCGGACCATCATCGACACGCTGGCGACAAGAAAGCTTCCGACGCGATGGCTCAGTATTTCGATTACCGAAAGAGTCGCGGTGCCAGGCACATTCGATATGATGATGCGGCCGGGTTCGCCGACCACCTTCTCCAACTTCGATCATCTCGACCATACGCTTCCCAAGCCGGCAGGATTTCCAGCCGAGGCGGTGCTTCGAACGGATCGCAAAGGCGTGCGCTTCCCGCTGGACACCATCACGGATCACCTTGATATGTTTGCCGACGGACGCGCCAAGGAACTGTTGATCACGCCAAACGGTGTGCGCATCGTCTGGCTGCTGGCAGAGGCCGAACGGGCCCGCTATGGCGTGTTCCGGCAGGCTGAATTCGGCAGTGTCAGGTTTGATCCAGCGCTGATCGAAAAGCTGCTCAAGTCCGCATCCGCGCTTCGCGATGCCATCAATCTTGCCGAACGGCGGGTCGCATGATCAGCCAGACCACGTCGCCCGCACCACCAAACCCGTATTTCGTGCTCGGCGCCGCGATTGTTTTGCCGGGAAGCGGGCATGTCGTTTTGGGCGTGCCGGTGCGCGGCCTGCGGTTTCTTTTCTTCATGGTGATCCTGGCATGGGTCACGGCCAAGATCGCACCAGCCGATGCCAGCTTCATCGGCCGCCACGCCGGCGGCGTCCTGATCTATGCTCTGTCGGTCCTGGACGCCTATAAGATCGCCCGCATCCGCCATGCCAAATGGGTTCACAACACCCTCCAGGGCAGCGATAGTGCGAGCGGCGATCCACAGGTCGATCTGTAACCACAGGAAAATTTTTTTCATCCCAATTGAATTTCCAAGACTCATTCGATACATCTCCAAGGGAACAAACCTCGGGAGCCTGACATGTGCGGAATCGTCGGACTGTTTTTGAAGGACAAGTCGCTCGAGCCTCAGCTCGGCTCGATGCTGTCGCAGATGCTGATCTCGCTCAGCGATCGTGGTCCGGACAGCGCCGGCATCGCCATCTACGGCGCGCCAACAGGCAACGAGGCCAAGATCACCATCCAGTCGGCAAAGCCGGAGCGCGACTTCCGCGGTCTCGACGCTGAACTCGCCAAGGCGATCGGAGCCCCGGTCGGCATTGCGGTGAAGTCGACGCATGCGGTCGTCAGAACCACGCCCGCCAAGATCGATGAAGCGCGCGAGGCCATCCAGACGCTGCGCCCAGACGTCCGCATCATGGGTGCCGGCGACGTCGTCGAAATCTACAAGGAAGTTGGCTTGCCTGAAGCGGTCGTCGATCGCTTCGACGTGCGCAGCATGACCGGCACGCACGGCATCGGCCATACCCGCATGGCGACGGAATCGGCGGTGACGACGATGGGCGCGCATCCGTTCTCGACGGGCGCCGACCAGTGCCTGGTGCACAATGGCTCGCTCTCCAATCACAACAATGTCCGCCGCGAACTGATCCGCGAAGGCATGACATTCGAAACCGAGAACGACACGGAAGTTGCGGCCGCCTATCTCTCCTCGCAGATGGCGCATGGCAAGAATCTCGGCGAGGCGCTGGAAGGCACGCTGAGCGACCTCGACGGGTTCTTCACCTTCGTCGTCGGCACCAAGAACGGCTTCGGCGTGGTGCGCGATCCGATCGCCTGCAAGCCTGCCGTCATGGCCGAGACCGACCAGTATGTCGCCTTCGGCTCGGAATATCGCGCGCTCACCAAACTGCCCGGCATAGATAATGCGAGGGTCTGGGAACCCGAGCCCGCAACCGTCTATTTCTGGGAGCATTGAGTTCATGCCGGCAATCAACGTCTCCAAGGCACTCGACCAGAGCCATGCGTCACGGGTCTTCGACCTGGCCGAGATGCCGCTGCGCGAGCTCAACCAGGCGCTTCATAATTTGACCCTCGGTTCGAACGAGACCGCCTGGGAAGTGCTCAATCCGAAAGGCAGCCATTCGGTCGCTGTCGGCGTCGACCAGCCGGTCACCATCGATGTCCGCGGCAGTGTCGGCTATTATTGCGGCGGCATGAACGACGGCAGCGCCATCACCGTGCATGGCTCGGCCGGACCCGGCGTCGGCGAAAACATGATGTCGGGTTCGATAACGGTCAAAGGCGACGCCAGCCAGTATGCCGGCGCCACCGGCAGGGGCGGGCTGCTGGTCATTGAGGGTAACGCGTCGTCGCGCTGCGGCATTTCGATGAAGGGCATCGACATCGTCGTCCACGGCAATATCGGCCACATGTCGGCCTTCATGGCGCAGTCCGGCAATCTGGTGGTGCTGGGCGACGCCGGCGATGCGCTCGGCGATTCCATCTACGAGGCGCGTCTGTTCGTGCGCGGCAAGGTCGAAAGCCTTGGCGCCGACTGCATCGCCAAGGAGATGCGGCCAGAGCATCTGGAATTGCTGCAAGGCCTGCTCGACCGCGCCGGGGTGACCGGCGTCAAAGCGGCGGAGTTCAAGCGTTACGGCTCGGCACGCACGCTCTACAATTTCAACATCGACAACGCCGACGCGTATTGAGGCTCAATGACTTATCGCAACCCGCCGACGACGCCGCGCAAATCCGCGACCTTCGACGACTACACACTCTCCGAGATCCGCCGCGCCGCGGCGACCGGCATCTATGACATTCGCGGCGCCGGCGCCAAGCGCAAGCTGCCGCATTTCGACGACCTGCTGGTGCTCGGCGCCTCGATCTCGCGCTATCCGCTCGAAGGCTATCGCGAGCGCTGCGACACCAGTGTCGTGCTGGGCTCGCGCCATGCGAAAAAGCCGATCGAGCTGAAAATCCCGATCACCATCGCCGGCATGAGTTTTGGCTCGCTGTCCGGCCCTGCGAAAGAAGCTTTGGGCCGCGGCGCGACGCTGTCGGGCACCTCGACGACCACCGGCGACGGCGGCATGACCGAGGAAGAACGCGGCCATTCCAAGACGCTGGTCTACCAGTACTTGCCGTCACGCTACGGCATGAACCCGCGCGATTTGCGCCGGGCGGATGCGATCGAGATCGTCGTCGGCCAGGGCGCCAAGCCCGGCGGCGGCGGCATGCTGCTTGGCCAGAAGATCTCCGACCGTGTCGCCGAAATGCGCACGCTGCCGAAGGGCATCGACCAGCGCTCGGCCTCGCGCCACCCCGACTGGACCGGGCCCGACGATCTCGAGATCAAGATCCTGGAACTGCGCGAAATCACCGACTGGGAAAAGCCGATCTACGTCAAGGTCGGCGGCGCGCGGCCCTATTACGATACAGCACTTGCGGTGAAATCAGGCGCGGATGTCGTCGTGATCGACGGGATGCAGGGCGGCACCGCCGCAACCCAGGAAGTGTTCATCGAGAATGTCGGCCAGCCGACGCTTGCCTGCATCCGGCCGGCGGTGCAGGCGCTGCAGGATCTCGGCATGCATCGCAAGGTGCAGCTGATCATCTCGGGCGGCATCCGCAACGGCGCCGATGTGGCCAAGGCGCTGGCGCTCGGCGTCGACGCGGTGTCGATCGGCACCGCCGCACTTGTCGCGCTCGGCGACAACGATCCGCGCTGGGAGGCGGAATACAACGAGCTCGGCACCACCGCCGGCGCCTATGACGATTGGCACGAGGGCCGCGATCCGGCCGGCATCACCACGCAGGACCCCGAACTAATGAAACGGGTCGATCCGATAGCGGCCGGCCGACGGCTGGCGAATTATCTCAAGGTGATGACGCTGGAGGCGCAGACGATTGCCCGCGCCTGCGGCAAGAACAGCCTGCATAATCTCGAGCCCGAGGATCTCGTCGCGCTGACGATCGAAGCCGCCGCCATGGCCGGCGTGCCGCTGGCCGGGACCAACTGGATACCGGGGAAGAACGGCTTCTGATATCAAACTACCAAATACCAATAAGCGAGGAACTATAATGGGGAACGATCTCGCCGCCTTCGCCAAAGGGAACGGCGTCAAATATTTCATGATTTCCTACACCGACCTGTTCGGTGGGCAGCGCGCCAAGCTGGTACCGGCGCAAGCCATCGCCGATATGCAGAAGGACGGTGCCGGCTTTGCCGGCTTTGCCACCTGGCTCGACCTGACGCCGGCGCATCCAGACATGCTGGCGGTGCCGGATCCAGATTCGGTCATCCAGCTGCCGTGGAAGCCGGAAGTCGCCTGGATTGCTGCCAATTGCATGATGGACGAAAAATCGGTCGAGCAGGCGCCGCGCAACACGCTGAGGCGGCTGATTGCCGAGGCGGCGGGCGACGGCATGCATGTCAAGACCGGCGTCGAGGCCGAGTTCTTCCTAATCTCGCCGGACGGCAAGACGATTTCCGACGAATACGACACGGCGTCAAAGCCCTGCTACGACCAGCAGGCGGTGATGCGGCGCTACGATGTCATCGCCGAGATCTGCGACCACATGCTGGCGCTCGGCTGGGGCGCTTACCAGAACGACCATGAGGACGCCAACGGCCAGTTCGAGATGAACTGGGCCTTCGACGATGCGCTGGCGACCGCCGACAAGCATTCCTTCTTCAAGTTCATGGTCAAATCTGTTGCAGAAAAGCACGGCCTGCGCGCCACCTTCATGCCAAAACCATTCCCCGGCCTGACCGGCAATGGCTGCCACGCCCACATCTCGGTGTGGGACAAGGACGGCAAGACCAACGTCTTTGCCGACAACGCCATGGAGCTCGGCCTGTCGGCGAAGGGCAAGAATTTTCTTGGCGGCATCATGAAGCATGCCTCCGCACTTGCCGCGATCACCAACCCGACGGTCAATTCCTACAAGCGCATCAATGCGCCGCGAACCATCTCGGGCGCCACCTGGGCGCCGAACTCGGTGACTTGGACCGGCAACAACCGCACCCACATGGTGCGCGTGCCCGGCCCCGGCCGTTTCGAGTTGCGCCTGCCCGACGGCGCGGCAAACCCTTATCTGCTGCAGGCCGTCATCATCGCCGCCGGCCTCGATGGCATCCGCTCGAAAGCCGATCCCGGCAGGCGCTACGACATCGATATGTACCAGTTTGGCCATACGGTGGAGGGCGCGCCGAAGCTGCCGCTCAACTTGCTCGATGCATTGCGCGAGTTCGACAACGACAAATCACTCAAGGCGGCGCTGGGTGAGGAATTTTCGTCGGCCTACCTAAAGCTGAAGCACCAGGAATGGAATTCCTATGCTTCCCACTTCACCCAGTGGGAGCGTGACCATACGCTCGATATCTAAAGCATCGGACCGAAAAGTGTGAAGCGGTTTTCGGATGATTCCGATGCGTCAAGAAAGGTCCTGCTTGGCGCGAGCGACCTCGGAATAGATTTATGAAATACTCGATCTTCTCCCTCGCCCGCGCCGCATTTTCCGGCCACAAGAATTGGCAGCGCACCTGGCGCGACGCCAGCCCGAAGGACCGCTACGACGTGGTGATCATCGGCGGCGGCGGTCACGGCCTGGCGACGGCATGGTTCCTGGCCAGCGAGTACGGTATCAGGAATGTCGCCGTGCTCGAAAAGGGCTGGATCGGCTCCGGCAATGCCGGCCGCAACACAACCATCATCCGCTCCAATTACGGGCTGCCCGGCAATACCGGCTTCTACGAGCTGTCGATGAAGCTGTGGGAGCGCATGGAGCAGGATCTCAACTACAACACTATGGTCAGCCAGCGCGGCGTCATCAATCTCTACCATTCCGATGCGCAGCGCGACGCCTATGCGCGGCGCGGCAATACGATGCGCATCAACGGCATCGATGCCGAACTGCTCGACCTGGCGGCGGTCAAGAAGGTGATGCCGTTCCTGAACTTCGACAATGCACGCTTTCCCGTGCAAGGCGGCCTGCTGCAGCGGCGCGGCGGCACGGCGCGCCACGACGCGGTGGTCTGGGGCTATGCCCATGCGGCGAGCGCGCTCGGCGTCGACATCATCCAGAATTGCGAGGTGACAGGTTTTGCGCGCGACGCCAACGGCAAAGTGACCGGCGTCGAGACGTCGCGCGGCACAATCGGCGCCGGCAAGGTCGGCATGGCCGTTGCCGGCAGTTCGTCGCGCGTCGCGGCGATGGCGGGAATGCGCCTGCCGATCGAGAGCCACGTGCTGCAGGCCTTCGTCTCCGAGGCGATCAAGCCACTGATCCCCAACGTCATGACCTTCGGCGCCGGCCATTTCTACGTAAGCCAGTCCGACAAGGGCGGGCTGGTCTTCGGCGGAGACATAGACGGCTACAATTCCTATGCCCAGCGCGGCAACATGCCTGTGATGGAAGACGTCTGCGAGGGCGGCATGGCGCTGATGCCGATGATCGGTCGCGTGCGCCTCTTGCGCCAATGGGGCGGCATCATGGACATGTCGATGGACGGCTCGCCGATCATCGACAAGACGCCGGTGGACGGGCTCTATCTCAATGCCGGCTGGTGCTATGGCGGCTTCAAGGCAACGCCCGGCTCCGGCCTTGTCTTTGCCCATCTTCTGGCCCGCGACGAACCGCACAGGGAGGCCACCAGATTCCGCCTCGACCGGTTCCGGCGCGGTGCTGTGATCGATGAAAAGGGCGTCGGCGCCCAACCGAACCTGCACTGAGGACGGTCCAAAGCATGCGTATTGTCTGTCCCTTCTGCGGCGAACGCGAACTCGGCGAGTTCACCTATCTCGGCGACGCCAAGCCGGCGCGTCCGGCAGCCGGCGCCTCGGAAGACGCGGTGTTCGACTATGTCTACCTGCGCGACAACATTGCCGGTGCGATGAGCGAACATTGGTACCATGCTGGCGGCTGCCGGGCCTGGCTGAAGATCACCCGCAACACGCTGACGCATGAGATTTCCTCGGTCGAGCCGGCGGCAGGCGTTGGTGCGAGGCGGTCCGCGAAATGAATTCTCCTGTCCAACTCAGCGCTGCCCCTCACCTGCCTGCCGGCATCCTCTCCCCGTATAGGGACGGGGAGAGGGACGCTGTCGTCGGCGATTTCGCCAATCGCCAGCGTTGCAGACGGAATGCCAAGGTCGCGGCCAGCCCCCTTCTCCCCGTCACTATACGGGGAGAAGTGCCCGGCAGGGCGATGAGGGGCGGCGCGGCGCTCCTGCATGATCTCGAAGCGACGGAAGGCCGGCAATCGTGATTTCCAGCCAGCCCTATCGTCTCGCATCAGGCGGTCTCATCGACCGCTCGGCGCCGCTGAACTTTCGCTTTGACGGCAAAACCTTTGCCGGCTTCCAGGGCGACACGCTTGCCTCGGCGCTGATCGCCAATGGCGTCAAGCTGGTCGGCCGCTCGTTCAAATACCATCGGCCGCGCGGCATCCTGACATCAGGCTCGGAAGAACCCAACGCGCTGGTCGAGCTGCGCACGGGGGCGCGGCGTGAGCCCAACACCAAGGCGACCACGGCCGAACTTTATGACGGTCTGGAAGCGGCCAGCCAGAACCGCTGGCCGTCGCTGCGCCACGATGTGATGGCGGTGAACCAGATGTTTTCGCCGATCTTCGTCGCCGGCTTCTACTACAAGACCTTCATGTGGCCGGCAAAATTCTGGGAGGCGATCTACGAGCCGGCGATCCGCCGCGCCGCCGGTCTCGGCCGGGCGGCGGGCGTTGCTGACCCAGATCATTACGACAAGGCTTGGGCGCATTGCGACGTACTGATCGCCGGCTCCGGCCCGGCCGGGCTGGCCGCAGCGCTCGCCGCCGGCCGATCTGGCGCCCGCGTCATCCTGTGCGAGGAAGATTTTGCGCTTGGCGGCCGCCTGCTTGCCGACGGCGGCACGATCGACGGTATGCCGGCGGCCGAATGGATCTCCCGCACGCTGGCCGAGCTCGCCTCGCTGCCCGGCGTCCGTCTCATGACCCGCACGACGCTGTTCGGCGTCTATGACGGCGGCAGCTATGGCGCGATCGAACGGGTCAACGATCACCTGCCCTCCCCGCCGGAGCATCAGGTGCGCCAGCGACTGTGGCGGATCATAGCAAAGCGCTCAGTTGTTGCCGCCGGTGCCATAGAACGGCCGATCGTCTTTGCCGGCAACGACACGCCCGGCGTGATGATGGCTTCGGCGATGCGGACTTATGTCGCGCGCTATGCGGCAACGCCCGCAAAGCGGATCGCGCTGTTCACCAACAATGAGGATGGCTGGCGCACGGTCGAGACGGCGCTTGGCGCCGGATTGCAGATCGCGGCGGTCGTCGATGCGCGTCCGGACGTGTCCGCCACGCATCGCGCGCTCGCCGCCAAAGCCGGCTTTGCCGTTTTGAACGGCTCCGTCGTCGGTGTCGAAGGCGGCAAGGACGGTGTCAGGAAAATCTCGATATCGCTGGCCGGCGGCGCACGCGCCGAAGTCGAAGCCGACGGTCTTGCCGTTTCCGGCGGCTGGAACCCGGCAGTCGGGCTGACCTCATACCATCGCGGCCGGCCGAAATGGCAGGGCGATATATCCGCCTTCGTGCCGGACGGCGCCCCTGCGGGCATGGCGGCCGCCGGTGCCGCCAACGGCGCTTTTGGCCTCGGCGCCTGCCTGCGACAGGGATTCGCCGCCGGTGCGGCGGCAGCGCAGAGTGCCGGAAACAGCGGCAATGCCGGCGCTCCGCCAGTCGCCGACGACGAGGCTTTTTCGCTGACCCCGCTCTGGCATGTTGCCGGCAAAGGGAAAGCCTTTGTCGACTACCAGCACGACGTCACCGCTGCGGACATCGAACTGGCGCAGCGCGAAGGCTTTGAATCCGTCGAGCATCTGAAACGCTACACGACGCTCGGCATGGCCACCGACCAAGGCAAGACCTCGAACGTCGCCGGCCTCGCCATCATGGCGGCGGTATCAGGCAAATCCATCCCCGAGACCGGCACGACGATCTATCGCCCGCCCTATGTGCCGGTCGCAATCGGCGCCTTCGCCGGCCATCATCGCGAGGAGAATTTCCATGCGACGCGGCTGACGCCGTCGCATCACTGGGCGGCCGAGCAGGGCGCGGTGTTCATCGACACCGGCCTGTGGAAGCGCGCGCAATGGTATCCGCGCGCCGGCGAGAAGGGCTGGCTGGAATCGGTCACCCGCGAGGTCAAGGCGGTGCGCGGCGGCGTCGGCTTTTGCGACGTCTCGACGCTCGGCAAAATCGACGTGCACGGACCGGATGCCGGCGCGTTCCTCGACCGCGTCTACATCAACACCTTCTCCAATCTCGCTGTGGGGAAAGCGCGCTACGGGCTGATGCTGCGCGAGGACGGCATCGTCTATGACGACGGCACCACGTCGCGACTGGCCAAGGACCACTATTTCCTGACCACCACCACCGCCAAGGCCGGTCCGGTGATGCAGCACCTCGAATTCTGCCGGCAGGTGCTGTTTCCAGAACTCGACGTGCAACTCACGTCAGTCTCCGACCAGTGGGCGCAATTCTCGATCGCCGGGCCAAAGACCCGGGACCTACTCCGCGAAATTGTCGATCCAGCCGAGGATTTGTCGAACGAGGCGTTTCCATTTATGGGCGCGCGGGAAGTCGCGCTTCGCGGCGACATCGGGGCGAGGCTGTTCCGCATTTCGTTCTCCGGCGAGTTGGCGTTCGAGATTTCCGTTCCGGCCCGCTACGGCGACGCGCTGGTGCGCAATCTGATGCTAGCCGGCAAACAATTCGGCGTGACGACCTACGGCACCGAAGCGCTTGGCGTCATGCGCATCGAAAAGGGCCATGTCGCCGGGCCGGAACTGAACGGCACGACGACCGCCGCCGACCTCGGGCTCGGCAAGATGATGTCGACCAAGAAGGATTTTATCGGCCGCGTCATGGCCGGGCGCGAGGCGCTGGCGGCAGCGGATCGGCAGGTCGTGGTCGGCATCAAGCCGACGGACAGAGCGCGCCGCCTGCGCTCCGGCGCACATGTCATTCCGAAGGGCGAGATACCGGGTTCCGCCAACGATCAGGGCTATGTCACGTCGGTCTGCTTCTCGCCGACGCTCGACCAGTGGATCGGGCTGGCGCTTGTCGAGCGCGGCCGCGAGCGCATCGGCGAGATCGTCCATGCGCATGATCCGCTGCGCGGCGAAGACTATGACGTCGAGCTGTGCAATCCCGTCTTCTACGATCCGGATGGAGGGCGCCAGCGTGGCTGAAATTTCGTGGATTTCTCGCAGTCCGCTGGAGCATGTCCTTGTCGTGGGCGCCTATGGCGCGCGCGACGTCGAACCGGGCATTTCGCTCACCGAGATTCGCAATTTCGACCTGATCCAGATCATGGCGCGGCGCGGCAAAGGGGCGGAACTGGCAAACGCCGCCAAGGCCCGTTTCGGCATGGCGGCTCCGGAGGTGCCGAAGGCCGTCAGCGCTTCGGACGTGATGCTCATCTGGTCGGGGCCGGATCAGTTCCTCGTCCTGTCGAAGGGCGGCAAGCATGCGATCGACATTTTGAGCCAGGCGTTTTCGCAACCCGCCTCGCTGTCGGACCAGTCGCATGCGCGCGCCCTGATCAGCGTCTCGGGAACGAAGGCGCGCGCCATGCTGGCCAAGCTGTCGTCGCTCGACCTGCACCCGGCGTCATTCCCGATCGGCGCCGCTGCCGCGACATCGATCGATCATACCAGTGTCAATCTCTGGCGTGGAAATGACCGGCCGGATGGGCAGGCGGTGTTCAATCTTCTGGTGTTTGCAACCTTCGCCGAAAGCCTGTGGCGCACGATGCTCGACGCCGCCGCAGAGTATGGCGTCGACGTCGGGCACTCGGAGGAATTGGGGTAGTCTCGACTTTTGCCGGAAGAGGGCCAATTTGATATCTCGGCGCTGCCCCTCATTGCCCTGCCGGGCATTTCTCCCCGTTAACGGGGAGAAAGAAGCTGGCCGCAACGCTGGCGCCTTTTTGTGCAACGCTGGTGATTGGCGAAATCGTCGAGGAGAGCGCCCCTCGCCCCGTTTACGGGGAGAGGATGCCGGCAGGCAGGTGAGGGGCGGCGCCGACGCTTGGAAGATAAGCTCGATCGGCGAACTCAAACCCAAGCGATTGCGCCCAGCCCATCCCCTTTGCCTTGCCAAAACTGCAAGCACTGCTATTCTTCCCGCTAAAATAATTTCACGTACAGGCAAACTTGTTTCTCAAGACATAGGGTTGAGATGAGCCAGTCGCCCTACCCCGCCGTCGCCGCCGGACCGCCCCGGCCGAGCCTCATCCTGCGGCCCGGCCAAATGGCGCTGCCGGCTGGCATGGAGCGCTATTTCGTTCACGGCAATGGCGCGGTGCTCATCGATGTCGAGGCCGACGATACCATCAGCGTACGCAACGTAGAGGGCGGCCAGGCTTGCGAACTGCTGGCTTGGGACAAGAGCGGCGCTACCGACCCCAGCATTTTAGGCGAGAAATCGAACAGCAACGCCGCCGGCATCAAGGCGCTGCTGGCCGATGGCGACGACAGCCTCGCTTCCTTGCGCCGAGGGCTCGAGCGACGCCAGGTGCAGCTTGATCAGGCAAAGGCGGTTCGCGTCTTCGGCGGCGCCACCCCGGCCGGCACCGAACAGGGTTTTACGGTCGCCCGTAATGGGTCGATGCTGATCGCCGCCCCGGGTGGGCCGATGTTGGTCGACGGCCACGACACGGCGACACCGCTCAACGTCATCGTCCGCCGCGCCACGATCCGTCCGGTGGCGAAGTCGCAATTGGGCGATCCCCTAGCCGATCCGGTGCTCGACCTGCGCGTCCATTCGGCGACCGCGGAAGCCTACTTCGTCAAGGCAGGCGACTATCTGCAGATCATCGATGTCGACGGGCGCCAATGCACCGACTTCCAGTGCTTTTCGGCGCGCAAGCTTGACAAGGGCAGCGATCATCCGCTCGACGTGACGACGACCCGCACGCTGATGGGCTCGAGCTATCCGATGCCAGGCCTGCACTCGAAATATTACGACCAGGACATGGAGCCGCTGGTCGAAGTGGTGCAGGACACATGCGGCCGGCACGATGCATTCGCGCTCGCTTGCGCCGCCAAATATTACGACGACATCGGCTATCCCGGTCACCCCAACTGCTCGGAGAATTTCAACCGCGCGCTCGCCGACAAGGGCGTCACCCCGCGCGCGGGCTGGATGGCGATCAACTTCTTCTTCAACACGGCGATCGACGCGCATGGCGTCATGGTGTCCGACGAGCCGTGGTCGCGGCCGGGCGACTATGTGCTGCTGCGCGCCTTGACCGACATCGTTTGCGTTTCGTCGGCCTGCCCGGACGACACGACGCCGGCCAATGGCTGGAACCTGACCGACATCCATGTGCGGACCTATTCCGGCCAGCACAAATTCTCGCGAGCGATCGCCAGACGCATGACGCCCGATTCGGAACCGAAAATGACCCGCGAGACATCATTTCATTCGAGCTTTGCCAAACACACCCGCAACTTCGTCGAGTACAGGGGCTATTGGCTGGCCAATTCCTTCGCCAGGCAAGGCCCGATCGACGAATACTGGGCCTGCCGACAGGCCGCCGTCATCATGGACCTGTCGCCGCTGCGCAAATTCGAGGTCACCGGCCCGGATTCCGAAGCGCTGCTGCAATACACGCTGACCCGTGACATCAAGAAGCTCGGCGTCGGCCAAGTCGTCTATTCCGCTATATGCTACGAGCATGGCGGCATGATCGACGACGGCACGCTGCTTCGGCTCGGCAAGGATAATTTCCGCTGGGTCGGCGGCGACGATCTATCCGGCGAATGGCTGCGCGACACCGCGCAAAAACTCGGCCTCACCGTGCTGGTCCGCTCGTCGACCGACCAGATGCACAATGTCGCCGTGCAGGGACCGAAGAGCCGCGACATCCTCAAGGAGATCATCTGGACCTCGCCGCTGCAGCCGTCGATCGACGAGCTTGAATGGTTCCGTTTCGCGGTCGCCCGCATCGGCGGCGGCAACGGCATTCCGGTCGTGGTTTCGCGCACCGGTTACACCGGCGAGCTCGGCTACGAGATCTGGTGCCATCCGCGCGACGCCGAGAAGGTGTTCGACGCCATCTGGGAGGCCGGCCAGCCGCACGGCCTGAAGCCGATGGGGCTGCAGGCGCTCGACATGGTGCGCATCGAGGCCGGGCTGATCTTTGCCGGATACGAGTTCTCCGACCAGACAGATCCGTTCGAGGCCGGCATCGGCTTTACCGTGCCGCTGAAGACCAAGAGCGACGATTTCATCGGCCGCGAGGCGCTGATCCGGCGCAAGGAAAACCCACAGAAGAAGCTGGTCGGCCTCGATATCGACGCCAATGTCGTGGTCGGCCATGGCGATTGCATCCATGTCGGCCGCGCCGAGATCGGCGAGGTCACTTCGAGCATGCGCTCGCCGGTGCTGAACAAGACCATCGCGCTGGCCAGGCTCGACGTCACCCATGCCGCCATCGGCACCGAGGTCGAGATCGGCAAGCTCGACGGCCACAGCAAGCGGCTGCCGGCGCGGGTCGTCGCGTTCGCCCACTACGATCCGCAAAAGACCAGACCGCGGTCCTGACGACGGTTGGTTCTTACCTTCTCCCCTTGTGGGAGAAGGTGGATTGGCGCGCAGCGCCAAGACGGTTGAGGCGCCTTCATTGCTGGAACACCCCGACCGAGCTTCGCTCGGCCACCTTCTCCCACAACGAGGGGAAAAGGAAAGGCCGCACCGTTGGCAGCGCGCCGCGAAAGCTAGCATGTTCCACATCTGCGATGTGCACAGCTTCACAAAAAAGCTTGACGTGAAAGCGTGACGCGCCGATGTTCACTGTCAAGAAAAAAATACTACTGAGCGGAAAACGCCTAAGGTCGTTCAACGCGTGCGTCGGTGACGCCTCGCGCGGTTGCGACTGTCGCCGATGGGGAACATCAGAAATGGGGAATTCACGTAAATGAGCACGATAGTCTCTGCCTTAGTGCCGGCTGCCGAAGGGAAGCTGCACCGGAACATCGATTGGCGCGGCGCCTTCTGGGTGGCAAGCGGCGTTCCCGCCCTTGTCCTGTTTTCGATCGGCGGCATTGCCGGCACGACCGGCAAGCTTGCCTTCCTGATCTGGACCGTGTCCATGATCATGGGCTTCCTGCAATCCTTCACCTATGCGGAGATCGCCGGCCTGTTTCCGAACAAGTCCGGCGGCGCTTCGATCTATGGCGCCACCGCCTGGCTGCGTTATTCCAAGTTCATCGCGCCGCTTTCGGTGTGGTGCAACTGGTTCGCCTGGTCGCCGGTGCTGTCGCTCGGCTGCTCGATCGCCGCCGCCTACATCCTCAACGCGCTGGCGCCGGTGCCGCTGTTTACCGACACCTCGCCGGAAGTCGCCGCCTATATTGCCGCAAATACGGGGACCAGTGCCGCCGACGCCATCGCGGCGGTGACCGCGGCCGCCACGCCGGCGATCCGCAACTGGACGCTCTACGGCCACACGCTGGGCCCGGTCTCCTTCACCTTCAACGCCACTTTCTTCATCGGTGCGGTGCTGATGCTGATCATCTTCTCCATCCAGCATCGCGGCATCCTTGGCACCGCCAACGTGCAGAAATATATCGGCCTGTTCGTCATCATTCCGATGCTGATCGTCGGCGTCGTACCGATCGTCACCGGCCAGATCGACTGGGCGAACTTCTCGCCGCTGGTGCCGCTGGCGGCCGCCTATGCGCCCGAGCCCGGGGCGTGGAACATCGCCGGCTGGACGCTTGTTCTCGGCGGCATGTTCATCGCCGCCTGGTCGACCTACGGTTTCGAGACCGCCGTCTGCTACACGTCGGAGTTCAAGACTCCGGGCACCGACACGTTCAAGGCGATCTTCTATTCCGGCCTGCTGTGCATGCTGCTGTTCATCCTGGTGCCGTTCACCTTCCAGGGCGTGCTCGGCTTGAACGGCATGCTGGCAACCCCGATCGTCGACGGCTCCGGTGTTGCCGATGCCTTGGCCGGCATGGTCGGCGGCGGCCAGTTGATCCATAGCCTGCTGGTGATGCTGATGATCCTGGCGCTGGTGCTGTGCATCATGACGGCGATGGCGGGGTCCTCGCGCACACTTTATCAGGGCTCCGTCGATGGCTGGCTGCCGCGCTATCTCAGCCATGTCAACGAGCATGGCGCGCCGACGCGGGCGATGTGGACCGACCTGATCTTCAACCTGGCCGTGCTGGCCATCGCCTCGGCCGACGCGACAAGCTTCTTCTTCATTCTCGCCGTGTCGAACTGCGGCTACATCATCTTCAATTTCCTCAACCTCAATGCCGGCTGGATCCACCGCATCGACAACGGCCATATCGCGCGGCCGTGGAAGGCACCGAGCTGGCTGCTCGGTCTCGGCGCCATCTTTGCCTATGTTAACATGATCTTCATGGGCGCCGGCGCCAAGGTCTGGAACCCGATGGCACTGTGGGCAGGACTGATCACAGCTGCCCTCATCATCCCGGTGTTCTGCTTCCGGCATTACATCCAGGACAAGGGCAAATTCCCCGACCACATGCTGGCGGATCTCGGCATGAAATCGTCCGATCTCGCCATCAGAAAGGCGGGCATCCTGCCCTACCTGACGTTGATCGCCGGCGTCGCTGTGATGCTGCTCGCCAACTGGCTGTTCGTCATCTGATATTGGCCTGAAAGGATCGAGTGCGGACCGCCGCGCTCGATCCGATTTGCTTCCAGAGGCTCGTCGCAAGCTCGCTCACTGGAAGCTCGCGATCGCGAGGTCGGGTAGTGTCTCAGTTTGAAATTTGACGCCGCGCTTGTCGCGATCCGGGCCGAACTCCTATATGCTTAGCGGAAAGCATTGGAGCGGCAATGAAGCTTGAGAGCACCATCACTTGCCCGGACTGTGGGCACCAGTCTGTGGAAACGATGCCGACCGACGCCTGCGTTCACTTCTACGAATGCAAAAACTGCAGGGTACTCCTGAAGCCCTTAGCCGGCGATTGCTGCGTTTTCTGCTCATATGCCGATCTGCCATGCCCGCCGCTTCAGGAGAGTAGCCATGCCAACCGGATCTAAAGGCCAGAAGCGCCCCGCCGACGTGATCGGCAACGCCGTCCGCGTCATGCGCATTGCGACCGGTACAAGAAGCGGAATAGCGAATGATTGTCAGGATAGCAGAACTGGAGATCGATCCCGACCAGATCGAGGCTTACGGCGCACTCCTATCAGAAGAGATTGAAGCCTCGGTGCGGCTAGAACCTGGGGTCATCTTCCTGTACGCGCTGTCGGTCAAGGGAAGCCGCGATAAGGTGCTGGTGATTGAAGGCTACGCTGATCAAGCGGCCTATGAGGCGCACCTCACCACGCCACATTTTCTCAATTACAAGACTCAAACTGCCGACATGGTGAGATCGCTTCGGCTAATCGAGACGGACCGATCTCGCTCAAAGCGAAAAATCAGATTTCAAACTGAGACACTACCCGAGCAACGACCCGCCGCCGAGGCGGGTTTTTTGTTTCAGGCTTTGCCGGCATCTTGGCGGTCAGCGCCGCGGTGGAGGATTGGCAGGCGGATCGCTCAATCGATCTTGATGAACACGCCCTTGGTGTTGAGATACTCGTCGAGGTGCTCGGCGCCGCCCTCGCGGCCGTAGCCGCTCATCTTGTAGCCACCGAAGGGCACGGCCGGATCGATGGCGTGATAGGTGTTCACCCAGACCGAGCCGGCGCGGATTTTTCGCGACAGCTGGTGCGCCGTGGCGACATTGCGGGTGAACACCCCGGCAGCAAGACCGTAGGGCGTGTTGTTGGCCCGCTCGACTGCCTCATCGAGCGTTTCGAACGGCAGCGCCGAAATGACCGGCCCGAAGATTTCCTCGCGCGCGATTTTCATGTCGTCCGAAACGCCGGCAAAGACGGTCGGCGCGACGAAATTGCCAGCGGCCAGCGCACCCTCCGTCAGACGTTTACCGCCGGTGACGAGGGTCGCGCCCTCCGCCGTGCCGGCTTCCAGATACGAGGCGACCCGTTGCAGCTGCTTTTCGGAGACGAGCGGGCCGATCTCGGTTGCCGGATCGATGCCGTCGCCGATCCTGAGACCCTTGGCATAGGCCGCCAGCCGCTCGACGAACTCGTCATGGATGGAGCGTTCGACGAACAGGCGCGAGCCGGCGATGCAGATCTGGCCGGAATTGGCGAACACCGACATCGCCGCCACCGGCACCGCTTTGTCGAGATCGGCGTCGGCGCAGACGATGACCGGCGACTTGCCGCCGAGCTCCAGCGAGACGCGCTTGAGGTTGCTGGCCGAGGCGCGGACGATCGACTGGCCGGTCGCCGTCGAGCCGGTGAAGACAATCTTGTCGACGCCCATATGCTCGGCAAGTGCGGCACCTGCGTCGGCACCGGTGCCGGTCACGATGTTGACGACACCTGGCGGGACGCCGGCCTCGTTCATGAGGTCGGCGATCAGAAGCGGCGTCAGCGGCGCCTCTTCCGAAGGTTTCAGCACCACCGTGCAGCCGGTCGCCAGCGCCGGCCCGATCTTCCAGATCGAAGCGGCCGTCGGTGCGTTCCACGGGATGATGGCGCCGACGACGCCGACCGGCTCCTTGCGCGTGAAGGAAACGATTTCGCCCGGCAGCGAGTTCTCGATCGTCTCGCCATGCAGGGACGTCGCCATGCCGGCGTAGTAGCGCAGCATACCGATGACGCGGTTGCGGTTGGCGCGGGTGCGCACGATCGGCATGCCCATGTCGGTCGTGTCCGAGCGGCTGATCTCCTCCCAATGCTTTTCGAAGAGGTCGGCGATCCTGAGCAGCAGCACCTGCCGCTCATAGGGCTTGAACCGGCTCCACGGCCCGTCGAAGGCCTTGCGCGCCGCCGCCACTGCCAGCTCGACATCCTGGCGGTCGCCGCGCGGCACCGTGGCAATGACCGCGCCGGTGGCTGGATTGCGGGTTTCCATGGTGCGGCCCGAGCGGGCGTCGACCCAGGCGCCATCGACGAACATTTGGCGGTGGCGTCCGTTGATCGGCCGGCGCAGCGCCACCGGTGCCTGAGTTATGGTCATGACGTCCTCCTCGGCGCAGTAGCCTTTCCCGGTTTAGACCAGCGGTATCGTGTATCGACTCCGTGGGTGATCTGTAACAATCACTTGAGACTAATTGTCGATCTCAGCGCCGCCCCTCATCTGCCTGCCGGCATCTTCTCCCCGTACAGTGACGGGGAGAAGGACGCCTTCGCAAAGGATTTCGCCAATATCCAGCGCTGCAAAAAACGCGCCGAGCGGTGCGGCCAGCCCTTTCTCCCCGTCACTATACGGGGAGAAATGCCCGGCAGGGCAATGAGGGGCGGCGCCAACCTTGCGCAATTGCCTCGACCGCTATTCGGCCGCCAGGGGCAGTTGCGGCTGGTCATCGTTCTCCGCCAGCTTCGGCTCGGCGGCCGGCTCGGCGGCCTGCTCCGTGTCCCTGGCCTTCTTGCGCTCCCTGCCGAAGAACAAGGCATAGCCTGCCGGAAGGACGAGGATGGTGAGCACGGTGGCGACGAGGATGCCGCCCATCATGGCATAGGCGAGCGGACCCCAGAAGACGCCGCGCGAAATCGGGATCAGCGCCAGGACCGCCGTCAACGCCGTCAGCATGATCGGCCGGAAACGGCGGACCGCCGAGCCGATGATGGCCTCCGAGCGTTCCATGCCGGCCGCGATATCTTGGTCGATCTGGTCTACCAGGATGATCGAGTTGCGCATGATGATGCCGAGCAGCGCGATCACGCCGAGGATGGCGACGAAGCCGAACGGTGCGCCACTGATCAAAAGTGCCGCCGCCGCGCCGATGATGCCGAGCGGACCGGTCGCCAGCACCAGCATCGCCTTGCCGAAGTGCTGCAATTGGATCATCAGCAGCACGACGATGACGGCCAGCATGATTGGAGCCTTCGCAGCAATGGAGGCCTGGCTTTCGGCCGAATCCTCGGCGCCGCCCTGGATCTCGATGTTGTAGCCGGGTGCCAGACCGTCGCGCAGGCCCTGCATCTCGCTGTACATCTTCATGACGACATCGTTCGACTGCACGCCATCCGGCAGCGTGGCACGCACGCTGATGGTCGGCAGGCGGTCGCGCCGCCATTCGACGCCTTGCTCCAGCACCGGGACGACCTTGGCGACCTGCGACAGCGGCACGAAGCCACCGAAATCCGTCGGGACAGAGACCGAGTCGACCGCCGAAAGCAGGTGGCGGCTCGCCGCCGGTTCCCGGGCGACGATCGAAACGGTCTCCTCGCCGTCGCGGAAATCATCGAGCGGCGCTCCCGACATGCTTGCCTGCAGCATCTGGCGGATGCGCTGCGAGGTGACGCCGAGCGCCCGGGCGCGATCCTGGTCGATCACCAGCTTCATCTCCGGCACCGGCTCCAGCCAGTCGTCGTGGACGGCGCCGAGCAGCGGATTTGCCTGGAACTTCGCCTTCACCTCGTCGGCGATGCGGCGCACCTCCTGGCGATCCGGGCCCATGACGCGCATCTGCACCGGCCAGCCCGTGGGTGGCCCGAGGAACAGGCGGTCGACCTTGGCGCGGACCGACGGGAAATCCTCGGCCAGAATGGTGCGCAGCTTGACGATCAGCCGTTCGCGGGCCGGTTCGTCATTGGCCATCACCAGAAGCTGGGCGAAGTTCGGATTGCGAAGCTGCTGGTCGAGCGGCAGGAAGAAGCGCGGCGCGCCCTCACCGATATAGGTGGCGATGAAGCGCTTGTCCTTGTCGTCCATCATCCTGGTTTCGAGCGCCTTGGCCTGCGTCTCGACTTCCTTGATGCTGGTGCCCTCCGGCAGCCAGAGGTCGACAAGGATTTCCGGACGCGATGACTGCGGGAAGAAATTCTGCGGGATGAACTGGAACGCCCACAGGCTGGTTGCGAAGGTCACCAGTGTCATGACCAGCACGATGATGCGGTGGCGCACGGACCAGCCGACGGTGGCGCGAAGCCGGCGGTAAAAGGGCGTATCGAAAACATCGTGATGGCTGCCGGCGTGTTTTCGCTGCTTGAGGATCATATGACCAAGCCACGGCGTGAAGTAGACCGCCACGAACCAGGAGACGACCAGCGCGATGCCGACGACGTAGAACAGCGTGCGTACGTATTCACCGGCCGTCGAGGCGGCGAAGCCGACCGGAATGAAGCCGGCCGTGGTGATCAGCGTGCCGGACAGCATCGGGAAGGCCGTCGAGGTATAAGCGAAGCTCGCCGCCTCGACCTTGACCAGTCCCTCCTCGAGCTTGCGCTCCATCATTTCGACGACGATCATCGCGTCGTCGACGAGCAGGCCAAGCGCAATGATCAGCGCGCCGAGCGAAATGCGCTGCAGATCGATGCCGATCTCGTACATGATGGCGAAGGTGGCGGCCAGAACGAGCGGGATGGTGATCGCGATCACCAGGCCCGAACGCCAGCCGATCGTCAGGAACGAGACGACAAGCACGATCAGCAGCGCCTCGCCAAGCGCCTTCATGAACTCGCTCACCGCTTCCCGGACGACTTCCGGCTGGTCGGCGATCTGATCGACCGAAACGCCGTAAGGCAACGCCTCTTCGAAGCGGTGATAGGTCGCCTCGACCTCCTTGCCGACGTCGGTGACGTTGAAGCCCTTGGCCATGACGACGCCGACCTGGACACTGTCGTGGCCGTTGAAGCGGTATTTGCGCTGATAGGGATCTTCGAGGCCTGTGGTCACGGTGGCGATGTCGCCGAGGCGCGTCACCTGGTTGCCGGCGCGCAGGCGAAGTTCGCGGATGTCGGCCGCCTCCGTCACATTGCCTTCGACCGAGATGCGCACCGAACGCTGGCCGGTGTCGACCGAGCCTGCCGGATCGACATTGTTCTGGCCCTTGATCGCGTTCTGCAGATCGGTGAGCGTCAGGCCACGCTCGGCAAGCACCTTGGACGAAACGTCGATGTAGAGTTTTTCCGGCTGGTCGCCGATGATCACGGCCTTTTCGACGCCGGGCGTCGTCAGCAGCATGTCACGCGCCTGGATGGCTAATTTCTTCAGCTCGGGATAGTTGTAGCCGTCGCCGCTGATCGAATGCAAGGTGATGAAAGTGTCGCCGAACTCATCGTTGAAGTAGGGCCCGAGCAGCCCCTGAGGCAGCTCATTGGCGATGTCGCCGACCTTCTTGCGCACCTGGTAAAAGGCATCCGCGACTTGCGTGGGATTGGTGTCGCCTTCCACCTGCAAGGTGATGATGGCGCTGCCGGCGCGCGTGTAGGAACGGACGAAATCGAGATGCGGGGTTTCCTGCAGCTTGCGCTCGATCTTGTTGACGACCTGGTCCTCCATCTCCTGGATCGAGGCCCCCGGCCAGACAGCCTGGACGACCATGACGCGGAAGGTGAAATCCGGGTCTTCCTTCTGGCCCATGCGCATCAGGCCGAGCGCACCGGCAACGATGATCAAGCCGAACAGGAACCGCGCAATGCTCGGGTGCCCGATTGCCCAGCGCGAAAGATTGAAGGGCCGCTTTTCATTGGTGTCGGTGGTCATAGCGCCAGTCCATTTGTCTGATCGTCAGCGCACGCACACGGCATGCCCACGGAGCTTCTAATGCTGGCTTCCGGGCGGCGAGGCTTTCCGAGCGGAGAGACACTCATCGCGGTGGGACGCAAGGATCGATGTGGGGGGTTACATCGACCTGACGTCTCGACGATCGGGCACCCTGCCGCCCGGAAACCATGAACCGCTTGACCTCGCCGCTTGCGCCGATGCGAGGAAAGCCGGTTTAATTTGCCTGGCCGTCAGCGCACGCGCTTGGCGGCATCGCCATCATCGTCCGCCGATGCGGACTGTTGCACCGCATCGCCGGGCAGCTTGACCTTGAGATTTTCGGCCATGAATTGCGTGCCCGCCGCAACGACGACGTCGCCGGGTTTCAATCCTTCGGCAACATGCACGCCGTCGGCGGTGAACTCGGCGACCTTGATCGGACGTGCATGGACGGTCTCGCCGTTGCGGTCCACGGTCCAGACGATCTGCTGGCCATCTTTTTGCGCCAGGGCGCTCAACGGGATCGATACGCTTTGCGGGCTGCTGTTGGCCGCCGAAGCCTCGATGTTCGCGGTCATGCCGAGAAGCACGCGCGGATCGTTGGGCAGGCTGACGCGAACGGCAAAGGTACGCGACTGCTGATCGGCGCTGCCGGCGACTTCACGGACCTTGCCGTCGAGCGTCAACGCATCGTCGGACCAGAAGCTTGCCTTGACATTCTTGCCCGGCTTGAACTGGGCGATATCCATTTCCGGAACGGCGATCAGCACTTCCTTTTCGCCATCGACGGCAACGGTCACTACCGGCGTGCCGGAGCCGACCACCTGACCGACATCGGCGGCGACTGATGTGACGATGCCGTTCCTGTCCGCCTTGAGGTCGGTGTAGAGGACCTGGTTTTTCGCCTGGTCTAGCGCTGAGCGGGCGGAATTTCGGGTGGCGACTGCCTGATCATAGCTAAGCGTTGCCTGTTCGAGCTGCGATTTCGATGCAAAGTTCTTGGCAAACAACTGTTCGGCACGACGGCGGGCAAGGTTCGTTGTCTCGACCTGCCGCTCGGCGGCCTCGAGACTGGCCTCGGCACTGTTGACTGAAAGGTCGTAGTCGGCGGGATCGATGCGGGCAAGAACATCGCCCGGCTTCACGCGCTGGCCGATGTCGACCAGGCGCTCGGTGATCTTGCCGTTGATGCGGAAGCCAAGGTTCATCTCGGTGCGGGCGCGCACCGATCCGGAGTAGGAAAGCTCTCGGGTATCGTTCGCCTTGGCGATCTCGACGACCTTGACCGGCCGGACGATGTCCTTGACTTCCACTTTTTCCTGCGAGCAGCCGGCGAGCCCAAGCGCCGCGACGACGACCAGAGCCGGACCAATGGCCGGCAGCCTGTTCATGATGGATTTGGACAAAGGCACTTGCGTACTCCCGAACTGGATATGGATTGTCGACGACCGGCGGACGCCGGTCATTTCTTCAAGGCCCTGATCGCAAACTCGATAAGCTCGTCCGGCATCGCCCGATTCTTTTTGGCAAGGCACTGGGCGACCATCTGCGGATGACAGAGGGTGATGATAGCGGCGCTGAAACACCGCGAAGCGACTTCCGGGTCCTGATCGGCAAACTCGCCGGTTGCGATACCGTCGCTGATCACCTCCGCCACCAAGCCGCGGATCCTGTCGATATGCTTCTCGATGACATGCCAATCGCGTTCGATGGCAACGACGACCATTTCGTGCACCTTCTCCTGGTCGAGCATGGTGTCGCGGGTCCACTGATAATGGGTTTGAACGTAGCGGCGAAGCTTTTCGCTGGCTGTTCCGGGACCATGGCAGGCGTCGTAGGTCAGTTGGTAGCAGGTAGCGAGCATGCGGCCGCAAACGGCCTGGTGGATTTCGACCTTGGAGGCGAAGAAACGGTAGATGTTGGCCGTCGACATGCCGAGTTCACGCGCTATGTCGGCGACGTTGGTCTTGCCATAGCCGTAGTGGCGGAACAGCCGCTCTGCGCAATCGAGGATGCGCGCGACATTCTCCTGCCGGACCACGTCGGCCGCCGTATCGAGGGTATCAAGGGTATCATTCATCGTGTTTCATTAGCTCAATTACGAGTGACGAATTTTGAATTTCGTCAGTCGTAATTCGAAATCGCCCGCCTGTCAACTGCGACATTATCCGTCTTGGGCGACTGGTGACATCTGTTGACACAACTTGGGCGTGAACAGCGTTAATGAAGCCTGCTGCGGGCCGTGCGCGGGCCACCCGCCAGGCTCAGGTGATCGGGCGCCTTATTTTATTCAAGACGTGCTCCGCGGCGCGCAGCAATGCGTTATCATCCAAGCCGCGGAAAGGAGAGTTGGGATGACCGTGCTGCGCATCGTCTCGAATATCGCAACAGACAGCATTCCGGATGTTCGGAAGTTCTATACCGACCTGTTCGGGCTCGATGCCGTCATGGATCACGGGTGGCTCGTCACGCTGGCGTCCAGTGAAACAACCATTCCCCAGATCAGCATCGCCAGCGAGGGCGGCTCAGGCACCCCGGTGCCAGATCTGTCGATCGAGGTCGACAATGTCGACGAGGTGTATCTTCGCGCAAACGAGATCGGTTGCAGAGTGGTCTATGATTTGACCGACGAACCGTGGGGCGTAAGACGTTTCTTCATTGCCGACCCGACCGGCAAACTGCTCAACGTGCTCTCGCATCTTCGCTAGAGATTGTTCTGCAATGCAGGACATTGGCAACCGTCCAAACATTCAGCCGAACGACTGAAACGGGCCCGCGGGTGATCGGAGGAAACCATGAGCAGAACAATTCCATTTCATTTCGTCGATGTCTTCGCGGTAGAGCCGCTGACGGGCAATTCACTTGCGGTGGTCGACGGCGGTGGCGAGTTGGCGCTCGAGCTCATGCAGAACATTGCACGTGAGTTCAACCAGTCCGAGACAACCTTTGTGCTACCGGCGACCCGGGCGGACGCCGACTGGAAGTTGCGCTCTTTCACGCCGAAAGGCGTAGAGGTTTTCGGTGCAGGCGGCCACAACACGCTAGGGGCTTGGTGGTGGCTCGCTGCAGCGGGGCGGCTCGATCTGGACAATGGCCCAACATGGTTTCACCAACAGATCGGCGACTTGGTATATCCATTGGCTATCTGGCAAAGCCAAGGGAAACTCGAAAAGATCATTATGCAGCAAGAAGCCCCAGTGGCCGGCCGGCAGCTCTCAAATCTTGGCGCTCTTGCCACGGCACTCGGCCTTAATGCTGAAGAAATAGCGGCTGAGGTCGTGCCTTGCCAGGTGGTCTCGACCGGTGCTGCCCATCTCCTGGTGCCGATCCGCGATCGCGAAGCCGTCGACCGGATTTCGCCGGATGCCAAACAGCTTTTCGACCTGCTCAACGAGGTCGGCGGGGAAGGCTGCTACGTCTTCTCACTCGATCCACGGCAGCCCGAAACCACGGCGTATGCACGCTTTTTCAACCCGACTGTTGGCATTTCCGAGGATCCGGCGACCGGTACGGCGGCTGGTCCGCTCGCCGCACATCTCGTTGCACACGGTCTTGCACAGCCCGGCGTAATCAAGATCGAGCAAGGCACGGCGCTCGGACGTACCAGCATCATCGAGGTAGATGTAGATGCCGACTCAGTGAGCGTCTCTGGACGCGGCATCGTGGTGGCGAGCGGGGCGTTTTCGATCTAGTCGAAGGTGTAGTCCGGGTGGGCGCGCAGGCAGCGAAGCTGTGCCTGTCCCACAATGTCGCAGCAGGTGGAGCCCCGCCATTTGGCGCGGCTGTGCGGATGGCGTGGTCTGCCACTCGCCTTCGGCCTGGATTCGCCTAGGTAGCCGATTTGTTTAATCTGTTCAGGCTTTCGCCCAGTATGACAAGCGCGATGCCGAGCAGCGCGATGTCCTTGATCAGGAACTGACCGGCGGGACCGAGCGCGGGAAAGCCCAGCGTAGGCTCCCAGATCGGCAGGGCAGCCATGATCGAACAGGTGACCAGGAAAATCAGGGCGGCCAATGCCCCGCCGGCGACACCGGCGCGCGTCGACCAGGGAGAGGCAATCAGGAGAAGCGCGGTCGCGATCTCGACGACGCCAAGCACATAAGAGGCACCGGCTTCACCAAATACCGGATACATCCAGGCGAGCCAAGGCGTGCCGCCGATCAGCGGCCTCAACGCCTCGATCTCAACAGCCGTGAACTTCATCCCGCCGATCATGAGAAGCGGCAGTATGACCCCGGTCAGGGCGACGATCCGCCCGGCTTTCCTGACCGCGGCGGCTTTTCGCGCCCATGGCCGAGGAAGTATCTCGTCTTGACCTTCAGGCTCTGATGTTCTGAGAACCGGCATGAGTTTCCTCCTCCGCCAATTGCACCACTCGCGCTGTCACGATCGCTTGACCCCAATGCGCTGCTCAGTCCGGCTTGTAAGGATACGAGTGATGCTCGTGAGCGATGATCCAAAGGTCACCTTCCTTCCGTAATCCGACGGTGAGCCGGAGGCGGGTTGCCGGGTCCTTTTCAAGCTCTTCCCTGGTGCCGCACCGCAGCAATGCGGTAGCAAAAGCAACCCGGTCGCCCGCCGTGACATCCAGCCGCTCGATCGCGAAAACGCCGCCCTGCTTGAAGTGCTCGAAGAACGGGCCCCAGCTATCGCGGTAGGCCTCAATTCCCCTGAGTTCGTTCGGGGGTGGGACATCGAACATCACAAGGTCCGTCGCGTGATCCGCAATGATTGTCTCCAGGTCTTGCTGCTGCACGGCATTCGCCCAACGCTCGATGAGCGCCTGGATGTGTGCCTCGACGTCGCGCGCTGTGTTCTCCATTGGAATGCTCCTCCTGCTAATCTTCTTGGTTCTGTATCGAGGACGATCGGGAGGCGCTCGATCCGACACTGAGTGATCCTGTTTGCTCCGTTCAGCCGATCCAGCCGCTGCGAGGCAATCGAGGGAGCGATCCGCCAAGGCCGAAAGGTCACGGCATTGAAGAGCGGGTGGTTGTTCCCCGATAAGATGGAGATACGGGCTCACGACTGGACGCCGGGCCCAAGCATCGAACGGAGAACAACCATGAGCGAGTATATCGGGCTCGACATGCCGTTGAAAGAGGCGGCACTTTCTGTGCGGCGCGATCGCAAGCGGATCTGGCGCGGCAAATGCTCGTCGGGACCGAGCCTGGTTGTGAGTTTGCGAGGTTGCAATTAATTGGCGCCCGAGCCGTGTCGAGGTCAATGTCCGTGCCCGCCTTCGACACTCGAAAGCAACAGCCGACCTTCGCGTCTTGGCGATGGCCGGCCGGCACCCTAAAGCGCGTCGCGTTTGACCGGCCATATGCGACGCGCTTTAGGTTATTGTTTTATGCACGTCGTTATCGCAAAACCGCTGCACACTTTTGCGCGACATGCATTAGAGCGACACGTTTTATCCCGCCGCTGTGCGAATGCAGCGCACATCACGCGGGCCGCTACGAGGGATATTTCCCTTTTTGCGCGCGCGCTCGAAGCGGCGATTGCATTCGCGACGCGCGCGATCGCAGGCGTTGTCCAGTTTGGCGGCGGAGGCGTATCCCTGTATTGCGAGTTTTCCGGTCACGACGCCATGACCGTCATGGTACAACCGATAATAGCATCCGGCGGCTTCAGCGGGTGCAGTCGATCCAGAGACGATAACAAGGCGAGGGCGGCTGTCCCGGCAAGCAAGAGTAAGCCCTTCATGTGTTCTATGCTCGATTTTGGATTACCTCCGCGACTGCAGAGTAATCGGAACACAGCTATGTCGTCGGGCACGACTGAAAGGTTCATTCATGCTGGATGCCAGCGGCCACTGGCTTAAAGCTGTGGCGCCTTCGCCATCTCCCTCAGCCTGAACTTCTGGATCTTGCCGGTTGAGGTCTTCGGGATTTCGGCGAAGATCACCGCCTTCGGCACCTTGAAGCGGGCGAGCAGCGCGCGGCAGTGATCGATGATCTCGGCTTCGGTCGCCGTGCTGCCCGGCTTCTGCTCGACATAGGCGACCGGCACCTCGCCCCATTTGTCGTCGGGCCTGGCAACGACGCCGCAGGATGCGACGGCAGGATGCTTGTAGAGCGCCTCCTCGACCTCGATCGAGGAGATGTTCTCGCCGCCGGAAATGATGATGTCCTTGGAGCGGTCCTTGAGCTGGATGTAGCCGTCGGGATGCCTGACGCCGAGGTCGCCCGAGTGGAACCAGCCGCCGGCAAAGGCCTCGTCGCTCGCCTTGCGGTTCTTCAGATAGCCCTTCATGACGATGTTGCCGCGGAACATGACCTCGCCGATCGTCTCGCCGTCGGCCGGCGTCTCCGCCATCGTCTCGGGGGCCATCACCGTCAGATCCTCGAGCGCGGCATAGCGCACGCCTTGCCTGGCCTTCCTCGCCACCCTGAGACCCTTGTCGAGCCCGTCCCACTCGCCATGCCATTCGTTGACGACGGCCGGGCCATAGGTCTCGGTAAGGCCATAGAGGTGAGTGACCGCAAAGCCTGCATCGGCCATGCCCGACAGCACTGCTTCCGGCGGCGGTGCCGCGGCCGTGCTGAAGGTGACTGTCTGCGGAAATTGCCGCTTGTCCTCGTCCCTGGCATTGATCAGCACCGACATCACGATCGGCGCGCCGCACAGATGGGTGACGCCATGATCGGCAATGGCGTCGTAGATCGGCTTCGGCCGCACCCAGCGCAGGCAGACATGGGTGCCGACCTGCACGGCCAGCGTCCATGGAAAGCACCAGCCATTGCAGTGGAACATCGGCAGCGTCCACAGATACACCGCATGCTTACCCATAGCGGCATGGATGGTGTTGGCGTAGGCCATCAGCGCCGCACCGCGATGATGATAGACGACGCCCTTCGGATTGCCTGTCGTGCCGGAGGTGTAGTTGAGCGAGATCGCATCCCATTCGTCGTCCGGCATCGACCAGGCGAAATCCTCGTCGCCACCCGCGACGAAGTTCTCGTAGTCGAGCGTGCCGATCCGCTCGCCCTTGGGATAAGGGGCATCAGTGGCGTATTCGGGATCGTCATAGTCGATGACCAGCGGTTTTACCTTAGCCAGCGCCAGCGCCTCGCTGACGACATTTGCGAATTCGCGATCGACGACAAGCACCTTGGTTTCGGCATGGTCGAGTTGGAAGGCGATGACCGCGGCATCGAGGCGGGTGTTGAGCGAATGCAGTACCGCCTTGGTCATCGGCACGCCGAAATGCGCTTCCAGCATCGGCGGCGTGTTGGACAACATCACGGTGACGGTGTCGCCCTTGCCGATGCCGCGCCTCTGCAGCGCCGAGGCAAGCTTCAGCGACCGCCGCCAGAAATCACGATAGGTCGTGCGCTGGCGACCATGGATGATAGCGACATGATCGGGAAAGGTCTTTGCCGCCCGCTCCAGATAACTGAGCGGCGTCAGCGGCTGGTGGTTGGCTGGATTCCTGTCGAGATCCTGTTCGTAGGGATTTCCCATCCCGTCCTCCCCTGGCGCATGCCCCCCAAAATCGGAATCGATTTTCGGGGGCATGCGCAAGATCAAAGTGTTACAGCGTCCATTGCGCGTCCGAAAGGACGCGCGGCGCTGTAATGTCTGATCGAGACCTTCTACCCCACAGGCTTCCGGCCCGTCACCACCAACGATGCCACGATAGGGCGCATTTGGCACAATGATGATCTAGATAAAGCAAGCGAAAGGGCATCGTTTACCCTCGCTCGGTTTGACTTTTGTCGAGAGCCGTGAATAATGTCAGCAAGGAGATGGCATGGCGATCCGACCGGCAGAACAGCTTATTCACAAGGCCGCCTGGCTCTACTATGCCCACGGATTGCGCCAGGACCAGGTGGCCAGCCAGCTCAAGATTTCCCGAGCCTCGGTCGCCATGTACCTACGCAAGGCGCGCGAGACCGGCATCGTCAACATCTCGACCTCGACCCAGCTTTTCACCGACGACGTCATGGCGCGCAAACTCGAAGACGGGTTGAAGCTCGATGCCGTCTGGATAGCGCCGGAAAACGGCCATGTCGCCGATCCGTCGACCGACATCGCGGTGCTGGCGGCAAGCGTCTTTCTCGAACTGATCAAGAAGGGCGACCGCATCGGCGTCGCCTGGGGGCGGACCATCTATACGATCGCCGACATCATGTCCTATGCCGATCTGCAGGACGTCACGGTGGTGCAACTCTGCGGAAATCTGGGAGCCCCCTATTCCTACCGGCCCGACCAATGCACCATGGAAATCGCACGCCGGCTCAACGCCAAGGGGCTCAATTTCTATGCACCGCTGGTGCTGACGACGGAAGAACTGGCGCGCGGCCTGCGCGCCGAGCCGGTGATCCGCGAGCAATTGTCGGGCATCAGTGCGTGCAATCTGGCGCTTTACTCGGTCGGCACCGTCGACGCCGACAGCCATGTCGTCAAATGCGGCGCGCTGACAGCTAGCGAAATGGAGGTGCTGCGCCGTGCCGGGGCTGCCGGCGTCATCGCCGGGCAGATCATCGACGCGCAAGGCAAGGCGCTCGACTGCAGCTACAACCGGCGGATCATTTCGGCGGAGCTGTCATCGCTGCGCAAGATTGAAAAGCGCCTCGTGGTGGTGCAGGAGGACAGCAAATTCGGACCGCTGGTGGCGGCGATCGCAGGTGGGCTGTGCACGCATCTGGTGGTCGGCGCTCGCATGGCGCGACGGCTGCTCGACCATGCCGGACCGGCAGCGGAAAAGGTCGCCTAGGCACGCAAACTCCGCCGCGGACGCATTGTCATCAAGGCGTCGCGGCATTCCTGTTTCACAACGAGCAAATCGGAAGAAGCGAACATGAAGAACCTGTGGAATGACGGCGACGCGGAGAATCTGGTTGCCGACTATGCAAAAAAGGGTGTGGCCCGCGACCTGGCGCTGCGCGTCTATACGACCAGGCTTCTAGGCGGCGAACCGCGGCTTGTCCTGCATGGCGGCGGCAACACCTCCTGCAAGACAAAGGCCACCGATCTCGTCGGCGACGAATGGGACGTGCTTTGCGTCAAGGGCAGCGGCTGGGACATGGGAGTCATCGAGCCGCAGGGCCTGCCGGCGGTCAAGCTCGGCGCGCTGCTGAAGGCGCGATCGCTCAAAAAACTCTCCGACGAGGATATGGTCGCCCTGCAACGGGTGAACCTCATCGATCCGTCTTCGCCGAACCCTTCGGTCGAGACGCTGCTGCACGCCTTCCTGCCGCACAAATTTGTCGACCATACCCATTCAACCGCCGTTCTGGCCGTCGTCGACCAGGACGACAGCGAGGCGCTGAGCAAGAAGGTCTTCGGCAGCAAGATGGGGTTCGTGCCTTACATCATGCCAGGCTTTGACCTGGCGAAGGCGGCGGCCGATGTCTTCGACGCCGACCCGACGGTCGAAGGCCTGATTCTCGACAAGCATGGCATTTTCACCTTTGGCGACGACGCCAAACAGGCTTACGACCGGATGATCCATTATGTGAACGTCGCCGAGGATTTCATCGCCAGCCACGGCAAGCCGCGCACCGAAAAAGCCGCCTTGCCGGCCAGGCTGGCGAAGCCTGCGGATATCGCGCCGCTGCTGCGCGGCGGCGTGGCGGTGGCACGCGGCGAAGGCCGCTTCGATCGCATGATTAGCGATTTCCGCACCTCGGAGGCGATCGTCGATTTCATCAATTCGGCAAAGATCGCCGACTATGCCGGGCGCGGTGTGTCGACACCCGACCTGTCGATCCGCATCAAGACCGGACCGATGGCGCTGCCAGCGCCCGACGCGGACAAGATCGGCGACTACAAATCCGTCATCCGCCAACATGTCGAAAAATTCGCCAACAACTATCGCGCCTACTTCGAAACCAACGACGCGCTCGACGATGTGAAGCGCACGATGCTTGACCAGATGCCGCGGCTGACGCTGGTGCCGGGCCTCGGCATGTTCGGCCATGGCCGCACACTGAAGGACGCGAAGATCGCCTCCGACGTCGGCGAAATGTGGATCGAGGCGGTGCGCGGCGCCGAAGCGGTCGGCGACTTCCGTCCACTGTCCAAAGCCGACCTGTTCCCGCTTGAATACTGGTCGCTGGAACAGGCCAAGCTCGCCTCCAATAAGCCGAAGCCGCTGACCGGCCAGGTTGTGCTGGTCACCGGCGGCGCCGGCGCAATCGGTGCCGCCACCGCAAAGCTGTTCGCCGACAACGGCGCCCATGCGGTCGTCGTCGATCTCGACGCGGCAAGGGCTGCCGAGGCAGCAAAAAAGGCCGGCAACAGTTCGATCGGCATCGGCGCCGACATCACCGATCCGGCGCAGATGCGCGCTGCGTTCGACAAGGCGGTCGCCGTCTACGGCGGCCTCGATATCCTGGTCTCGAATGCCGGTGCGGCCTGGGAGGGCAGGATCGGTGAGCTCGACGACGCCACTTTGCGCAAGAGCTTCGAGCTCAATTTCTTCGCCCACCAGTCGGCGGCGCAGAACGCGGTGCGGATCATGCTCGAACAGAGTACCGGCGGCGTGCTCCTTTTCAACACCTCCAAGCAGGCAATCAATCCCGGTCCGAAGTTCGGCGCCTATGGCATCCCAAAGGCGGCGACGCTGTTCCTGTCCAGGCAGTATGCCCTCGACTATGGCGCCCACGGCATCCGCTCGAATGCCGTCAACGCCGATCGCATCCGTTCCGGGCTTTTGACCGACGCCATGATCGCAAGCCGCTCGGGCGCGCGCGGCGTGTCGGAAAAGGAATACATGGCGGGCAACCTGCTCGGCCAGGAAGTGACGGCCGAAGACGTCGCCCAGGCCTTCCTGCATCAGGCGCTGGCCGAGCGGACCACCGCGGATGTGACGACGGTGGATGGCGGCAACATCGCGGCGGCGCTGAGGTAGGCTCAAGAACAGTCCAGACGCTAAAAGAGCGGCCGAAAGCCGCTCTTTTCTTTTGCCTGCGATAAAGAGTTATTTCGCGTTCGGGTTCGGCATCCAGGCCGGCATCGCGACATCGGCATGGGCGAACTGCGGCAGCTTGGCCGAGAGGTCTTCCATGTTCTTGATGTCCTTGTCGATCAGGTCCTTCTGGGTGATCAGCGTCGGCGGCACGATGACGTTGTGGCCGGGGTCTTCGCCGGCCAAAAGCTGCGCCAGCGCGCGCACCGAAACCTGGCCGACGACAGCCGGATTGGTGGCGGCGGTTGCCGCCCAAGCGCTGTCGGGCTCGCGCATTGCGGCGATGTCGGAGGTCGAGATGTCGGCCGAATAGATCTTGATGTCCTGGGACAGACCGGCCTCGTCGACGGCGATCTTCACGCCCTTGGCGAATTCATCATAGGGCGCGAACATCACCTTGATGTCGGGGTTGGCCGACAGCACCGAGCGGGCCTGGTTGGCGACGGAATTGGCGATCGGATTGTCGAGCGTGCCGAACATCGCAGCCTCGTTGATGCCCGCATATTTCTTCTTGAAGTCGATCCAGGTCTCGTTGCGGCGGTCGAGCGGCGCGATGCCGGCGACATAGACGTAGCCGGCCTTCCAGCTCTCGCCATTGTCCTTGACCGCCTGTTCGAGCGCGAGGCGCGCGAGGTCGCGGTCGGACTGCTCGATCTGCGGTATCTTGGGGTTTTCGACATTGACGTCGAAGGCGACGACCTTGATGCCGGCGTCGACCGCGCGCTGGGCGGCTTCCTTCATCGATTCCGTCAAGCCGTGCTGGATGATGATGCCCTGAACGCCGAGCGCGATGGCCTGGTCGACCATGTCTGCCTGAAGGGCGGCGTCCTGACGGCTATCGAGGACGCGCAGATCAACGCCAAGCGCCTTGGCCTGCGCTTCGACGCCGGAAAGGTAGGCCTGGAAGAAGTCACCGGTCGAGAGATAGCGGACCAGCGCGATCTTGACGGCGCCGGGTTTGTCGAACGGCGCCGGCTTGTCCTGCGCCATCGCCGGGACCTGCATCAGCAGCGCGGCGCCGGCAAGCCCAAGCGCTGCCTTCCCCAAAAGTCTTCTTGTGATCTTCATGTTGTTTCCTCCACTTGTTGAACTCAAATTTCAGCCGGTCGAAATCCTATCTGTCGAAATCCTATCTCTTGCCCTTGCCGGAAAGGGCGAAGGTGAAGACAAGGGCAACCACGAGAACCAAGCCCTTGATGAAATCCTGCGTGTAGTAGGGCGCGTTCATCATCGTCAGGCCCTGCAGCAGCACGCCGACAAACACCGCACCGACGGCCGTGCCGAAGGCGTTCGGCTTGGCAGCGCCGAGGACCGCGTAGCCGATGAGCGCCGCCGCTACAGCATCGAGCAGGAGATTATTACCCGAGGCGATGTCACCGCGTCCAAGCCGGGCAGCGAGCAAAATGCCGCCGATCGAGGCAAAAACCCCTGAAATAACGTAGGCCCAGATTTTGTATGCCTTGACAGGCGCGCCGGCGAGCTCGGCAGCCCGTTCGTTGCTGCCGACCGCATACATCATACGGCCGAAACGGGTGTATTCGAGAAAGAACCAGATCAGCACCGCAAGCACGAGCAGGACGACCACCGAAACCGGGATGAGGTTGGGGATGAAGAAATCGAAGCGGTGGCGGCCAAGCGCCAGAAAGCCAGCGCCGAACGTGCCGTTGGCGACCGAGCCATCAGGCATCGTCATGCCGGTGGCGATCGAGCGGCCCTCGGTCGGGATTCGCTGCAAGCCGACGAGCAGGAACATCATGCCGAGCGTCGCCAGAAGGTCCGGTACACGCATATAGACGATCAGCCAGCCATTGATGAGCCCGACGATGACGCCGATCGCGAGACAGGCGACAACCGCGACGACAGCGTTCTGCTCCAGCACCACCATGACATAGGCGGCCGCCATCATGGCGCTGGTGGCGACGGAGCCGATCGACAGGTCGAAGCCGCCGACGACCAGGGTGGCGGTGATGCCGAGCGCCAGCACGCCGGTGATGGCGACGGACTGAAAGATGAAGATGGCGCTCTGCGGCGAGACGAAGCCATCGGCGGCGACGGCGAAATAGGCAATCAACCCGAACAGCAGAACGATGAAGCCATAGCGGATGGCATGGTCGCGCGCCGCTGCCATCCTTACCCAACCCGAACTCATGCCCTCTCCATTCCAGGTCCCATGATCTGCCCGCCCTTTACGCTGCGCTGTGCAACGGCCCGCCCGCCACTTCGGCCAGCAGGCGCTCGAGGTCGATGTCGGCATTGCGATGTTCGCCAACGATTGTCTGCTCCGACATCACCAGGATGCGGTCGGCGGTCTCCAGCGCTTCGTCGAGTTCGGTGACGAACAGCAGCGTCGCACGGCCGTTCGCGCTCGCCCGCAGCTTGGCCGCGATATCGCGCCTGGCCGAAATGTCGACGCCCTGAAACGGCTCGTCCAGGATGAACAGTTTTGCGGCCTGCGAAATCCAGCGGGCGACCATCACCTTCTGCTGGTTGCCGCCGGAAAGGGCAGACATTTCGTCCTTCTCCGAGCGGCAGACGATGCCCAGCTCTTGGATCTGCCGGCGGGCGGTGGCGCGCTCGATGCGGCGCTTGAGAACGCCCAGACGCGACATCCGCCTGTGGAACGGCAGGCTGATATTTTCCTGGATGTTGAAGTCGCCGACGATCCCGTTTTCGCCCCGGTCCTTGGCGACGAGAAACACGCCGGCGGCGATCGCCTCGCCTGTCGAACCCGGTGCATAGGGTTTGCCGTTCAGCATCATGGCGCCGGACAGCGGCTTGCGCACGCCAAACAGCGTCTCGGCGAGCGCGGTCTTGCCGACGCCGACGAGGCCGGTGATGGCAACGACTTCGCCGTCGCCGAGCGTCAGCGAGATCGGCCTGGCGCCTTGCGCAATGCGCAACCCGTCGATCGTCAGGACAGGCCTGGCCGAATTCCTGGCGACGATCCGGTCGAGGTGGATCTTGCGGCCGAGCATGGCGCTGACCGCGCCTTCATAGTCGAGCGGCTTTCGGTCGAAAACGCCTGAGATGACGCCGTCGCGCATCGAGACGATCCGGTCGGCAAGCCGCCTGATGTCCGACATGCGGTGCGAGATGTAGAGGATTGCGACGCCGTGCTCGCGAAGCCTGTCGAGCAGCGCGAAAAGCCGGTCGGCCTCGGCGCTGGACAGAGAGGACGTCGGCTCATCGAGGATCAGCACTTTCGGCTGATGCGCCATGGCGCGGGCTATTGCCACCATCTGGCGGTCGGCCAGCGAGAGATCGCTGATCCGGGCTCTCAGGTCGATGGCCAGCCCCATGCGGTCGGCAACCGCCTTTGCCTCGCGACGCACCCGGCCCGGATTGAACAGGGTCGGCGCGCCGCTGCCGCTCAGCCTGTCGAGCGTCAAATTGGTGGCGACGTCGAGGTCGGCTACGACACCATCATTGATGTTTTGATGAACGGTGACGACACCGGCGCGTATCGCCTCCGCCGGCGTATTCGGCGCGAAATCGTGGGGCGCGAAGTCTTGGGGCGCGAAGTCGTGGCCGGCAAGGCTCATCGTGCCGCCGCCGCGCTCGTAGACGCCGCTGATGATTTTGACCAGGGTGGATTTGCCGGCGCCGTTGGCGCCCATCAGCACGGTCACTTCACCAGCATGCAAATCGAGCGAGACGCCGCCAAGCACCTCGATATGGCCAAAGGACTTCCTCAGGCCGTGCACGCGGAACACGGCATTATTGCCCATTCGTTCCTCCCTGACCATGACGCTAGGGGCTGCCCCGGCAATTGTCAACACGATTGACAATTGCCAGAGAGCTTCCTAGCTTGGACCAACCGCCTTGGCTCCACTATGATGGGAGCACATCAGCGGGAGGGTGAGGATGACTGGGAAATTGCCGTTCGAAGCACTGTCGGTCGACACCCTGGCAGCACGTCTCGGCGCCAACGATGCCCTGTGTTCGCATATCGGCAAAGATACAATCCGCTGGAAGGTCCGCGAGGTCGGCGACGGCAATCTGAACCTGGTCTTCATCGTCGAGGGCGCCACGGGTGCGGCCGTCGTCAAGCAGGCCCTGCCCTATGTCCGCCTGGTCGGCGACAGCTGGCCGCTGCCGTTGAAGCGCTCCTTCTTCGAGTATCACGCGCTGACGCGGCAGGAGGCGAGAGCGCCAGGTTCGGTGCCTGCGATCCATCACTTCGATGAGAGCCAGGCGCTGATCATCATGGAATATCTGTCGCCGCACATCATCCTGCGGCGCGCGCTGATCGAGGGCCGGCAACTGCCGAACATCGCCAGAGACATCGGCCTGTTCATGGCTCGCACCCTGTTTCGCGGCTCCGACCTGCATATGGCGACCAAGGATCGTAAAGCCGATCTGGCGCTGTTCGCCGACAATGTCGAGCTCTGCGACATCACCGAGAACCTGGTGTTCTCGGACCCGTATTTCGACGCCAAGATGAACCGGCATACGAGCCCGCAGCTCGACAGCATCGTCGCAGAGTTGCGCGCGGACCGCGATCTCAAGGTCGAGGCGCAGCGGCTGAAGCACATTTTTGCGGCCAATGCGGAGACGCTGCTGCATGGCGACCTGCATTCCGGCTCGATCATGGTCACCGAGACAGAAACGCGGATGATCGATCCCGAATTCGCCTTCTACGGCCCGATCGCCTTCGACGTCGGCATGCTGCTCGCCAATTTCTGGATGGCGTTCTTCTCGCAGCGTGGCCACGAGCAGAATGGAAGGCGCGACACCATGCGCGCCTATCTGCTCGATGTGGCGGTCGACACATGGTCGGTCTTCCGCACCGAGTTCTCGCATCTGTGGCGAACCGAGCGCACGGGCATGCTCTACCAGAAGAGCCTGTTCGAGGATCAGGGCGACAGGCTTGGCGCCGAACAGGCGCTCGACCACATGCTGCATCAGGTCTGGACCGACATGCTGGGCTTTGCCGGCGTCGAGGTGCACCGGCGCATTCTGGGCCTCGCGCACAACGCCGATTTCGAGACCATTGCCGACGAGGATCTGCGCGCCACATGTGAGGCAAAGGCGCTGAAATTCGGCCGCCACATCGCCGTCAACCGGCGCCAGATTCACAGCATCGACGAGGTCAACACGCTGGCCGCGCTGATCGAGCAGGAGAACAGAATTTGAACGTCGGCGACCGCCACTATCGCACCATCTGGCTGAGCGACGACGGGCGTTCGGTGGAGATCATCGACCAGCGCTGGCTGCCGCATGATTTCCGCGTGGAAAAAGTCGGCACCGTTGCCGGCATCGCCACGGCGATCCGCGACATGTGGGTGCGCGGCGCGCCGCTGATCGGCGTCACATCAGCCTATGGCGTCGCAATGCAAATGGCCGACGATCCTTCCGATGCAGCGCTCGACGGCGTCTGGGAGGTCTTGCACGAAACGCGCCCGACAGCGATCAATCTGCGCTGGGCGCTCGATGAGATGCGCAATTTCCTACGGCCGCTTCCATCTGGACAACGCGCCGAGGCTGCCTACCGGCGCGCCGGCGAAATCGCCGACGAGGATGTCGGCCTCAACCGCGCCATCGGCGCCAACGGCCTTGAAATCATCAAGGAAATCGCGGCGCGCAAGCAGCCGGGCGAACCGGTCAACATCCTGACCCACTGCAACGCCGGCTGGCTGGCCACCGTCGACTACGGCACCGCCACGGCGCCGATTTATCTGGCAACGGAAGCCGGCATTCCCGTTCACGTCTATGTCGACGAAACCCGCCCGCGCAACCAGGGCGCTCAGCTGACCGCATGGGAGATGGCCGGCCATGGCGTGCCGCATACGCTGATCGTCGACAATGCCGGCGGCCATCTGATGCAGCGCGGCCAGATCGACATGGTCGTTGTCGGGACCGACCGCACCACCGCTGACGGTGATGTCTGCAACAAGATCGGCACCTATCTGAAGGCGCTGGCCGCGGCCGACAACGACGTGCCGTTCTATGTCGCGCTGCCCTCGCCGACCATCGATTGGACGGTGGGTGACGGGCTTGCCGAAATCCCGATCGAACAGCGTTCCAGCGACGAGGTCTCACTGGTCTGGGGCAAGACCGCGAATGGCGAGATCGCGCAGGTCCGCATCTCGCCGGAGACGACGCCCGCGGCGAACCCGGCCTTCGACGTGACGCCGGCACGGCTGGTCACCGGGTTGATCACGGAACGCGGCGTCGCCAAGGCCTCGCGCGAAGGTTTGAAGGCGATGTTTCCCGGACGCTGATGATCCTGTCCCGCGGATACTGCTGAAACGGTTGGCAGCGGACCACCGCCTAAACGTCAAGACTGCCGGTCTCGCCGGACCCTGAAAGACCCGCCCTCGCGGGCTATGAAAAGATCTGCGTCTACAAGACTCGGGCATTTCGATGTCGATCCACCTCATGATCCCGACAAGGCCGCCACCAAGTGGCGCAGCCAACGGCGCGGGACTGCGCCAATGGCATTGGCTCTCTTGAACTCGTTCGTCCCAAATCGGATTGCCAAGCCATGGTAGTGTGATTATACCAGTTACTAAGGTGACGATCGGCAGGGCCATCGTTCGAGATCAGGAGTACGGCTAGATGACAACGATTGCGCTGTTTGGTGCCGGCGGCAAAATGGGTTACCGCCTGTCGACCAATTTTCGCGGCTCTCCCTACACGATACGCCATGTCGAGGTCAGCGACGCCGGCTGCGAGCGGCTGAAGACGGGGCTGGGCATCGACGCGGTCAGCGCAGATGAAGCCCTGAACGGCGCCGAGGTGGTGATCCTGGCGGTTCCGGACACCCATATCGGCAAGGTTGCGGCCAGCATCGAGGGCAAGCTTGCTTCCGGCACGATGGTCGTCGTGCTCGACGCCGCGGCACCTTTCGCCGGCCATTTGCCGAAACGGCCGGACCTGACCTATTTCGTCACTCATCCCTGCCACCCGCCGATTTTCAACGACGAAACCGATATGGCGGCCAAGAAGGACTATTTCGGCGGCGTCAAGGCCAAGCAGCATATGGTCAGCGCACTGATGCAGGGACCCGAAGAAGACTTTGCCAAGGGCGAAGCGATAGCCAAGATCATCTGGGCTCCGGTCATGCGGTCGCATCGCGTCACCGTCGACCAGATGGCGCTGCTCGAACCGGGCCTTTCGGAGACCGTCTGCGCCTCCCTGCTCGTCGTCATGAAGGAAGCGGCCGACGAGGTCGTCGCCCGCGGCGTCGACCAGCAGGCCGCGCTCGACTTCCTGCTTGGCCACATGAACGTGCTCGGCGCCGTCATCTTCGGCGAGACCAAGGGCGTGTTCTCCGACGCCTGCAACAAGGCCATCGAGTTCGGCAAGCCAGTGCTGATGCGCGACGACTGGAAGCGGGTCTTCGAGCCTGAGGAGATCGCGGCCAGCATCCAGCGCATTACCTGAGGCGGAAGTGACTGAAAATCATGGAAGCATTTTGAGCCGTCCGCCCCGGGCGGCTTTTCATTGATTGATTTGCTCCCTCAACAATGCGGTTGTGGCCCGGCATCGAGGAGGGGCAATCTCATGCAATGCTGGCCAATCCTGACTGTATTTCTCGTGCTACCCTTTGCGTGACAGGCGCGTCCTATGTCACCGCGGTGACCCTGCCCGCCGCATCGAGGCGACAGCCGACTCGCGCCTGCCGAACCTCGATGCCGCCTTGTCTTGCGTAGTGTATGCGCACCTCGATCCGCGCCATGAGTGCGCCCCGACGTTGCTGCAACGGACCTGCGCTTACCGCGTAAACACGTACGGCACCAAGGGGCGTCGCAGCCGACGCGATCGCCGTGCGGCAGGCGCGCACCACAGCTTGTGGGATACCGGGTTTCGCTTTCAGTGGCGCCACAAATACCAACGGATAGCCATTGGTGATTGGCGTCAATGCGTCACGACCAGTTCCGGAAGGCCTGAGCGCGCGCGGCAGTACGGCGAATTGTCTCGCGGCCTTGGCCTTGGCGGCGGCAGGCGTGATGCCGGCGCTGCCGCTCGCGACTTGCCCAGAGCCCGCGGCCGATCCGGACGAACGGTCGCCAACACCGACACCTGTGGATAGGCCGCCGCTTGCGCCGCCGAGGTTGCCGCTGACGCCAAGTCCGGCACCGAGCGATCCTTTGCCCGCGCCGAGCGATCCGCCAAGGCTTGCTCCCCCTACTCCGTCGACGCTCGCGCCGCCCGCCACAGAGGCGCCTTTCGAGCCGACGCTCACACCAGCACTGACCCCGACACCGCCAAGTTTACCGCCAAGCCCCGCGTCAAGAGCCGAGGCAGGGCCAATTGCGATCGCGATTGTCAATGCGGCTGCGACGTATTTATTCATTACCATATTCCTCCTGCGGCATGTATTTCGGCCCACGGAAATGCCCTCCGCCATCAGCCCTCGCTAGCGAGAGCCGAGCTTCGGCGGTCGCGTCGGGAGCAATGCGTCGGGAAGCGCGATGGTCGCCACCAGGACAGGTCGCGATGGCCTTTTGACCTTCACTTTGCGGTTTTCCCGCAACCCCGGTTGACGGGCTGGTTGTGCCCCCGAGCGTGCAGACACATCTGCACGTGAAGTTGCGGTGGCACGTGCTTTCGGAGCGCGGTTCATACGCTCAGTGCGACGCTCACCCTGGGCCTTGCTGAGGTCAATTGCCTTGCGCGCGGCGCTGAGGTCGCGGGCTAGACCGATGGCCTTGTTGCGTTCTTGCTCCAACGCTACGCTCAGCTCTATCGAGACGCGGCTCGCTTCCTGCTTTGCCGCGTCGCGTTCCCGGCGAGCCCTGTCGAGATCACGTGCGGCTGAATCTGCCCGTTCGCGTTCCAGTTCGAGTGCGTCGCCAGCTCGCTTTAAAGCCGCCTCGGCCACCTGTCGGTCCTTGATGGCGTTGGTCTGCGCGACCACAGCCAGATTTGCGCTTGTCTTAAGAGCGTCGATAGTTTGGCGCGCCGCGCTGAGTTCGCGTTCGAAGCGCTCAGCCTTGTGCCTCTCCTCATCAAGCGCTCGCTGCGCCTCAGCCAGATTGGCCTCCATAGAGTGACGCGCTTCAAGCATGGCGGCCTTCTCGTGATCCGCGAGAATGGCTTTGGCCTTTAAGCCTTTGACTTCGCGTTGCGCCACTTCCAGATCGAGCGCGAGCTCTTCGGCTCTTCGCCGCTGCTGTTTTAGGGCTTGTCCTTGTTCAGCCATCATGTCGGCTACCGCACGTGCCTGCGCGCTGGCGTCGCGTGCGCCGCGCTGCATCGCGCCCAGTTCCGCTCGCGCCGCCGCCAATTCGCGGCGCTCATTATCACCGCGGGCCGGCTGCACGCTCTTCCTGAGCGCGTCGACTTCCCTCAGCGCCGCAAGGAGCTTCTGTTCCAGTGCGCCGCGATCAGTCCGCACCGCATCGAGTTCCTGCACCAAGGCGGCAGCCCGTTGACGCGCCGTCGCAAGGTTCTGATTGTCTCGGACGGCATCGTTGCGAGCAGTCTGGCGAGCCGCAAGTGCTTCCCCGCGAGCTGTCGCGACTTCCATACGAGCGGCCGACAGCTCATTCAGCAATTCATTCATTTTCAACCGTTCCCCTTCCAGAGCTTGCTGCTGCTCCGCTGCAGGCTCCCAACGTGTGTGGGAACCGCGCACGCTCGGTTGCGTCCCGGCCTGGCCCTTCTCGACACTGGCGCGTTCCGAAGCCACGGCCGAGGAGCTGTCGTCGGCTGCGTCTGCCGGCGGTTCGGGCGCTTTTTGTTTGCCCGGGTGTTCCACCGAACCTGTGATGTCCGAGGGCGGATTTTGTATCAGTTTGACGGTTGTATCCGCCCGTTCTTGACGGCCGCTCCTGGCTTGCAAGCGATCGGAAATCAGCTCTGCCAGCTCCTCCTCACGTAGACCTGCGGCGGCAATGTTCCCGATCACTGGAAGGTCAAGCGTGCCAGCCGAGTCGATGGTGAAAGTATGGTTGAGCTGCAACGCCTCCAAAACGCCATCGCGCAAGGCAGTCCATCGCCAAACGTGCAGTTCGATCGTGTCTCGCGGGGCAAGTCTGTCGTCAGCCTTCGGCCGACCGTGTGCAGCGGATTCCAGCAGCAGGATGATACAGAACGAAATGAGGCACAACATGGCGCTGCAGCTCCTGCCGCACATGCCACGAAATGAAGCCAAATGCCGTCGGTCAGCAAAGCTTAGCGCGGGGTTGCAGGATGGCGGCCTGGAACTCTGCACAAAATTCATAGCTTAACCTCACCGGCAACGCGTTCCTTGCCGCGAACGGACCCACAAGAAACCCGCGCGCAGGCTGGGCCGCGGGAGAAATCCACAACCAAAGCGCGATACTAGCAAAGCCTGCGGGTACCGCTGAGCACCGAATAAGGCTTAGGAGCGTCTCCTCTTTACTTACTTCTTACGCTCTCACCTGCGTATCATACGCCTTACGGTGGCGGTCATCCGGCTTAGCCAGCTGCCGGCGCATCAGGGAACGAAGTATCGCTCTTGGTGGATGACTCTCCGATGGCTGGTTTTGATGCAGGAGCCGCTCGCTGCTCATCAGATACATATCATCTGAATTTGTGGTTGACTCATTATACCAGTTGGCTTAGCTGTTGGAATGGCTTTGGCCAGCCGAGGCCGGGCTGAAAATTGGGTAGATGGCAGGTGGAGGGGCAGCCTGGGGACGGAATCGAACAGGATGATCCGCCCAGGTGAGCCGGCAAATGACCGATCCGCGACACGGACGCGATCCGCCTGGCGAACTGGGATGCATTTTAGCCTGGGCCGCGGAGGCACAGGCTTTTTCAAACGGGAGGAAATCATGAAACTCACTCGCAGAATGACACTTGCGGCTTTCGCCGGCATGCTGGCGCTTGGCACCGCCGCACCCGCCTACGCGGCGGATCTCATTGCCATCATCACGCCCTCGCACGACAATCCATTCTTCAAGGCCGAAGCCGTCGGCGCGGAAGCCAAGGCCAAGGAACTCGGCTACGAAGCACTGGTGCTTGTCCATGACGACGACGCCAACAAGCAGTCCGAGCTGATCGACACCGCGATCGGCCGCGGCGCAAAGGCGATCATCCTCGACAATGCCGGCGCCGACGCCACCGTCGCCGCCGTGCAGAAAGCCAAGGATGCGGGTGTTCCCTCGTTCCTGATCGATCGCGAGATCAACGCCACCGGCGTCGCCGTCGCGCAAATCGTCTCCAACAACTACCAGGGCGCCCAGCTCGGGGCGCAGGAGTTCGTCAAGCTGATGGGCGAGAAGGGCAATTTCGTCGAGCTGGTCGGCAAGGAATCCGACACCAATGCCGGCATCCGCTCGAAGGGTTACCACGATGTCATCGACGACTATCCGGACCTGAAGATGGTGGCGCAACAGTCGGCCAACTGGAGCCAGACCGAGGCCTATTCCAAGATGGAATCGATCCTCCAGGCCAACCCGGACATCAAGGGCGTGATTTCCGGCAACGATACGATGGCGATGGGCGCCTATGCAGCGCTTGCCGCCGCTGGGCGCAAGGACGTCATTGTCGTCGGCTTCGACGGATCGAACGACGTGCGCGACTCGATCGCTTCAGGCGGCATCAAGGCCACAGTCCTGCAGCCGGCCTATGCGCAGGCGCAGATGGCAGTTGAGCAGGCCAACGACTTCATCAAGAACAAGAAGTCTCCTGCCGAGGAAAAGCAGCTGATGGACTGCGTCCTGATCAATGGCGACAATGCCGCCAAGCTGGAAACCTTCGCGCTGACCAACTGAGCCGGCGTGACATCAATAGCAAGGGACGAGCTTCCGGCTCGTCCCTTGCTTCCATTTCCTGGGTGCCCCTGACCGCCATGCCGAGCAAGCCGACATGTTGAACAAGCTGACTTGGCCGACCGTTGCCTGGCCGATCCTCGCCGCGCCGATGCTTGCCGTTACCGTCGGCATCAGCCTGACCGCCTGCAAGATCCTGCCGACACCATCCGGAGAGAACGACGGCAAAGCGCCGGCCTTCAATGCGGACAAGATGGTCGGGGATATCTGGGCTGCCAAGGTGATGCCCTATCTCCAGCAGAAGGCCGGACCGTTTCCCGAGGTTCATGCCCTGGCGAAAGCCGATCCAGCGGCTGCCGGCGCCAAGTATGGCAATCCGAAGAAGCAGGCGAACTCGCCATGGACCTTTGCGGTTCACCTCGAAGGCAAGGTGGTCACGGCGAATACACAGTCACGCGCGGCGACCATGGACGTCGATGCCGACGGCGACGGCAAGGCGGATGCGCGGGTGCAGATCGGACCGGCGATGCGTGGCACCGCGCTGCGCGACAGTCTCGACTTCATCCAGTTCAACGATTTCACCAACCAGATCGACTTCGCCCAGTTCGGCAAGGCGTTCAACATCTATGCCGACAGGACAGTGCTTTCCAAGCTGCCGCGCGAAGCGCTGGAGGGCCGGAGCGTTAGGGTTGTCGGCGCCTATGCCATGGGCAGCGGCCAGGACCTGCCGCTGGTGACGCCGGCGGAGGCAGAGATCGGGCCGAAGCCATGAATGCCGCCATCGATCACGATGTCATCCTGAAACTGGAAGACGTCTCGAAGGTTTACTCGGGCACCGTCGCGGTCAAGCGCGCGAATTTCGAGGTGCGCAAGGGCGCGGTCAACGTGCTGGTCGGCGAGAACGGCGCCGGCAAATCGACGCTGATGAAGATCATCGCCGGCGTCGAACAGCCGACGCTCGGCCGCATTCTCCTGGAGGGCGAGGAGGTTTCCTTCTCATCGTCGGGGGACGCGGTGAGCCGCGGCATCGGCATGGTGTTCCAGGAGCTGAACCTGTTCGGCAATCTCACGGTCGCCGAGAATATTTTCGCGACGCGCGAGATCACCAACCGGTTCCGCAAGATCGACAGCCGCGAACAGGAGCGCCGCGCGGCGGAATTTCTCGAGCGCCTGGAAGCCGGCATCCGGCCCGATATGCTGGTCGAGGATCTGCGCATCGGCCAGCAGCAGCTGGTCGAGATCGCCAAGGCGGTTTCGCTCGATGCGCGGATCCTAATCATGGACGAACCGACCTCGGCGCTGAGTGCGGCGGAAGTCGAGATCCTGTTCAAGGTGATCGCCGACCTCAAGGCGCGCGGCGTGGCGATCGTCTACATCTCGCACCGGCTCGAGGAGCTGATCCGCATCGGCGACTACATCACCGTACTGCGCGACGGCCGCATCACCGGCCAGGAGAAGATGAAAAACGTCGACACGCAATGGATCGTGCGGCAGATGATCGGCTCGGACGCCAAGGACTTCGCCAAGGCCGACGGCCACGTTCCGGGCGAAGAGATATTCCGCGCCGAGGACGTCTGCCTGCCGCGCGTGACGGGCGGGCTTGCGGTCGATCATGTCTCGCTGTCGCTGCGTGCCGGCGAAATCCTTGGCATTTACGGGCTGATGGGCGCCGGTCGCAGCGAGTTGTTCGACTGCATCATGGGTCGCCACGGCCATGCAACCGGAACGATCTTCATTGCCGGCAAGAAGGTGAAGGAGCGCGACACGACACGGCGCATCCGGCGCGGGCTGGCGCTGATCCCCGAGGATCGCCAGCGCGAAGGTCTGGTGTCGATCCTCTCGGTCGCCAGCAATCTGACGCTGGCCAGCCTGTCGCGGTTTGTCCGCCTGTTCCATATCCGCAGCGCCGGGGAAAACCAGGCCGTGGCGCAGATGGTGCGGGAACTGGCGATCAAGGTCGCAGACCCGGCGCAGGAGGTCTCGTCGCTGTCGGGCGGCAACCAGCAGAAGGTGGTGATCGGCAAGGCGCTGCTCACCGGACCGAAGGTGCTGCTGATGGACGAACCAAGCCGCGGCATCGATGTCGGCGCCAAGGCCGACGTCTTCCGCACCATGCGCAAACTGTCCCGCGACGGACTGGGCATACTTTTCGCCACCTCGGATCTCGACGAGGTGATGGCGCTGTCAGACCGGATCGCGGTGATGAGCAATGGAAAACTGACCGGCATGTTCGATCGCGCCGAGGCGACGGAGGCGGCACTCGTCGCCGCATCGGCGCTTGGTCACGGGCCGGTCCCGCACACGGAGAGCCACGCCCATGACTGATATCCCGGCCAAGGCTTCTGTTGCCTCCGCCTCGAACGGCTCCGTGCTGCTGACGCTGATGAAGGCGAGGACGTTCATCGCGCTGATCGCCGTCCTGATCTTCTTCTCGATCGCAGCGCCGAATTTCCTGTCGGCCGCCAATCTGATCCTGATGTCGAAGCACGTGGCGCTGAACGCCTTCCTGGCCATGGGCATGACCTTCGTCATCATCACCGGAGGCATCGACCTGTCGGTTGGTTCGATCGTCGGCCTGTGCGGTATGGTCGCCGGCTATCTCGTGCTCAACGGCATCGACCTGCAGATCGGCTACACGATCTATTTCAACGTCTTCGAGATCGCACTGATCACACTTGCGGTCGGCATACTGATCGGCGCCGTCAATGGATTGCTGATCACCAGGCTGAATGTCGCGCCGTTCATCGCCACGCTCGGCGTGCTCTACGTCGCGCGCGGCCTGGCGCTCCTCTCGTCCGATGGCCGCACCTTCCCGAACCTCGTCGGCAGGCCCGATCTGGGCACGACAGGATTCGGCTTTCTCGGCGCCGGCCGGCTGCTCGGCCTGCCGGTCTCGATATGGATTCTTGTCGTCGTAGCACTTGGGGCGGCTTATCTGGCCAAATACACCCCGCTCGGCCGCCACATCTTCGCCGTCGGCGGCAACGAACGGGCGGCGCGGATTTCGGGCGTCCGGGTCAACATGGTGAAGATGTTCGTCTACATGTTCTCCGGCTTTTGCGCGGCGATCGTCGGCCTGATCATCTCGTCCGAGCTGATGGCCTCGCATCCGGCGACCGGCGAAAGCTTCGAGCTCAACGCCATCGCAGCGGCGGTGCTCGGCGGCACCTCGATGTCGGGTGGCCGCGGCACGATCGGCGGCACCATCGTCGGCGCCTTCGTCATCGGCATTCTCTCCGACGGGCTGGTGATGATGGGCGTTAGCTCGTTCTGGCAGATGGTGATCAAGGGCCTCGTCATCATCGTCGCCGTCGTCGTCGACCAGGCGCAGCGCCGGCTGCAGAGCCGCGTGACGCTGATGCAGATGGCAAAGGCAGGCTGATGGTGGCGGAACTGCGTGGAGCGCTGATCGGCTGCGGCTTCTTTGCCGTCAACCAGATGCACGCCTGGCGCGACATCGCCGATGTCTCGATCGTCGCCGTCTGCGACCGTGACCCGGAACGGCTCACGGTTGTCGGCGACCAGTTCGGTATCGCGCGACGCTACACCGACGCGGCAGCACTTTTTGCCGGCGAAAGCCTGGATTTCGTCGATATCGCCACCACCGCGCCGAGCCACCGTTCGCTCGTCGAGATGGCAGCACGGCACGGCGTTCCGGCGATCTGCCAAAAACCATTCGCGCCGTCGCTTGCCGATGCCAAGGCCATGGTGAAGGCATGCACTGACGCCGGCGTGCCGTTGATGGTGCATGAGAATTTTCGCTGGCAGTCGCCGATCCAGGCGGTGCGTGCCGTGCTCGACAGCGGCGACATCGGCACGCCCTTCTTCGGACGGGTCTCGTTCCGCTCGGCCTATGACGTGTTTTCCGGCCAGCCCTATCTGGCGACGGGAAAGCGTTTCATTATCGAAGACCTCGGCATCCATAGTCTCGACATTGCCCGCTTTTTGCTGGGCGACGTGGCGACGATCACGACACGAACTGCTCGCATTAATCCCAACATTGCCGGCGAGGACGTCGCTACCATGCTGATGGACCACAAGAGCGGCGCAACGTCTGTGGTCGATTGCAGCTATGCGACCAAGCTCGCTACTGAGCCGTTCCCGCAGACGCTGGTCGAGATCGACGGCAGCGATGGCACGATCCGGCTTGCACAAGATTACCAGCTTACCGTCACCGGCAGAAACGGAACGATGGTCAGCGACGTCTCGCCGCCGCTGCTGCCCTGGGCATCGCGCCCATGGCACAACATCCAGGAAAGCGTCGTCGCCATTCAAAAGCACTGGGTCGACTGCCTGGCGAACGGGACCGAGCCGGCAACCTCGGGAGCGGACAATCTTAGGACTTTGGCGCTGGTGGAGGCCGCCTATGCGGGTGCTGCGAGCCGGGAACCGGTGCAGGTCGACGCTTTGCTGAGATGATCGCCGACGCCTTCCTCCTCTATGGCACGCATGCGGTCGAGGCCGAGCCGGTCGGGCTGCGCGCCGGCGCGCTCACCGCCGACTTCGTCAACGGCAATCTGCGCACCATCCGCCATGGCGGCATCGAAGTGCTGCGCGCCATAGCCTACATCGTCCGGGATCGCGACTGGGGCACCTACGAGCCGGCGCTCACGGATTTAGTCATCGACCAGGGCCCCGAGAGCTTCTCCGTCAGCTATTCGGCAAGTTGCGTCGGACCGGAGGGAATCCGGCTCGGCTTTCGCGCAACGATCGAGGGTTGCGCTGACGGCCAGCTGGTTTTCGACGTGAGCGCCCTCCCCGAAAGCGCTTTCGAGACCAATCGCTGCGGCTTCTGCATCCTGCATCCGATCGCCGGCCTGGCCGGCAGCCCTGTCACAGTCGAGCACACCGACGGCAGCGTGGTGGAAACAAAGCTTCCCGACCTGATCGACCCCTGGCAGCCTTTCAAGGATCTGCGGGCGATCACCCATGAGGTCCGGCCCGGCGTCATCGCCGAATGCCGGATGGAAGGCGATGCGTTCGAGATGGAGGACCAGCGCAATTGGTCGGATGCCTCCTACAAGACCTATGTCCGGCCGCTTGCGCTGCCATGGCCCTATGTGCTGCCTGCCGGCGAGACTGTGCGCCAGACGATCAGTCTGCGTGTGACCGGCGACGGGAAAGTGCCGGCTGCCGCAGCAACCGACGAACCTATCCGCGTCGTGCTCGGCGAAGCCGGACCGCTACTGCCGGACGTCGGCGTGATCATCTACCCGGGCGACGTCGATGCCGCGCTTGCGAACCTGCCGGCACTGTCCGCGCTTGGCCCGCAACAGCTGATGTTCCACTATGATCCGACGCGCGGACACGGCCTCGACGCCTTGCAGTCCTATGCCCGGCTCGCCGCAGCCTGCCCGGCCAATACGACGCTCGAATGCGTCGTTTCCTGTGAGGGTGACCTCGATGCCGAGCTTTCAGGCGTCGCCGACGCGGTGCGACAGGCCGGGCTGAAGCTCTCGGCCATCGCCGTTTCACCTTCGGTCGACCGGCAATCGACGCCGCCGGGCAGCGTCTGGCCTGAATGTCCGCCGCTTGAAAATGTCTATACAGCGGCGCGGCGGGCCTTCCCTGACATCCGCCTCGGCGGTGGCATGTTCAGCTATTTCACCGAACTCAACCGCAAGCGGGTTCCGGCCGACTTGATCGATTTCGTCACCCACTGCACCTGCCCGATCGTGCACGCCGCCGACGATCTCAGCGTCATGCAATCGCTGGAGGCGCTGCCGTTCATCACCGCATCGGTGCGGGCGATCTTCGAGCCAAAACCCTACCGGATCGGCCCGTCGACGATCGCCATGCGGCAGAACCCCTATGGCGGAGCGACCAAGGCCAACCCGCACAATCAGCGCATCGCCATGGCCGATCGGGATCCCCGCCATGCCGGCCTGTTCGCGGCAGCATGGACGATCGGCTATGCCGCGCGCGTCGCGCCGGCCGGACTGGAGATGCTCACGCTTTCCAGCTTCACCGGACCGTTCGGCGTGCTGGCTGAATCCGGGGACCCCGTCGGCGAAGGTGAACCCCGGCCGATTTTCCATGCCGTGAAAGGCCTTTGCGAACTGGCCGGCTTCAGGCAAGTGGCGGCGAGGACGAGCGATGAGACGCGGGTGCTCACGCTGGCCGCCCGTTCTGCCGCGGGCAAGACGGTCATGTGGCTAGCGAACCTGACGGCGAGCGACGTGACGGTTGATATTTCCGGGTTCGAACGACGCCACCTTGTGATGACGCCTTACGCGATCACCCGGATCGGGTGAATCAGCTGCCGGAATTCATCACATAGAGCGCGCGTGAGCGCTCGAGGTGCTTGATCATCGCCTTTTCGGCGCCGTCCGCATCCTTCTGCTCGATGCGCCCGATGATCTCTTCATGCTCGGTCAGCGTGAACTTTTCCTTGCCGGTCCAGATCAGCATCTCGGTGTGATATTCCTTCAGCCAGCCAAGCATCGCTTCGCTGACCGCGACATAAATCGGGTTGCCGGATATTGCCGCGATCTGGGTATGAAACTTCATATCGGCGGATATGAAGGCCTCGGAATCGCCGCGAAAGCTCCGCTGTTCGGCAACGGTCGCCCGCAGCCGCTGCACGTCCTCGGCGGTGGCCTTTTCGGCGGCCTCCCTGACCATGCCGCGCTCGAAGAAGATGCGGGCGTTCTTGAGGTGCTCCAGCGTGTCCTTCGATGACGACAGGATGATCTTGGCCGCGCCGTCGACCTGTTTGATGATCGACTTGGCGGTCAGCTGCAGCACTTTCGCCCGCTCGCCATGCGAGATCGCGACGAGACCCATATTGCTCAACGCCTGCATCGCCTCACGGATCGCCGGCCTGCCGACCTCGAAACGCTCCATCAGTTCGCGCTCCGACGGCATGTCATCGCCCGGCTGCAATTCGCCGCTGGTGATCAAGCGCTTCAGTCTCAAAAATACTTCGTCGGAAAGTTTGCGCCGGACGATCGGCTCCGAACGGTTCATCGTCGCGAATCACTCCCTTGACCGGTCTCTGTTTAGCATTGCCATCACGAATCCCAGAATGCCTGCCGAGCAGGATATCGCTTGCAATACTTATGTACTCATTATACCAGATTTCCAGGATCAGGGAATTTTTTTCGAACTATGATCACCCTCACCTACCGCATCGAAACCTCAGGCAGCATCGAGGCGCTGGCGGCAAAGATCGCCAGCGACCAGTCGACCGGAACCTTCGTCGCGTTGGCCGGCGAGACCGAAGAGCTCAAGGCGCGGGTGGCGGCGCGTGTTCTTGCGATTAGGCATCTGCCGGACGCCGATCGCCCGTCGCTTCCCGAAGCCGGGGACGGGCCCTTCAAGCGCGCGGATGTCGACATCGCGTTTCCGTTTGATGCCATCGGCACCGATCTTTCGGCATTGATGACCATCGCCATTGGCGGCGCCTTTTCGATCAAGGGCCTGTCCGGCATCCGAGTCGTCGACATGAAGTTGCCGGACGAATACCGGGGAGCGCATCCGGGCCCGCAATTCGGCGTCGCCGGCAGCCGCCGGCTGACCGGCGTCGAGGGCCGCCCGATCATCGGAACGATCGTCAAGCCGGCGCTGGGGCTTCGACCGCACGAAACGGCCGCAATTGTCGGTGAGCTGATCGCCGCCGGCGTCGATTTCATCAAGGACGACGAGAAGCTGATGAGCCCGGCCTATTCGCCGCTGTCGGAACGGGTCAAAGCAATCATGCCGCTCGTCCTCGACCGTGAGCAGAAGACCGGCAAAAAGGTGATGTATGCCTTTGGCATCTCGCATGCCGATCCGGACGAGATGATGCGCAACCACGATCTGGTGGCGAAGGCCGGCGGCAATTGCGCCGTGGTCAACATCAATTCCGTCGGCTTCGGCGGCATGGCCTTCCTGAGAAAGCGCTCCAGCCTGGTGCTGCATGCCCACCGCAACGGCTGGGACATTCTCACCCGTCACCCCGGCCTCGGGATGGATTTCAAGGTCTGGCAGCAGTTCTGGCGGCTGCTCGGCGTCGACCAGTTCCAGATCAACGGCATCGCCTCGAAATACTGGGAGCCGGACTGGTCCTTCATCAGTTCCTTCGAGGCGGTGACCACGCCGATCTTTTCGCCTGATGATTGCGCGCTGCCGGTCGCCGGCTCCGGTCAGTGGGGTGGACAAGCCCCCGAAACCTACCGGCGAACCGGCCGAACGGTCGATCTCCTCTATCTCTGCGGCGGCGGCATCGTCAGCCACCCTGACGGACTGGGTGCCGGCGTGCGCGCCGTGCAGCAAGCCTGGCAGGCGGCCGTCGATGGCATACCATTGGCGGACTTCGCCCTGAGCCACCCCGAACTGGCGCGGTCGATCGAGAAATTCGGCGACGGCAAAGCGGCATGACGCCATGCAAAACCTGCTTCTGAGCTACTATGGCGACGACCTCACCGGCTCGACCGACGTCATGGAGGCGCTCGAGCTCGGCGGCGTGCCGACCGCGCTGTTCATGCGTCAGCCGGACGAGGCTCTGCTTTCGCAGTTCAGCCATTGCCGTGCCATCGGCCTGGCCGGCACCAGCCGAAGCGAGACGCCGCAATGGATGGACACGCATCTGCGCGGCGCCTTCGCCTGGCTAAGGACGCTGAACGCCGAGATCTGCCACTACAAGGTCTGCTCGACCTTCGATTCCAGTCCAACGATCGGCAGCATCGGCCGGGCCATCGAGATCTGCCGCTCGGTGTTCAGCCAGGACAGCGTGCCGCTGGTGGTCGGCGCGCCGCAGCTCAAGCGCTATACCGCCTTCGGCCATCTGTTTGCGGCTTACCGCGAAAGATATTACCGCATTGATCGCCATCCCGTGATGAGCCGCCACCCGACCACGCCGATGGATGAATCCGATTTGCTGATCCATCTGTCGCGGCAGACGGATCTCGCCTCAGGGCTGATCGATCTCGCGACGCTGCAGTCGGCGTCCCGCTCGGCAGCGTTCGATCGCTTGCTCGCCGACGGCACCAACATCGTGCTCTTGGATATCGCCAGCCTGGAAACCCAGGCGCTTGCCGGCAAGGAGATATGGCGGGTTCGCGGGCCGGGCGGCACTTTCGTCGTCGGCTCTTCGGGCATCGAATATGCGCTGCTGGCCGAATGGGCCTCTAACGGGACCGTCCGTGTCAAGCCCGGCTTTTCGCCGCCGGGTGCGGCCGACCGGATCGCGGTGGTCTCGGGCAGCTGCTCGCCGACAACGGAACGACAGATCCGCCATGCTTTGACGGACGGTTTCGACGGGATCGAAGTCGACCCTGTCGAACTCGTTTCCGAGCTTTCTGATGAAGCGATCGCGCGTGCGGCAGCAAGCGGTCGCGCCAGCCTGGAAGCCGGGCGCAGCGTCGTCCTCTACACGGCGCTTGGACCAGCAGCCGACCGGGGCGCCGAAATCGACCGGCAGGAAGGTGCCCGCCACAAGCTTGGCCGCGGCCTCGGCGAACTTCTTCGCAAGCTGACGATCGAGCAGAAATTGCAGCGCGTTGTCATCGCCGGCGGCGACACGTCTAGCCATGCACTCGGCCAGATGGGCGTCGATGCGCTGACGGTCAGGATGCCGCTTCCCGCCTCGCCGGGCTCTCCGCTCTGCGTCGCCCACTCGCGCGTCAAGGCAATCGACGGGCTGGAAGTTGCGCTCAAGGGTGGCCAGGTCGGAACCGATCGCTATTTCTGCGCCATCCGCGATGGGCTCGGCGGCTGACAGAAGGCGCGCTGGATTTGCCTGATCTCACGACTTCTTGAACACGGAGCGGTTACCAACGCACGATGCCTGTCCCACATAAACCGCCGTATGCGTAGCGGCGGGGCGGCGCACAACGCTCAAGCCGGGGCTGGCGATGGCTCCGCGAGTGAACCAGCGGGATGCCGCGATGTCATTCAGACCGTTGCTTGGTAACGGACGGGTTCGGAGCCAGAAGGAGAAGTCGGAGCCCCTGCAAACCGCCTCATGGGGCAGCTCCTCGATCGTTTTCGACAATCGGCGGTGGGCGTGCCGGGAGGCGGAGCTCCGCTGGACAGCCCCTCATCATCTGATCGTGCTGACCGACGAAGGCGGAACGTCCCATACATCTATCCGGCACGAGGCAAGGTTCCTCTACGACGGAATGGATCGTCCCGGGGCCCTCACCTTCGTCCCCGCAGGCGCGGAGCGGCAGGGCTTCTATCGCGATGTAAACCTCTCCTACTCAGCCTTGTGGATCGATCCTGATATCAGGCTTCCCGGCTGCGAGCGCCTGAGAGACCTGCCGATCCTGGTGAACAAGAAAGACGTGGTCGTCGCCACACTGCTGAGTTCGCTTCGCGACGAGATGGCACTCGGCCACAAGCCGGACACTGCCTATGTCGAGCATCTGGTCGCCCTGGTCAGCCTCCGTGTGGCCAACCTGAACCGGGAGCAACAGCCGTCTGTACGTCACGGCCGTCTCAGCCGTCGGGCGCTTGGTCGGGTTCGGGCTTACATCGATGCCCATATGAATTCCGACGTTTCGCTAAGCGAGCTGGCAGCTGTCGCGGACATGGCCGTCGACAGTTTTGCACGCCGATTTAAGGCAACGACCGGGCTTGCACCCTATGCCTATGTGATCGAGGAACGCGTGCGGCGAGCGGAGACGCTGCTGCGCGAAACGGGTTTGTCGATCGGTAGCATTGCCTTTCGGCTCGGTTTTTCAAGCCAGAGCCACTTCACCACGACGTTCCGGCGTCTCAGGGGCATGACGCCTCGGGCCTATCGGGTGAATTCTTCTCCGGAATCCTGATATTGCCGCCGGTTTCCTGAAAGAAAGCCGCCGCGCGCGTTCCCACCTCCAGGGTCGATGAGTGACAGAACCCGACGGTACGCCATCGGGTTAAGTCGCCGTCTTCCGTTCTTGTCATTGCGACTGGGAGAATCATGCATGGCCGAAACAGACATCAGAAACGGGCCGACTCGTCGAACGGTGCTGGAGGGCGGGGTGGCGACCAGCGTGCTCCTGGCTACCGGTATACCAGTATACCCGGAGCCGGCCGGCGCCGTCACCGCGGCCGCCTCGCAGACGCCAGCGCCGACGATGCCGATATCCCTGCGGATCAACGCGAAGGATTTTGCCGTCGAGCTCGACCCGCGGACGACGCTGCTCGACGCGCTGCGCAACCATCTCGGCCTCACCGGCTCGAAGAAAGGCTGCGACCACGGCCAGTGCGGCGCATGCACGGTGCTGGTTGATGGGCGCCGGATCAATTCCTGCCTGACGCTTGCCGCAATGCATGAAGGCGACGAGATCACCACGGTCGAGGGCCTTGCCGAGGGCGACCGGCTGCATCCGGTGCAGGCCGCCTTCGTCACCCGCGATGGTTTCCAGTGCGGCTACTGCACGCCGGGCCAGATCTGCTCCGCCGTCGGTATGCTGGGCGAGGCCAGGGCCGGCTGGGCGAGCCATGCGAGCGCCGACGTGGCGGCGACTTCCGTCGCCCTCACCGATGCCGAGATCCGCGAGCGGATGAGCGGCAACATCTGCCGTTGTGCCGCTTATCCGAACATTGTCGCTGCAATCCGCGACGCGGCAGAGGGGGCGTGAGCAATGCAGTCCTTCACTTATGAACGTGCGGCAAGTGCTGAGCAGGCAGCTGCCGCGGTCGCGGCCCGGCCGGACGCCAAGTTCATCAGCGGCGGCACCAATCTGCTCGACCTGATGAAGCTCGAGATCGAGCGCCCAGCGCATCTCGTCGACATCAGCCGGCTGCCGCTCGATCGAATCGAGGAAACGGCGGCAGGCGGGCTTCGGGTCGGCGCCCAGGTCCGCAACAGTGATCTTGCCGCCGATCCGCGGGTGAGATCGCGCTATCCGATGCTCACTCAAGCGCTGCTGGCGGGAGCATCCGGCCAGATACGCAACAAGGCCTCGACCAGCGGCAATCTCCTGCAGCGCACGCGCTGCCCCTATTTCTACGACCGCAACATGCCTTGCAACAAGCGCGAGCAAGGTTCGGGCTGCGCGGCGCTGCAGGGCTTCAATCGCATGCACGCCGTACTCGGCGCGAGCGAAGCCTGCATCGCGGTCCATCCCTCCGACATGGCCGTCGCCATGGCCGGGCTCGACGCCAGGATTGAGACCATATCGCCCGGCGGCGAGACCCGCACGATCCCGATCGGCGATCTCCATCGATTGCCCGAGGCGACGCCGCATGTGGAGACCGCGCTCGGCCACGGCGAGATGATCGCCGCGGTCACCCTGCCGCCGCCGCCGCCCGGCCGGCAGGTTTACCGCAAGGTGCGCGACCGTGCTTCCTACGCCTTCGCGCTGCTGTCGGTGGCGGCAATCGTCGAGAAAAGCGGCGATCGTATCCGAAGCGCTCGGATCGCCATGGGCGGCGTGGCAGCGAAGCCATGGCGCGCAACGGAGGCGGAGCGGATGCTCGCAGGAGCCGCGGCGTCCGACGGCGCCTTTACCGATGCGGCCGAAGCCGCGCTCGCCGGAGCCGTCGGGCATGGCGGCAATGATTTCAAGATCCCGCTGGCGAAACGGACGATGCGGCACACGCTCGCTGCTGCCGTCGAAAGTGCGTGAGGTGAAACGATGACAGAGACGAAGACCAGCGAGAACCGTCCTTCCGAAACACGCAGCGGCGTGATCGGGCGCCCATTCGACCGCATCGACGGTCCGCTCAAGGTGACAGGCGGTGCCACCTACGCCTACGAGAATGCACTGGATGGTACAGCCTATGGCTATATTCTCGGCGCCGCCGTCGCCAAGGGGCGCATTGCCGAGATCGACACGGCCGAAGCCGAACGGGCGCCGGCAGTCCTGCTCGTCATGACGCACCGGAATGCGCCGGCCCAGCCGGATTTCGGCCCGGCGGTCACGCCGACCGTGCCGGAGGTCTTCACCCGCGCCCGGCCCGCGCTCAACAGCGAGCGGGTGCGGTATTATGACGAACCCGTCGCGCTGGTCGTTGCGGAGACGTTCGAGGCGGCACGCGCTGCCGCCGGCCTCATCAAAGTGCGTTACGACGAGGAGCCGGGCCTCTACGATTTTCCGGGACATATGGCCGACGCCTACGCACCAAAACGGACCAATGCCGGCTTCGAGACCGACAGCGTGGTCGGCGACTTCGAGAGCGCCTTTGCCGCGGCTCCGGTCAAGGTCGATGTTACTTACCGGACGCCCTTCGAACATCACAATCCGATGGAACCCCATGCGACGCTCGCCGCCTGGTCAGGCAACGAGCTGACGATCCATACATCGGCGCAGACCTTGGCGAATTTCCGGGCGGGGGTCGCCAGCACGCTTCGCATTCCGCCCGAGCGTGTGCGCATCATCAGCCCCTTCATCGGCGGAGGCTTCGGCTCCAAGCTGATTGCCCATTCCGATACAATCCTGGCCGCGCTTGCAGCGCAGGTCCTGCAGCGTCCCGTCAAGATCGCGCTGACGCGACAACAGATGTTTGCCAATGCCGGTCACCGCGCAGAGATGATCCAACAGGTACGTCTCGGTACGGACACCGACGGACGGCTCACCGGGATCGCGCACGACGTCTGGTCGGCAACGTCCAGCTTCGAGGAGTACTGCGAGCAAACGGCAGTTTTTGCCCGCTCGCTTTATGCGGCGCCGAACCGTGTCACCCGCCATCGCCTGGTTCCGCTGGATATCAACCGTGGCGAATGGATGCGCTCGCCCGGCGAAGCGCCCGGCATGCTGGCTTTCGAATGCGCCATGGATGAGCTCGCCGAGCGGCTCGGCCTGGACCCGATCGAACTCAGGATCCGTAACGAACCGGCACAGGATCCCGAGCGCGGCGTGCCGTTCTCCACCCGCAACCTCGTCGCCTGCATGGAGGAAGGCGCCCGCCGTTTCGGTTGGCAGCGGAGAAACCCGACGCCGGGCAGCACCCGAGAGGGCCGCAAGCTCATCGGCTACGGCATGGCGGCGGCGATCCGTCCGAACTACATCGGCGCGGCGACGGCGCGGGTTGCGATCGACCGGGACGGCAGGGTGACGGCGCGGCTCGACATGACCGATATCGGGACCGGCACTTATACGATCCTGACCCAGATCGCTGCGGACAGCCTCGGCCTGCCGATCTCGTCCATCAAAGTGGAGCTTGGCGACAGCCGCTTCCCGCGGACCGCCGGCTCCGGCGGGTCCTGGGGCGCCGCGAGCGCGGGGTCGGCGCTGCACAACGCCTGCAACGCCCTCAAGGAACGGATCCTGAAGGCGGCGCAGTCGAGCGAGGCCTCACCGTTGCGTGGTGCGAACGCCACCGAGGCAAGCTTTGCTAACAGCGAGGTGAGGGTCGGCCAGAGGTCGGCAAGTCTGGCCGATCTCATCCGGCGGGTCGCTCCCGACGGGTTCGAGGCCGAAGGCTCGATAGCCGCAGGCGCTACCACCCAGTCATACAAGGCTTACTCGCAGCATTCCTATGGCGCGCATTTCGCCGAGATCGCAGTCGATTGCGACACCGGTGAGATCCGCATGCGCCGGATGCTGGCGGTGATGGGCGCGGGCCGTATCCTCAACGCCAAGACTGCGCGCTCGCAAATCATCGGCGGCATGACCTGGGGGATCGGTGCGGCGCTGATGGAACAGACGGTGCTCGATCCGCGCTATGGCCACTTCGTCAATCACGACCTTGCCGAGTATCACGTCCCGATCAACGGCGACGTCCCCGAGATGGAGGTCGTCTTCCTCGAGGAGCATGACGACAAGGCCAATCCACTTGGCGCGAAGGGTCTCGGCGAACTCGGCGTCTGCGGTGCAGGGGCTGCAGTCGCCAACGCCATTTACAACGCAACCGGCGTGCGGGTGCGTGAATTTCCCATCACCTTGGACAAGCTGCTGCCTGCCTTGCCGGTGATCGCCATTTGACGGGGCAAGTTATCAGCTCTTCCCACCGCTTCTTCTTCGAGCACTTCAGGGGCAAAAGAGGCAGCCCACGCCTGCATGCAGATCCTGGCCGCGCGGGAACATATTGCCGCGTGAAATGTCCGTCCCTGGGTGGAAATTCCGGTAACACGCTGTACTATCTGCGAAAATACCGAAATCGGGAGGCTGCCGGTGCAGACCAAGAAGATCATCAACGACGGCAACCGCACTGTCGACGAGATGCTGGAGGGCATTCTGGCCGCGCATCCCCGCCATCTCAAAAGCATGGAGGGCAGCCCACGCTCGATTGTTGCCCGCGATGGACCTCGCCAGGGCAAGGTTGGCCTTGTCATCGGCGGCGGCTCCGGCCACGAGCCGACCTTCCTCGGTTTCGTCGGCAAGGGGCTGGCCGACGCGGCGGCGATCGGCAACGTCTTCGCGTCGCCGCCGCCGGATCCGATCCTCGAATGCGCCAAGGCGGCCAGCGGCGGCGCCGGCGTGCTGTTCATGTACGGCAACTACGCCGGCGACGTGATGAATTTCGACATGGCCGCAGAGATGGCGGCGATGGATGACATCGAGGTGCGCACCGTGTTGACCACTGACGACGTCGCCTCGGCGCCGCGAGACCAGAGGAACAGAAGGCGTGGTGTCGCCGGCAATTTCTTCATCTTCAAGGCCGCTGGTGCAGCCTGCGAGCGGATGCTGTCATTCGACGAATGCGAGCGTATCGCCCGGAAAGCCAACGATCACACCTTCACCATGGGCGTGGCGCTGTCGCCCTGTTCGCTGCCGCAGACCCGCCGGCCGAATTTCGAGATCGGACCGGACGAGATGGAGATCGGCATGGGCATTCATGGTGAGCCGGGCATTTCGCGCGGAAAACTGAAAACCGCCGACGAGATCACCGATGAGATGCTGGACAAGATCCTCGACGAAATGGCGCCGGCACGTGGCGACAAAGTCGCCGTACTCGTCAATTCGCTCGGCTCGACGCCGCTGATGGAGCTCTACATCATGAACCGGCGCGTCAAGCAGAGGCTCGATGACATCGGCATGTCAGTTCACGCGACCTGGGTCGGCAATTATTGCACCTCGCTCGAAATGGCCGGCGCCTCGGTGACGCTGATGCATCTCGACGCCGAATTGCAGACCATGCTCGACCATCCCTGCGACTGCGCCATGTTCCGCGCCGGCTGAAAGGTGCATCCATGACATCCATCGATGCAGCCGATCTGAAAAGAATGTTCGATGCGATCGCGGTGGCGATCGAAGCCGACAAGGACAGGCTCTGCCAGCTCGACGGCGTCATCGGCGACGCCGATCATGGCATCGCCATGGCGCTCGGTTTCAATGCTGCGCGCGATGCGCTGGCGCCGCTCGACCTTTCGGCGACCGAGCCGACAGCTCTCCTCAACACTGCGGCGAAGTCGTTCCTCAACGCCGTCGGCGCCTCGTCAGGCCCGCTTTACGCAACGGCCTTCATGCGAGGCGCGGCCGCCGTCAAGGGCAAGGCGACTTTGGCGGGCGCCGACATCGTCGCCCTGTTCCAGGCGATGGCGCAAGGCATCCAGGATCGCGGCAAGGCCGAGATTGGCGAAAAGACGATGATCGACGCCTGGCTGCCGGCTGCACAAGCCGCCACCGCCGCGCATGCCTCAGGCAAAACCGTGTCCGAAAGCCTCGCAGCCGCCCTTGAAGCAGCCGAACGGGGCGCCGAGGCGACCAAGGACATGATTGCCGCGAAGGGTCGCTCATCGCGGCTCGGCGAGCGGTCGCTCGGACACGTGGATCCTGGCGCCGCGTCGGCGGTCACCGTCATTGGCGCGATGCGGAAGAGCTTGGGTTAGCCCAGCTTCGCCGCGTCGAGTCTGTCGATCGCCTGGACATTGCCGGCCGATGGCCCCTTTTCGTCGAACTCCGATGCGAGCCAGGCATCGACGATCGACTTGGCCAGTTCCGGGCCGATGACGCGGGCGCCCATGGTGATGATCTGGGCATTGTTGGATTTGGCCGCGCGCTCCGCCGAATAGGTGTCGTGGGTGAGTGCGGCGCGAATGCCGGGCACCTTGTTGGCCGAGATGGAAACGCCGATGCCGGTGCCGCAAAACAGGATTCCGCGATCGTTCTCGCCGTCGAGGATGGTCTGGGCGAGCTTCTGCGACAGGTCGGCATAGTAGCCCACCTGGCTGAGGTCGCTGACGGCGAGGCCGGGTTTGGTGGCGAGATGCGCGGCAATGACGTCGAGCAGCGGTTTGCCGGCACTGTCGGCTCCAATGGCTATTTTCATTTTTTCTGTCCTTTCCTATTCGATAGATTCAGATCGCCGCCGAGGCGCGTTGAAGGATGTCGATGTAACCATCCGCCTGCCAGGCGGAGCGGCCAATGAACAGCCCGTCGATATGAGGCTGGCCGATCAGCTCGGCGGCATTTTGCGGATTGACGCTGCCGCCATAAAGCACTGGTGGTGCGGACGGCAGAAGATCGCCGGCGATCTTCTTGATCAGCGCCTGCTGCCTGTCGGCATAGTCGGCACTTGCCGGAATGCCCTTGTCGCCGATCGCCCAGACCGGCTCATAAGCAAACACGATCGTCGCCGCCTTTGCCTGGCCTTCGAGATATTGCAGCGCGCCATGCACCTGCAAGGCCAGCACCGCATCGGCCTGGCCGCTGTTGCGTTGCGCCAATGTCTCGCCGACGCAGATGAGCGGCACAAGCCCGTGCTTCACCGCCGCTGCGGTTTTAAGGCCGACCGCGTTGTCGGTCTCGCCGAAATGCTCGCGCCGTTCGCTATGGCCGAGCTCGACGAGGTCGAGCCCGCAATCCGTCAGCATCACCGGCGAGATCTCCCCGGTCCAGGCTCCGGCGTCGGCCCAATGCATGTTCTGGGCACCGACCTTGACCCGCGTCATCGCCAACGCCTTCTTGACCTCGCGAACCGCCGTGAAGGGTGGGATGACGAAGGGCTGGATACGGTCGTCGAAACCGGGAACGAATCCCGCCAGCGCCTTGGCGAATTCAGTCGCCTCGGCAAGCGTCTTGTTCATTTTCCAGCTTGTGCCGACCCAGTAGACCATGCGTCCTCCTTCTAGAGCCTGTTCCATCCCGCGAAGCGGGATGGAACTCTATCTCCTTCTTTGACCATGATCTTTTCCGAAAACCGGTTCCCACTTTTCGGGATCATGGTCTAGTCCTTCTCGACCAGCGTTAGCGAAACACCGGCGCCATCCAGCGCCTCGCGCATCTGGGTTTCCAGTTCGCGACCGGTGAAGACGGCCTCGAACGCCTTGAGATCGGTCAGGAAATGCAGGGCCGTGCGGCCGAATTTGCCGTGATCGACCAGCAGATATTTGCGGGCGGCCGCAGCCATCATCAGCCGCTTGGTATGGACCACTTCCTGGTCCTGGTGAAAGGCGGAAGCGCCGTGGATGGCCGACGACGACAGGAAGGCGACATCGGCGCGCAACGATCGCAGCGTGTCCTCGGCAAGCAGGCCGAAGAAACCGTGGAATTTCTTGCTGTACTGGCCGCCGAGCGCGATCAAGGTGATCCCGCCAACGCCTGCCAGATCCTGGATGACGGCTAGATTGTTGGAGATCACCGTCAGCGGGCGGAGATCCGCAAGGTGGCGCGCAATGCCGCCGGCCGTCGAGCCGTCGTCGATGATCACCGTCTGGCCCGGTTCGATCATCGCCACGGCAGCAGCGGCCAAACGCTGCTTCTCCTCACCGGCCTGCTTCTGACGGTAGCGGAAATCGCTCTCAAAAAGGCCGCTCGGCTGGATCGAAGCACCGCCGCGCACCTTGCGCAGGAAGCCGCTTTCCTCAAGCTCGTCGAGATCACGATGCACGGTCATCTTCGACACGCCGAAGCGCGTGGCAAGCTCATCGACACTGGCCGTGCCAGTGTCCATCAGAAAATCCATGATGCCTTGCCGCCGGCCGTCGCTCTTCATTGCCCAGCCTGTTTCCTGAATTCCGGTCCGCTGCGAATCCGCGGTGGCGGATACGGCGAGCGAAAGCTATTATAACAGAGGAAATCGCATAGGCATCTAAATTTTTGTGATGATGTTACATTTCTTTGGGATATTATTTGCTTTTGATTGCTGTCTTGTAACAAGAATTGCTCCCGGCGCCTTGGCCAACGGTTGCGGTTCTCCGGAAATCCGGCCAGAAGCATCAGTGGGCTGAACGACGACCGGACAGCTCACAACCATAGGCTTGAAACCAAATACGGGAGACTATTGGGTGGCTCGCATCACATTGAGACAATTGCTCGACCATGCCGCCGAACACGGCTATGGCGTGCCTGCGTTCAACATGAACAATATGGAACAGGGCCTCGCCATCATGGAGGCCGCCGAGGAGACCAAATCGCCAGTTATCCTGCAGGCGAGCCGCGGCGCTCGCGCCTATGCCAACGACGTCGTGCTGGCCAAGCTGATCGACGCGCTGGTCGAAATCCATCCCGATATCCCGGTCTGCATGCATCTCGACCACGGCAACAACGAAGCCACATGCGTGACCGCGATCCAGTATGGCTTCACCTCGGTGATGATGGACGGATCGCTGAAGGAAGACGGCAAGACGCCGGCCGATTACGATTATAATTCCGGCATCACGCGGCGCGTCGTCGATATGGCGCATTGGGGCGGCGTGTCGGTGGAAGGAGAGATCGGCGTTCTCGGCTCTCTGGAGATGGGCGGCGGCGAACAGGAAGACGGCCACGGCGTCGAAGGCGCCGTCAGCCACGACCAGTTGCTGACCGATCCGGAGCAGGCGGTGCAGTTCGTCAAGGACACGCATGTCGATGCGCTGGCTGTCGCCATGGGCACCAGCCACGGTGCCTACAAGTTTTCGCGCAAGCCGGACGGCGCGGTTCTCGCCATGAACGTGATCGAGGAGATCCATCGCCGCCTGCCGAACATGCACCTCGTCATGCACGGCTCGTCCTCGGTGCCGGAAGAGCTGCAGGAGATCATCAACAAATATGGCGGCCAGATGAAGCCGACATGGGGCGTGCCGGTCGAGGAGATCCAGCGCGGCATCAAGCACGGCGTGCGCAAGATCAACATCGACACCGATAACCGCATGGCGCTGACCGGCGCGATCCGCAAGGTGCTGACCGAAAACCCCAGCGAGTTCGACCCGCGCAAGTATCTGACGCCGGCAATGGCCGCGATGAGGAAGCTCTGCAAGGAGCGCTTCGAGCAGTTCGGCACCGCCGGCAACGCCCCCAAGATCAAGCCGCTGCCGGTCTCGGAAATGGCCAAGCGTTACAAGTCGGGCAGTCTCGACCCGAAATTCGGCTGAGTAAGGCTCCCCCTCATCCGGCCGCGGAGCCTGTCCTCGGGCTTGCCGGAGGCAAGACCCGTGGGCGGCCACCTTTTCCCCGCTGGGGAGAAGAGGCTGGCGGCAACGCTGGCGATCTCCTCTCCCCTCGGGGAGAGGTCGGATTGCCCCGAATTGCCCTTCGCAATTCGGTTGGCAATCCGGGTGAGGGGGATTCGTCCAATTGCCCCGCCGGTTCTACTCGGTTCGCGGCAAAATCGCCGCCCTGCCGGTCTCGATAAACGGCGCCCAGTAGTCGACCGACTCGCGGATCATGGCGACGACCTGGTGGTCGACCGGCTCGCGTTCGCGAAACGACAGTTCGAGGCAGATCTCGTTGTCGACGCCGCCGCCGCGGCGAACCGTCTCCAGAAGCTTTTCCGGCGTGATGCGGCCGTCCTTGTTGTAGGCGGCGATGAACGGCCAATGGCCGCCCTTGTTCATCGACGACTGTTTGATGTGGATGATCGGCGATACCCTGGGAAAGGCTTCGGCCCAGGCATAGGGATCGATGTCGGCCGGGTTGCTCGAGGTCACGTCGCCATGGTCAATATCGACCATCATCTCCATCGGGATGGCCATGCCGGCTGCTTCGATCTGGTTGTGCAGTGCCCAGCAACTCTCGATCGTATGGCCGAATTCGCGGCCGACCGACATCGGCTCCCAAAACAGATAGGTCAATCCGGCCGCCTTGGCGTGCTCGGCAACCTCGCGCCAGCATTCCAGTGCGATATCGAAAAGCCGCGCGCGACGGTCCGGATCGTCGAAATCCCTATGCGTGAAGATCGCGAATTGCGTGCCCATGCCGCTGGCGCCGAGTTCGGCCGAAATGTCGGCAAAGGTCTTGAACCAATCAACGTAGTAGCGGCGCACGTCGGCGTCCGGATGGCCGAAATGGTTGAGCCGCCCATAGGGACCGGTCATCCCCGATGTTACGCGCACAGCGGTGCGGTCGAGCGCGGTGCGGAACAGGCGGACGAATTTCGAGATCGTCGCCGCCGGCCAGCCGGGATTGACGAATTCGTGCGTGAGCTGCACGTCCCTGATGCCGATGTCATAGGCGATCGCGTCGATCAGATCGTCCGGTTCGGCGAAACGGTTGACCAGCGGATTGGTGTTGAGGGAAAGCGTAAACGCCATCAGCTTGCTTTCACCAGTCGGCTCGCGCACCAGTTCTCGAAGGCGGCTCTTTCTGCGGCGGACAGATGCAGGCCGTGCTTGGTGCGCCGTTCGAGAATATCGGCAGCGGTCAGCGCCCATTCATGCTCGAACAAATAATTGGCCTCGCGTTCGAAAAAATCCTTGCCGAAGCACCGCCCAAGATCGGTGAGCGACCTAGCCGCACCAATCAGAACGCGTGTCCTGGTGCCGTAGAGCCGGCCATAGTGCTTGACCAGCGATGCCGGCATCCAGGGATATTCGCGGCCGAGATCGCCGAGAAACTGCTCAAAGTCAGCATTGGCGATATCGCCGCCCGGCAGATAGCCTTTCGACGTCCATGGCTTGCCCATTTTCGGAAAGAACGGGGCGATCCGGTCCAGCGCGTGCTCGGCCAGTTTGCGGAAGGTGGTGATCTTGCCGCCGAAGACGGAGAGCAGCGGCGCCTGCCCGGCCGACGCGTCGAGCTCGAAAATATAGTCGCGCGTCACCGCGCTCGGATTGTCGGCGTTGTCGTCATAGAGCGGCCTGACGCCCGAGAACGAGTAGATGACATCGCTCCGCGCAAGCTCACGCTTAAAGTAGCGGTTGACCACCCTGATCAGATAGTCGACCTCGCTGGTATCAGCCTTCACATCTTCCGGCCGCCCGTCATAGGGAATGTCGGTGGTGCCGATCAGGGCCAGATCGTTCTGGTAGGGATTGATGAAGATCACGCGCTTATCGCTGTTCTGGACGAGATAGGCCTGCCGCCCTTCCCAGAATTTCGGCACGACGATGTGACTGCCCTTGACCAGGCGCACGTTCCGCTTGGAGTTCTGGCCGGCCACGCGGTTGATGATGTCGTTGACCCAGGGACCGGCAGCGTTGATCAGTGCCCGTGCCCGAACCGTGGTCCTGACGCCGGTTCGGCTGTCGCGCATCTCGACCGACCACAGGTCGTTTTCACGGTGGGCGGCAGTGCAGGCAGTCCGGGTGAAGATCCTTGCTCCCCGTTCCGCGGCGTCGAGCGCATTGATGACGACAAGACGAGCGTCGTCGACCCAGCAATCGGAATATTCGAAACCGCGCTTGAACGCATCCTTGATCGGGGCGCCTTCGGGCGCGGTGCGCAGGTTAAGCGTGCGGGTGGCCGGCAGCCGCTTGCGGCCGCCGAGATGGTCGTAGAGGAACAGGCCGAGCCGGACCAGCCAGGCAGGCCGGTCGTCCGGGCTGTGCGGCAGCACGAAGCGCATCGGCCAGATGATGTGCGGAGCCGATTCAAGCAGCACTTCGCGCTCGATCAGTGCCTCGCGCACCAGCCGGAACTCGTAATATTCGAGATAGCGCAGGCCGCCATGGACGAGCTTTCCCGATCGCGAACTGGTGCCTTCGGCCAGATCGTCTTTTTCGCACAGAATGACGGAAAGCCCGCGGCCAGCTGCGTCGCGCGCGATGCCAGCGCCGTTGACGCCGCCGCCGATGACGAAGAGATCGACGATTTCAGTGGCGCCGCTCATCTCGCCGGATCCTCAATGCCTGGACTGTGTTTCATGGCTGCCGCGACCTTCAGCATCGATTGACCGGTGGGAGCCCGGCGATAAAGCGGCGCACCTCTTCGGCCGCCTGCTCGGCCGCATAGGTCACCGTGCGCACCGACGCGCCGGCGATATGCGGCGTCAGCGTGACATTCGGCAGCTGCAGCAGCGGCCAGTCGGCAGGCACCGGCTCGACCGCAAACGTCTCCAGCATGGCGCTGCCGATATGGCCTGAGACCAGCGCATCGTAAAGCGCGTCGTAGTCGACCAGCGGCCCGCGCGCGGTGTTGACGAAGATCACCCCCGGCTTCATCCGAGCGATGGTGTCCTTGTTGATCAAGCCGCGGGTTTCCTCAGTCACCCGGGGATGAAGCGTGATCACATCGGAGCGGGACAGGAGATCGTCGAGCGCGACCAGTTCGACGCCGTCATTGCGGTCTTCGGCGCTCAGTTGCACATAGGGATCGGTGACCAGGATGCGGCAGCCGAACGCGCGCAGCAGGCGGACAACCTTGGTGCCGATGTTGCCGTAGCCGATGACGCCGACGGTCATTTCGTTGAGCTCGCGGCCGGTGCGGTCGGCGCGGTAGAGATCGCCGCGCCATTCCCCCTTGCGCAATGCTTCGTGCCCGACCCGGATCAGCCGCGTCTCGGCAAGGATGGCACCGATGGTGAACTCGGCCACAGCACTGGCATTGCGGCCGGGCACATTGACGACGGTGATGCCGTGGGCCTTGGCGGCAACCATGTCGATGTTGATCGGGCCGCCGCGCGAGACCGCAACCAGCTTCAGCGTAGGCAGACGCTGCATCATCGTCTCGGAGAGCGGCGCAAGCTGGGTGACGAAGATCTCGGCGTCGCCAATGAAATCGACCACCTCGTCCGGATCGCCAAAATACTCCTTCACCTTGTCGAGGCCGAGCGCCGCATTGCCGAATTCCATCGGCTCGTCGGGCCAGGCCGCCTCAAGCGTGCGAATGTCGAGATTACCGCCGCAGGCCTTCTCGATTTTCTCGCAAAAGACCTCGGGAAGCATGAAGCGGTCGCCAATGATTGCAATCTTCTTGCGCATGCTCGACTTCTCAGTTTGTCCTGGATGCGGCCATCGAACGCCAGACCGGCCGCAGCGCCTCATGCGCCAGTGTGTAGGACGGAACCGCCCGCTCATAGATCGCGGCAAGTTTTGGGTCGCTCGGCTCCGCCGCGCCAAGGAGCGGCGTGACCCATTCGCTGACGCACTCGTCCATCGACGCGTATTGGCCGACGCAGACCGCAGCGATCATGGCGGCGCCGGCAGCACCGGCTTCCTCGCGCTGGCTGGTGCGGATGGCGGCGCCGACGACAGCACCCAGGATCTTGCGCAGGGCTGGGCTTCGGGCGGCGCCGCCGGTTAACCGGATTTCGCTCGGTAGCGGCCCCATGGCCGCATAGCAATCGCGCGACGCGAATGCCAGTCCCTCAAAAACAGCGCGGACCATATCGGCATAACCGTGCCGCGACGAGATGCCGACGAAACCGGCCCTGGCATTGGCATCGACGAACGGCCCGCGCTCGCCGGCCTCCGACACATAGGGCTGATAGAGCAGCGAGGCCGGTTCAGATGACGATATCCATTCGTCGACCAGCGCGATCATCTCGCCATTGCTGCGGGTGATGCCTTGCGAGGCGAGAATGCCGGAGGCGAGACCCAGGACCCAATCGATGTTGAGTGTCGCCGCCATGTTCGACTGCATCTGCGCAAAGACGCCGGGGGCCGGCATCGTCATCGTATAGCCGGTCCTGGCCTCGTTGAGCAGCACCTCGTCCGGCGTCTGCGCAAGCCGCATATGCATGCCGGTGGAGCCGATGATAGAGCAGCCGGGCTTGCGCTCGCGGTCGAGCAGGCCGGCGCCGAGCGCGGTGCAGGCCACGTCGACATAGGCCAGCACCACCGGCGTACCGGAAAGCAGCCCGGTCACTTCGGCAGCCGCCGCCGACAGGCCGGCGCTATGCCTGGTGCCGTCGACGATCGGCGGCAGCAGATGCCTGAGATCGGCGACGCCGAGCACCTCAAGCACCTCGTCGCAATAGCCACGGGTGCGGAAGTCGCCAAAGGTGAAGGTGCCCTCGGACGGATCGGTGGCGCGTTCGCCGGTCAGCTTGAAATAGAGCCAGTCCTTGCAATGGAATGCCGTCGCGGCGCCGGCAAGCCCATCGGGCGCGCTGCGCTTCATGAAGGCAAGCTGCGGCCCCTGCTGACAGGCGGCGAGCCCGCTGCCGGTCTTTTCGAAACGAAGCCGGTCATCGGGCCGCGCACGGATCTCCTCGACGATCGCGGCAGCGCGCGCATCGAGCCACAGCCAGCCCTTCGCGACCGGCTCACCCTTCTTGTCGATCAGCCAGGTGCCATCGCCCTGCCCGGTCACGGCGATGGCAATGGTGCGGCTGGCGAGGTCCGGCACCTTGTCGGCAAGCTGGCGCAAGGTGGTCACAGTATCGGCCAAGGTGCGTGCCAGATCCTGCTCGGCGCCGCCGCCCGGCAAGGTCTCATACCGGTTCGGCACCGCCGCGGCCGCGAGCTGCCGGCCCGCCGTGTCGAAGGCGACGGATTTGATGACAGACGTGCCGGCGTCGATGCCGATCAGCACATCCCGCATCAGGCGAGCTCCATGCCGTGCGAAATGGCCATGCCGCTGGACTGATCGAAGACGTGCAGGTTTTTCGGATCGATGCTGATATTGATCGGCGCGCCAAGCTCCAGGCGGGTTCGGTCGTGTTCGACCAGGACCAGCGAACCGCCGGCGAAATCCGCGGCTATATGCGTCTGGTCGCCGAGCCATTGGTTGGCCGAAACCGTGGCCGGCACGCCGTCCTTCGAGCGGCGAACAGCATAGGGCCTGATGCCGATGACGACCCGCTGCCGTTTGAGCAATTCGTCGCGAACCGAGCCGCTGAACGCGTCCTTGTCATAATCGAGCGAAAGTCCGTCGGGCAGTCGCAGATTGATCTTGTCGGCGGCCGTGCCGACATAGGCTTCGAAGACATTCATCGGCGGCTCGCCGACAAAGGTGCCGGTGAACAGGTTGGCCGGCCGCTGCTTGAGCATGTCGGGCGTGTCGAACTGCTGCAACACGCCGCCTTCCATCACCGCGATCCGGTCGGCAAGCGCGTTGGCCTCGGTCTGGTCGTGGGTGACCAGGATCGCGGTCAGGCCGCGCTCCTTGATGAAGTGCTTGATACGGCCGCGCAGCACGGCGCGAAGCTGCGGTTCGAGCTGGCCCATCGGTTCGTCCAGCAGATGCAGGTCGGCCTCGCGGATCAGCGCCCGGCCGAGGCTGGCGCGCTGCTGCTGGCCGCCGGAGATGGAACTCGGATAGCGCTCAAGAACGTCCTCGATTTCGAGCAGCTTGGCGATGCTGGCAACTTTCGCATCGACGTCACTTTTCCGCAGCTTGGCCGCCTTCAGCGCAAACGCCATGTTCTCGCGCACGGTCAGCGGCGGATAGAGCGAATAGCCCTCGAACGCCATCGCCACATTGCGCTTGACCGGCGGCAGCGCATGCACCTTGCGGCCGGCGACCGAGATGGTGCCGCGCGAGACCTCCTCGAAGCCGGCGATCATGCGCAATGTCGAGGTCTTGCCGCAGCCGGACGAGCCGAGCAGTGCGACGATCTCGCCTTTGTCAATTTCGATCGTCAGGTTCTGGACGGCGTGCACGCCCCTGTCGATCGGGCCGTAGAACTTGTCGACGCCTGAGATGGCGAGTGCGCTCTGGCTCATGCCGCTTCTCCGCTGCGCAGATTGACCACGTTGCTGGCGCCGATGCGGTCGCCGCTGGCATGATCGAACAGCAGCGCACTTTTGCCGTCGACGGCAATGTGGGCTCTGCCCTCGGTTTGACCCGGTGTTCCGGCCGGCCGGGAGACGAGGATTTCGCGGCCGCGCACGGTGCGCACCAGTGTGACGATCTTTTCATTGAGCGGCGTCTCCGCCTCGACGGTCACCGGTATGGCAGCCGGCGCGCCTTCGTCGACGAAGCGCAGCGCTTCGGGCCGCAAGCCGATCACGCAATCGCGGCCGACCGTCGCGTCATAGGCGCCCGTCAGATGGACCTGAACATTCGACAGGCCGACATAGATGCCCTTGGCATCGCGCGACGGCTTGACGTCGAGCAGGTTGATCGTCGGATCGCCGAACAGCCGCGCGATCTCGATGTTGGCCGGCTCGCGATAGATCTGCTCGGGCGTGCCGAGCTGCTTGATGACACCTTGCGACATCACCGCGATGCGGTCGCCGAGCGCCATGGCCTCCTTGTAGTCCTGGGTGACGTAGACGACAGTCGCGCCACGGTCGGCCAGCAGCCTCGGTAGTTCGAGCCGCATCTCGAAGCGCAGCTTGGCATCGACGTTGCGCAAGGGGTCGTCGAGCAGGAGCACCGGCGGCGCGCCGACCAGAGCGCGGGCGAGTGCGGTGCGCTGCTTCTGGCCGTTGGACAGCGCCCGTGGCTTATGGCTGAGCACGTGGCCGATCTTCAGCAGCTTGGCAACGCTCTCGACGCCCGACTTCATCGCACTTTGCGACGATCGCTTGGCCTGAAGCGGTGTCGCAATGTTGTCGAAGGCGGTCATGTGCGGAAACAGCGCGAAATTCTGGAACGCCATGCCGACGCCGCGGAACTCGGCGTCAAGGTCGGTCATGTCCTCGCCGCCGATAAGTATCTTTCCTTCATCGGGGTCGATGACGCCGGCTATGAGCCGCAGCAGCACCGTCTTGCCGGCGCCGGACGGTCCGAACAGGACCAGGGTTTCGCCATCGGCGACGCTAAGCGACAGATTGTCGAGCACAGTCTGGCTCTTGTAGCGTTTGACGACATTTCGCAATTCAAGGCTGGCCATCGGAGCTATCCTTTCACCGCGCCGAGCGACAGGCCTTCGACGAGATAGCGCTGCGCGTAAAGCGCAAGCGCCAGCGTCGGGGTGATCGACAGCACGATCGCTGCCGAGATCTGGCCGTACTGGATGCCGGAGGAGGTGATGAAGGCGAGCGCGCCGACTGTCACCGGCTGCTTGTCGGCCGAGGCGAGCACGAGGGCGAAAACGAAATTGTTCCAGGCGAAGATGAAGGCGAGCAGGCCGGCCGCCGCAATGCCGGGGCCGGCGAGCGGTAGCGCGATCTTGCGGAAGGTGGCGAACCAGGAATGGCCGGCAATGCGATAGGCATATTCGATATCGGCCGGGATGTCCTCGAAATAGCCGCGCACGATCCACAGGATCAGCGGCAGGCAGATCAGCTGATAGACCCAGATCAGCCCGATATAGGTGTTGGCCAGTCCAAGTTTCTGGAAATAGAGGGTCAGCGGCAGCAGCACCAGCAGCGCCGGCGCGAACCGGAACGACAGCAGCGTGAAGGCAATGTCCTCCGAGCCGCGGAACTTGTGCCGGGCAAAGGCGTAAGCGGCGGGAACGCCGAGCAGCAGCGCGACGGCGACCGAGGTGACCGACAGGAACACCGAATTCCAGAGGTTGCGCATGAAGGCGATGTCGAGCGTGCCGGCTGCCGTCGTCAGCTTTCCGGTGATCAGTGCGGTGTAGTTGGCCAGCGTCGGCTTGAAGACAAGCTGCGGCGGAATCCGCAGGATGGTCTCGTTGGTCTGGAACGACATCATGAGGATCCAGACGATGGGGAACATGAAGAAGATCACGACCAGCGTCAGCGCTATGCCGCGCAGGATGCGTTCGAGAAGCGAGGTGTGTTCCATCTCAGCCTCCTATGCCTGGCCGCGAGCGCGTTCGCGCAGCCGCAGCCAGTTCTTGATGAAGATGTTCGAGAGGAAATAGGTGATCGCCCACAGGATGATCATCAGCGCCGCCGAGCGGCCGACATTGGTCGACTGGAAGAAGTTGAGGTAGGCCTCGACCTGGAAGACAGTCAGCGTATCGCCCGGACCGCCCTGGGTCATGGCATAGATGATGTCGAACTGCTGGATGGAATCCAGCAGACGGAACAGCGTCGCCGTCAGGATGTAGGGTGTCAGCATCGGCAAGGTGATGCGGAAGAACACGAAACTCCGCGGCACGCCGTCAAGTGCTGCCGCCTCGAAGGGCTGCGTCGGCAGGCTGCGCAGGCCGGCAAGCAGCAGGATCATGATGAAGGGCGTGTAGACCCAGATATCAACAAGGACCACCGTGAAAAGCGCGGTCGACGGCGACGAGGCCCAGCGGAAATCCTGCAGTCCGATCAGGCTGGCGAGATAGCTCAGCACGCCAAAGCCGGGATTGGTCATCAGCTTCCACATCAGCGCGGCAAGCGCCGGCGCCGTCATCAGCGGCATCAACAGCATGATCGAGATGAAGTTGTTTAGCGTCGAGCGCTTCTGCAGCAGCATGGCGATGCCGAGACCGAGAAGCAGTTCGAGCAGCACGGTGATGCCGGCATAGAGCAGCGATATCTCCAGCGTGTTCCAGAACCTCGGGTCCGTGAAAAACGAGATATAGTTGTCGCCCCAGTTGAACTGCCGCGCCCAGGGCTGGCTCAGCCGGTAGCGCTGGAACGAATAGACGACCGATGTGAAGAACGGGATCAGGATGCCGATGCAGACGAGCAAGGCCGGCAGGCTGAGGACATAGGGCAGCACTTTCTTGCTGATCCTGAAGCCGGAAGGCCTGTTTCTTTGCATTGTCGCCGCAGTCATCGTTGCTCACCCGTCATCTCTGTTGCTTCGCCCTGCCGGCCGCCCAGGGAGCTAGGCGGCCGGTTGGGCGAGTGGCGGCACCGCCAGTGTTTGAGCATCGGATTTTCCCAAAACCGGTCTCCACTTTTGGGTCTGATGCTCCAGGCGCCGCTTCGCAGTGGAATGGCCGGCTGGCCCGCAGAAGCGGGTCAGCCGGCCGCCAGGACTCAGCCGAGCCCGGCTTCCTTGAGCTGGCCGTCGACGCTGGTGGCCAGCATGTCGAGGCCTTCGTCGACCGGCACTTCCTTGGCCACCATCTTCTGCAGCGTCGCCGCCCATTCGGTGGTGAGATCGAAGAACAGCGGCTGCGGGGTGAACTTGATGCTGGCGCCGGGCGCCGAAACGTCGAACATCTCGACATAGCCCGGATAGCTCTTGTTCAGCCTCTCGCGGAACATCTGGTCGTTCCAGACCGACTGACGGACCGGATTGACGAAGTCCATCTTGGTCGCACCGAACAGTGCATGCTCGGGCCCGGATGCCCATTGCATGAAGTACCAGGTGGCGTCCTTGTCCTTCGAGAAATTGGACATCGACAGCGACCAGATCCAGATGTTGGGCGTCGGAGCCTTGGCGGCGGGATTGGCCTTGAAGGCCGAAAAGGCGAGCTTGCCGGCCATCTTGTTGTCGCCGCCATTCATGAAGTAGCCGAGGATGTCGGCGTCGTAGATCATCGCCGAGGCGCCGGCGCCGAGATCGGTGCCGACCTGATACCAGGTGTAGGTCGACCAGTCCTTGGGGCCGCTCTCCTGGATCATCTGGACCCACTGCTTGTGGAATGCCTTGGATTCGGCGGTGTTCATCGCGGCCGACAATTTGCCGTCGGCCGAGACATTCAGGTCCTTCTGGTCAAAATTGGCGTAGGCCGACAGGAAGCCGGGATGGATCGTCGCCCAGGAGCGCGAGCCGCGCACGCCGATGCCGTAGACGCCGCCACCGACATCCTTGGTGAGCTTGGCCGCCGTAGCGACCATCTCGTCCATATTGCCGGGAACGCTGACGCCGACCTTGTCGAACATACCTTTATTGTAGGTGATGTTGTTCTGTTCGAAGCCCCACGGAATGCACCACTGCTTGGCGTCGTCGGAACCGAGCGCTCCGCCCGGCTGGCCGTTCCAGGCGCAGGACTTCCAGACGCCGGGCAGGAAGTCGTCCCAGGCATAGTTCACGTTGGTCTTGGCCGGATCCTTGATCCATTCGTTGAGGTCGGTGATCCAGCCGGCCGGGCCGTAGGTCCAGGTCATGTAGGCGCCGGTCATGAAGGCATCGTATTCAGGCGAGCTGGCCGACAGCGCTGCGGTGACCTTGTCGAAATAGACGTCTTCCGGAAACACGTCGTAGACGACTTCCATGCCGGTCAACTTCTTGAAGTTTTCAAGGTTGGCGATCATCGCATCCGCGTAAGGATGCTTGTTGAGCAAGAGCTTGATGGTCTTGCCCTTGTGCGCCTGCCAGTCGAAGTCGGCCGCCAGCGCACGGGTCTGTCCCAGATTGAGCAGCGTGCCGGCCGTGCCAGCGGCAAGGCCCATCGCGCCAAGACCCTTGATCAGCCCACGACGATCAACTTGTCCGCGCAGGAACGCATCGATCAGGTCTTTTTCTTTCTCATGCATGTGTTTTCTCCTCCACAGGGTAGTTTCAATCGAATGGCTGCCGGCTACCCGACCGGCGTCTGCTCCACGAGTGATCGCGCCGTCCGCTCATCGGTGACCAGGCCCTTGAGATAGCGGCCCTCCAACACCGATTTGATGGCACGAACCTTCACCTTGCCGCCGGCGACGGCGACAATCCTGCGATTGCTGATGTCTTCGCGCGCCAGCGCCAGCGCCCGGTTGGAAAGGGTCGTCTCGACCGCCTTTCCAGCATCGTCGAAGAAATGGCCGAGCAGTTCGCCGACGCCGCCATTGCGGCGAATCTCTTCCATTTCGCCCTTTTCGATCATGCCGGTGGCGACCAGCGACGCCTCGCGCTCGGCGGTGCCGATGCCGGCAATGAGCAGGTCGGCGGCCTTGCCGAGATCGAAAACCTCACTGATGCCCTTCTGCCCGAGCAGCACGGTGCGATCCTCGACCGTGTTGGCGAACATCGGCACCGGCATCACATAGGCTTCCGCGCCGGTCCGTTCGGCCAGGCGGTGAATGACGTCGTGCGGATTGGCCGAGAACTTGCGCGTCAGGCCGCCAAGCAGTGAGACGAAGCGGGTCTTTTCGGCAGATATGCGCGGCAGATACTCCACGCAGGCGGCTAGCGTGCGGCCATGACCGACGCCAATCAGCGTGTCCTCGCCGCGTTCGATCTCACGCTTGAGGAACTGCGCGCCGGCAATGCCGAGCGCCTTGAGCGGCAGGTCTTCGCCATCGAAGTCAGGAACGACCTCGCAATAGTCGAGACCGTAGCGACTGGACAAATCGTCTTCAAGCGCGACGCATTCCGACACTTCGCCGTCGATATAGACTTTGACCAACCCCTCCTGATTGGCCTTGGTGATGAGGCGATGCGCCTTGAGGCTGGTCAGGCCAAGCCGCTTGGCGACCTCCGACTGGGTCAGGCCGCCAGCATAATGAAGCCAGGCGGCGCGCGTCGCCATACTGGTTTCATCGTCGCGCAGGAGGCCGTTTCCAAAACCAACCATTTCCGCCCTAAGATATTTTTATCAGTTGATGCAAAATTTTTCACAAGGTGTCGTCGGAGTCAAGCGCCACGTGGTTCAAATCACGCTAAGCGGGCCAAAAACAGGGTTCGGCCCGTTGTAGAGCCATCGACACCTCATTGGCTCGGCCGGGATTTAAAACGTTTGCAATCTGACCGAAACCCATTACAAACGCTTCAAACACTTTGTTCGGGAGGATCGGTGCCGGCCCGCGTCACCACGCTCAAGGAACTTGCCGCGCAGCTCGACCTGTCGATCACCACGGTGTCGCGGGCGCTTGCCGGCCATCAGCAGATCGCCTTGAAGACGCGCGAGCGCGTCACTGAAGCCGCGCGCCAGGCCGGTTACGTGCCCAACACGGCAGCCCGCACGCTGGTCTCAGGCCGCAGCGGCTTTGTCGGCATGGTGCTGCCGATCCGCGGCCCCAATCTGGTCGATTCCTTCCTTGGCGAATTCGTCACCGGGCTTGGCGAAGGGCTGGTTTCGCATGGCACCGACCTGATCCTCGCCGCCGCGGCGCAAGGCCAGTCGGAACTTTCCGTGCTTCGCCATGTTGTCGAATCCGGACGCGCCGATGGCGTCGTCGTCACCCGCATCGCCGAGGTCGACGAACGGCTCGCCTATCTGCGCCAGCGCAATTTCCCATTCGTCGCCCATGGCCGGCTGCTCGACACCGACTTCGCCTACAACTGGCTAGACACCGATGGCGCGCACGCCTTCGGTGAAGCCTTCGACATGCTCTACGATCTCGGGCACCGCCATTTCGGCCTGGTGACGATCGCCGAGCCGATGACGTTTCGCCATCTGCGGCAAGACGGGCTCGCCGCAGCGATCGCGCGCCGAGGCGATCCGTCGGCCAGGCTCGATGTAGCGACGGCGCCGCGCTTCGATCGCGGCGCCCGCATCCAGGCCATCAACCGGCTGCTGCATGCTGACGAGCGGCCGACGGCTATCGTCGCGCTGTTCGACGAGCTGGCGCTCAGCGTCATGGAAGAGGCCGCCCGCGCCGGCCTGGTCATCCCTCGCGACCTTTCCGTCATCGGCTTCGACAACATCGCCGCCTCGGCCTATGCGCCGCCGGGCCTCACCACATTCGATGCCTCGATCCGTCAATGCGCGCGCGAGATCGGCGAGATGCTGTTGACCGTCATCGGCGACAAGTCCGCCGCGCCGCTGACACGGCTGATCCGGCCGACATTGGTTTCGCGGGCAAGCCATGGCCCGGCACCCATAGGACAAAACTGACGCTGGGGCGGCGCATAACCAGGGAGGAAGACCACGATGAATGCGTTGAAGACACTGGCAGGCGCCGCACTCGCGCTGTCGATCGCGATCGGCGGCGCGCAGGCCCAGGTGCTGTTCTGGTCGACGCAGGCGCGGCCTGTGGAGGAGACGCAGAAAATGCGCAGCGAAGTGCTGAAGTCGTTTGACGGCCAGGTCGACTATCAAGTCGCCGAGGACGGGCCCTGGCTCACCCGCCTCCAGGCCGAGCTGCAGGCCGGCTCCGGCACCATCGGCGTGCTCGGCGGCCTGCACGGTGACTTCTCCACGGTCGGCGCGAACCTTGTCGATCTGTCCGGCGTCGATATCGGCGGCGTCAAGCTCAACGAGGCCTACAAGAAGCTCGGCATGCTCGGCACAGGCGACCAGAAATATCTGCCTTGGATGCAGGCCACCTTCCTGATGGCGGCCAACAAGCAGGCGCTGCAATATCTGCCGGCCGGCGTCGATCTCAACACCATCACCTATGACCAGCTGATCGAATGGTCGAAGAACATCGCCGAGAAGACCGGCTCGCCGAAATTCGGCTTCCCGGCCGGACCGAAGGGGCTGAAGCACCGTTTCTTCGAGGGTTTTCTCTATCCGTCCTACACCGGCTCGATGGTGACCAAGTTCCGCTCGGGGGAGGCCGAGACCGCGTGGAACAAGTTCAAGGAATTGTGGCAGTACACCAACCCGAATTCGACCAATTATGCCTTCATGCAGGAGCCACTGCTGACCGGCGAAGTGTGGGTGGCGTTCGACCACGTGGCGCGACTTGCCGATGCGTTCAACCAGAAGCCGGACGAGTTCGTCGCCTTCCCGGCGCCGGCCGGCCCTGCGGGTCGCGGCTACATGCCGGTGGTCGCCGGCGTCGCCATTCCGAAGACCTCGCCGGACATGGACAAGGCCAAGGCACTGGTTGCCTATATGCTGAAGCCGGAAACGCAGATCGCGACGCTCAAGGCCACCAACTTCTTCCCCGTGGTCGACGTAAATCTGCCCGACGACATGCCGGCCTCGGTGAAAGCCTTCGGCCCGGTGATCGCCACCATGACCGGCGCGCCGGATGCGCTGCCGGCATTGCTGCCGATGGGGCTCGGCGATCTCGGCGGCAAGTTCAACCAGGTCTATGTCGACAGTTTCGAGCGTATCGTGCTCGGTGGCCAGGATGTGCGTGGCGTGCTCGAGGAACAGGCGACGGCGCTCAAGGCCCTCATCGACCAGGCCAAGGCACCCTGCTGGGCACCCGACAAGCCGTCCGAAGGCGCCTGCCCGATCGACTAGAATCCTCCCGAGGGGCGTCCGGAACCTGTTGCGTTCCGGGCGCCAGCCGCACCACGCCAAAGGACATGCCATGCACGGCAAGGCCCTGCCCTATCTGCTGCTGATGCCGGCGACGCTGTTCCTTTGCGTCTTCTTCCTCTACCCGTTCGCGCTGGTCGCCTTTGAGGCTTTCACCCGTGACGGCGGCTTCACGCTCGACAATTTTCGCACCATGACCGGCAACTGGAAATTCCCGGTCGCCTTCTGGAACACCGTCCTGCTCGTAGCCATCGTCGTGCCGATCCAGCTGGTTATGGCGCTGTTGATGGCTACGGTCGTGTCCAGGCTCGAAACCGGGCGGGGTGCGGCGCTCTACATCTTCGCCATTCCGCTCGGCATCTCCGATCTCGCCGCCGGGCTGATCTGGCTCGCCATTTTCGACCAGTCCGGCTTCCTCAACACTCTGCTGTCGAACCTCGGCCTCGTCGACAGGCCCGTCATGTTCCTCGGCTACCAGAGCAAGCTGACCATCTTCGTCGCCGTGATACTGGCCGAGATCTGGCGCGCGACTGCGATCATGATGGTCATCCTGGTCGCTGGCATGGGGCTCATCCCCCGGGAGTATCACGAGGCGGCCGAGGTCTTTGGCGCGAGCCCGTGGAAGCGCTTCGTCAAGATCACGCTGCCCTTGCTGCGCCCCAGCCTGCAGACGGCGATCATCCTGCGCGTCATCCTCGCCTTCGAGGTTTTCGCCGTGGTGGCGGCGCTCGGCGGCACCAATTTGCCGGTATTGATGGGTGAGACCTACAACTGGCAGTTCTCGCTGCAGGACCGCAACGTTGCCGCCGCCTTCGCCCTGCTCATCCTCGCCATCTCGGTCGGGCTCACGCTGTTCTTCCTGCGGATGCTGCGGGTGCCGAAGGAAGCGCGCATATGAGCGCCGTCGCAGAGATGCCAATCGCCGCGCCCGCGACCCGCCAGGCCGGCAACTGGCTGCTGGTCGCCACCGTCATCCTGCTTTCGGTCTGGGTGCTGCTGCCGATCTATCTCCTGATAGTCAATGCCTTGTCGTCGCCGGAAGAGGTTACTGCCTTTCCGAAACGCTTCTTCCCTTCCTTCGATTTCGGCAGCCTGTCTTTCTTCATCAATTTCGCCGGCGTCGGCAGGGCGCTGTGGAACTCGGTCCTGGTAGCCACGCTGACGATGATCCTCTCGATCGGGTTCGGCGCGCCCGCCGGCTACGCGCTGTCGCGCTTCGATTTCCCGGGCAAGGGCACGTTCCGTTTCCTGGTGCTTATGACCCGCGCCTTTCCGCTGCCGCTGCTGGCGCTGCCGCTTGCGGTGATGTTCATTCGCACCGGCCTCGACGACACCGCCATCGGGCTGGCGCTGGTCCACACCACGCTGGCTCTGCCTTTCGCGGTGCTGATCACCTTCTCGCTGTTCTCAGGCATTCCGGTAGAACTCGAGGAAGCGGCGTGGACGCTCGGCTGCACCCGTTTGGAGGCGTTTCGCAAGGTCATCCTGCCGCTGGCACTGCCCGGCATCGCGGCCTCGGCGGTCTTTGCCTTCACCATCTCCTGGAACGAGGTGTTTGCCGCCGCCGTGCTGACCATAGAGAACCGGACGCTGACCGCCTTCCTGCTGCAGAGCCTCGGCGAGTCGCCGCTCTACCTCAAATTCGCCGGTGGGGCGGCACTGGTCATCCCGGCGCTGATCTTCATCTTCGCCGTCCGCAAATACCTGTTCGCCATGTGGGGGATCGCCAACCGATGACGCGCGATAGGGAGAAAGCCGATGGCTGAGATCGCCATAAAACAAGTGGCCAAACGCTTCGGCGGCTTCACCGCGCTGCATTCGATAGACCTCACCATCACCGACCAGGAGTTCATGGTGCTGCTCGGCGCCTCGGGCTGCGGCAAGACGACATTGCTCAGGATCGTCGCCGGATTGGAAACGCCGAGCCAGGGCGAGGTCTGGATCGGCGGCCGTCGCGTCGATCATCTGCCGCCGCGCGACCGCGGCATCGCCATGGTGTTCCAGAATTATGCGGTCTTTCCGCATTTGACAGTGTTCGAAAACATCGCTTTCGGCCTGCGCATGAAGAAATTGCCGCAGCAAGAGGTAGAACGCCGCGTCACCCGCACCGCCGAGCTCATGCATATCGAGCAATTGCTGAAACGCTATTCGGGCCAGCTTTCCGGCGGCCAGCGCCAGCGTGTGGCGGTGGCCCGCGCGCTCGCCATGGAGCCCGATGTCATCCTGATGGACGAGCCGCTGTCCAATCTCGACGCGCTGCTCAGGCTCGAAATGCGCGCCGAACTCAAGGGTGTGCTCGCCGCGTCCAAGACCACCACCATCTATGTCACGCACGATCAGGTCGAGGCGATGAGCCTCGCCGACCGCATTGCCGTCATGCATCAGGGCCATATCGTCCAGGCCGCCTCGCCGGTCGAGGTCTATCGCAACCCGGCCGCCCGCTTCGTCGGTTCCTTCATCGGCAATCCGCCGATGAATTTCATCCCCGCGACGAAGACTGCAAACGGAAGCTGGACCGTCGCCGGCCTGACGCTGCCCGGCCCCAAATCGGACAAGCACAAAATTGAATTCGCCATTCGCCCCGAAGATGTCGACGCAGGTGACGAGGGGCTGCATGCCACCGTGCGCGTCGTCGAGCCGCTCGGTCCGCACACGCTGGTCACCTGCGATGTCGAGGGTGGGCTGTTTCGCGCCATCCTCGAATCGAATGCCGCGATCGCCGTCGGCGACCACCTGCGACTTGCGCCCAAAGCCGATCGCATCCGCTGGTTCGATCCTGAAACCACCAACGCCCTTTGATCCCGCCAACGCCCTTCAATCGCGCCAACGCCCTTCAATCCTGAAAGTACGAACGCTTCAATGATCTCTCTTGCCGTCAACGAAACCATCGCCCGCGCCGTCGAGGTGCTCAGGGAAAACGACCACGGCGACTATACCATCCCGACCAAGGGCCTCTATCCGTTCCAGTGGAACTGGGATTCCTGCCTGACCGCGCTCGGTCTTGCCCACTATGACGAGGCGCGCGCCTGGACCGAGATCGAGACGCTGTTCGCCCATCAATGGCCGGACGGCATGGTGCCGCATATCGTCTTCCATGTCCTGAACGACAGCTATTTCCCCGGGCCGGAGGTCTGGAGAACCAACCGCCCGACTGCCACCTCCGGCATCACCCAGCCGGCGGTGGCGGGCTTTGCGGTTCGCCGCCTGTTCGACCGGGCCAGGGACAAGAAACTGGCCGCCGAGCGCGCCCGCGCGCTGCTGCCGAAGATCGACGCCTGGCATCGCTGGTTCTACGAAAACCGCGATCCAAGAGACGAAGGACTGGTCGCCATTATCCATCCATGGGAGTCCGGCCGCGACAATTCCATCGACTGGGACCATGCCTTCGAGCGCGTGCCGACCGAAGGCGTCGAGCCTTACACGCGCCGCGACACTTTGCATGCCGACCCAGCGCACCGGCCGACCAAGGCGCAATATGACCGCTACCTCTGGCTGCTGCAGCATTTTCGCGCACTTGGCTGGGACAATGCAAAGCTGCACGATGCCTCGCCCTTCCGGATCGTCGATCCCGGCTTCAACGCCATCCTGATCCGCTCAGCGGCCGACCTTGCCGATCTCGCCAAGACGCTTGGCGAAATGGGGATCGCCGACGCTAACCGCAGCCGCGCCCAAAAAGGGCTGTCGGCGATGGAGCGGCTGTGGAGCGATACCTACGGCCAATATCTCTGCCTCGACCGCGTCACCGGAACGCTCGTCGACAGCGCCTCCGTCGGAGGCATCCTGCCGGTCTTCTCGGCCATCCCGAAACCCCGTATCGCTGCAATCGCCGCCACCATCGAGCGTATCGCCGGCAAGGCAGGCTACATCGTCCCCTCGCACGATCTCGACGATCCCCGCTTCGACGCCAAGCGCTATTGGCGCGGGCCGGTCTGGCTGGTGGTCAACTACATGATCGCCGACGGCCTTGCTGCTGCCGGCTATGCTGATGTCGCCCGGCATATCACCCAGTCCAGCCTCGATCTCATCGCCGATAGCGGCTTTGCCGAATATTACGATCCGCTCAGCGGCGAACCGCTCGGCGGCGGCCGTTTCACCTGGACGGCGGCAATGGTGATCGAATTCCTGAAAGGCAGAGGCTGACGCCCCTCTTTGCTTCAGGCGACCTCAGTGGCATGGGCCGCCAAGGCCTGCTCCCGTCCACCTGAGCGCATAACTGGGCTGGCCGGCCCCAAAACGCCGCGCTTTGCTGGAAGTCCTCCGCCTGCCGAATGGCGGTGGACGTCGCTTGCGGATCAGGCGGATTCGGGCACATTAGGAGAATAGGGGCAGAGACGTCTCGATCTTCGCTTCACGAGAGCTACAATAATACTTCACAAACGGCTATCTATCCTGGCGACAGGCGTTTGGTTCGAGTCACGAGGGGCGCGGCTTGGAATTCGATTTGAAGACCATTGAGGCGCTTGCCCCCGATCAAGCGTCGCTGAGCGCTGCCTCCAAGCTGACCAAGCGATCGAACTGGCCGCGGCTGGAAAAGAATGAGCAGCAGGCGCTCATCTGGGGTGAATGTCAGGGCTCCGGTTCCAATCCTTATCGAGTGGTGGTCGACACTGGCGACCACGGCTACAAATGCACCTGCCCGTCGCGAAAATTCCCGTGCAAGCACACGCTGGCCCTGATGTGGATTGCCGCCACTGCGCCAGCCAGTTTTGCAGCCGCTGAATCGATACCGGAATGGGTGAATGACTGGCTTGGCCGGCGCAGGAAGACGACGCCAGCGCCAGGCCAACCGACATCCGGCGCGGCAGCCAAAAGCATCGATGAAGCCGCACGGACGGACGAGAGCGCCGCGGTCGAAGACGTAGCGTCGGTGGAGCGTCGCGAGGCAGCGCAGCGCAAGCGGGCGGGAGACACGCGAGAAGCAGTGTCGGCGGCGCTCGATGAGCTCGACCAATGGATCGCCGATCAGTTGCGGCTTGGACTTTCCGGGTTTGTCGACGGCAGCAGCGACCGTTGCCGCCGGATTGCCGCCCGGCTGGTCGACATGAAGGCAACCGCGCTTGCCGGTCGCATCGACGAGATCCCATCGCGGCTCATGGCGCTGCGCAGTGAGGAACGACCAGATGCTGCGATCCGCGAGCTTGGCAAGCTTGTGCTGCTGGCCAAGGCGTGGCGGTCGGCGCCCGACGATCCCGAGTTGAAGCGCCTTGTATCGACGTCTGAGACCCGCGAACAGGTTCTGGCCAATCCCGATGCAAGACAGGTCGAAAGCTTCTGGGAAGTTCTGGGCGAGAAGATCGAGAGCCGCCGCGACGGTCTCGTCAGCCATTCGACCTGGCTGCTCGATCTGAAGAGCACTACCCCGCAATTTGCCGTGCTGCTCGATTATTTTCCGGCTTCTGCCGGACGCCGGTCCAACGCTTTTGCTCCGGGTGATCGTTTCGATGCCCGGCTGGTCTTCTATCCAGCCCGCAAACCGCTGCGCGCACTGGTGGCGGAACGCATGGGTGAAGTGATGTCCGGCGCATGGCCTGATTTCAGCTTGAGCGCTACAAAGGACCCACTCGCCGGGCATGCTTCCTATCAGGATGCAGCGCCTTGGATTACCGATTGTCCTCTCTTGCTGCCGCCTGGTGCGATCCTGGTCGATGACCGCGGCACAGGCTGGTGGCAGGGTGCGGATGATCCGCAAGGGATAGCGTTGCCGATCGCTGGCGCTGTCAATCAAACATTGCTCGGCCTCGACCTTGCGGCCACGGCAGCGCTCTGGGATGGCGCCAGGCTTGACCTCCTGGCGGCGCAAAGCGGGTTCGGGAGGCTTGACCTGTCGTGAATGAGAGCGAGCAAACTGGCCTGGCGACAATGCGCGATTGCTGGATCACCGGCGGAGCCACCTTCGATCTGGCTCCGACCGCCTGGAAGACAATCGCCCGCGGTACAAGTCCCGACGAGCAGGAGCGCCGGCTCCTGGCAATCGCAGCACAGGCGCTCGACGTCGCCCTGCGGCCGGCGGCGCCGAAGACGCTCAAGCGCCGGCCGCCGCTGCCCAGACTTGCGCTCCCTATGCTGCCGGAGCGGTTGCGGCCGCTGTTGAGAGCCGCTCTGAAACACGCCGCCGACGCGAGACGCAAGACGCGCGTGGTGACGCTTGTCGCCAGCCGCGGCTTTGTCCTCCATCCGATGGACTGGATGCCCGTCGCGTCGGATCAGAACAGTCCGGACGTCTACGCTCCCTGGATCGACTGGCAAGCAAGCCTGGACGGGGAGAAACATGCCCCGCAAGAGAAACTGACGGCGAAAAATTGGGATGAGTTCTATCCTGCCGCGCGACGCATCGCGCTGGCAGACATGCGCCGCAGTGAACCGGCTTCGGCTCGAATACTGGTCGAGGCCAAGGCATCGGGCGAGCCCGCCGAGGTCAGGCTTGCGCTCATTGAGCTCATGCGCTTCGGCCTGAATCCTGAGGACGCGCCGTTCCTTAAAAGCCTCTCCGCCGACAGGTCCGGCAAGGTGCGTGAACTGGCTGGCCGGCTGCTGGCAAGGCTGGGGGAGCACGGCCGTTCAAACGATGGCGGACCGGATGATCCCGCAGCTGAACTCGCCGCTTTCATCAGCGAAGGCAAATCCGGCTTCATCCGCCGCCGCAGCATCTACACGCCGGCGAAGTTGAAATCGCCGGCGCAGGAAAAGCGTCGCGCCGAATTGTTCGAGACCTGCAATCTGGTCGACCTGGCCGCGCGGTTCAGTGCTACCGAACCTGAGTTCATAGGAGCCTGGCAATTCGGCGCCGACAACAACGCTGACATCCTGATCGCACGAATGGTCGCCGCTTCGGGGAGCGACGCCGCGGTGACGCATATGACGGACGCACTTGTCGCCGATGGCGGCAAGCCAGCGCTGTTCGTACTGCACCTCACGCCGCGCCTGGACAGTCGCAGAAAACGAGCCCTCGTCCGGCTGATCCTCAAGCAAACGAATTACCTCAACGCGATCAATCTGGCGGAAGGCATTGATGCTGGCTGGCTGGAATGGGACGATCTTTCGAATGGGTCGGCTCTTGCGGCGCTGCGTTCCGCCGTAGCGGGAAACGACGACGCCATGCGCCGGGGCGCCGACGATATACTGGAAACGATCGGCTTCCTTGCCACAGCGACCACAGCGGCAAAATTGATCGACGAGGTCGTCGCAGCCGGCATGCCGCCCGCAGCCCCATCACTCAGTGTCCTGCGTCTCAACGCGGCGCTGGCCGAACATCAATCTAAAACCGACACATGATCAATCCGGAGAATTCATATGAACGCTGCCATCCGTCTCCCGGTCGAGCAGGCCTATGCCTCTGAATTGCAGGCGCTAGCGCGCGGTGACGACAGGCAAAAGCCTGCCGGCTGGAGCCTCTCGCCACAAGCTGTGCTGACGTATCTGCTGGGCGGGAAGGCCGGTGACGGCACGCCGGTAACGCCAAAATATGTCGGTCGCCGCCGACTGATGGAGACCGCGGTGGCAACGCTCGCCACCGACCGCGCATTGTTGCTGCTCGGCGTTCCCGGAACAGCCAAATCCTGGGTGTCGGAACATCTGGCCGCCGCCATCATGGGCGACTCGACGCTGATCGTGCAGTGCACGGCCGGCACCGACGAGAACCAGATCCGCTATGGCTGGAACTATGCACAACTTCTGGCAAAGGGCCCGAGCCAGGAAGCATTGGTGCCGACGCCGCTCTACCGCGCCATGCAGACCGGCAAGCTCTGCCGACTCGAGGAACTGACGCGCATGGGCTCGGATGTGCAGGACACGCTGATCACCGTACTTTCCGAAAAGATGATGCCGATCCCGGAATTGAACACATCAATCTATGCCCAGCGCGGCTTCAACATCATCGCCACGGCAAACAACCGGGACAAAGGTGTGAATGAACTCTCCTCGGCACTCAAGCGTCGCTTCAATGTCGTGGTGCTGCCATTGCCGGAAGACATGGCTGAAGAGGTGGCGATCGTCTCCAAGCGAGTCGATGAGATGGCCGGCGGGCTCGACCTGCCGGTGCCGAAAAATGTCGGCGAGGAGATAGCCCGGGTATTGACCATCTTCCGTGAATTGCGGGCCGGTGCGACCGCCGACGGCAAGGTGACGCTGAAGACGCCCTCGGGCTCGCTGTCGACCGCCGAGGCGATCGCCACGATGGTTGGCGGGCTGAGCCAGGCGGCGTGGTTCGACAGCGGCAAGCTCTGCGCCGAAGGTCTCGCCGCCAGCCTTGTCGGCGCGATCGTGAAAGACCCGGTTCAGGACAAGGCAGTGCTTGAGGAATATCTGGAAACAGTGCTCAAGAAGCGGCCTGACTATGCCGGCTACTATGCGGCCTTGAACGCAGCGATCTGACGCGCCATGGGGCACAGCGACGTCGCCTATTTCGGCATACGCCATCACGGGCCGGGTTCCGCCGACAGCCTTGTGCAGGCATTGCAAGATTTGCAGCCGGTCGCCGTGCTGATCGAGGGGCCGATCGATGCCTCCGCGCTACTGCCGTTGCTGGCCCGCCCGGAGATGCAGCCGCCTGTAGCACTGCTTTGCTATCCGGAGGAGGAACCGGCTTCGACAAGCTTCTGGCCATTCGCCGAGTTCTCGCCGGAATATCAGGCGGTCCTTTGGGCCGTGGACAACAAGGCGGCGTTGCGCTTCATCGACCTGCCGTCGTCGGCGCGCTTCTCGGAAGCGGCGGTCGACGGCGCGGAAAAAGTCGATGCCGGCGAAGCGAAGGAATCAAGCGAGCGTGACGATGTGGATCCGCATCGGCGTGATCCGATAGGCACGCTGGCCCGCGCCGCCGGCTATGAGGATGGCGAAAGCTGGTGGTCGGACATCATCGAGCAGAATCCGGAACCAGGCCCGATATTCGCCGCCATCTCCGACGCGATGATGACGCTGAGGGATGGTGAAGCCTCGATCGCGCAGTTCGAGGCCCAGCGCGAAGCGCATATGCGGCTCGAAATCGCTGCGGCGCGCAAGGAATTCGACGGAACTATCGCCGTCGTCTGCGGGGCGTGGCATGTGCCGGCACTGCAGGCGACACACACGCAAAAAAACGATCAAGCCCTGCTTAAGGGGATTGCAAGGCGCAAGAGCACAATGACATGGGCGCCGTGGACGGGACCGCGTCTGGCGCTGGGTTACGGCTATGGCGCGGGCGTCGTCGCACCCGGCTGGTGCAAGCATCTCTGGCGCACGCGCGGCCGGCGCGATGCAGCAACCTTGTGGCTTGCAATGATTGCAGCGGTGCTGCGGGTGAAGGGTCACCTGGTCTCGACCGCTTCGCTGATCGAAGCGGAGCGGCTCGCCCGCACGCTCGCCGCGATTCGCGAGCGGCCGAAACCCGGGTTTGAGGAATTGCGCGACGCCGCAATTGCGGCTCTGTTCAATGGCGAAGCGTTGCTGTGGGCCCTGGTCGAGGCCGAGCTGCTTCTAGGTGCGGACGTCGGCGAAATTCCACCCGACACGCCGTTGGCGCCGTTGATCGAGGATCTGCAGCGCAACCAGAAGGCGGCGCGGCTGAAACCTGAAGCGCTGGAGCGGGAACTATCCGTCGACCTGCGAAGCGACAGCGGGCTGTTTCGTTCGACATTGCTGCATCGGCTGAACGTGCTTGGTGTGCATTGGGGCAAGTTGACGGACGCCGGTCGCAGCCGTGGCACCTTCCGCGAGCGGTGGACCCTGGCCTGGGAGCCGGAATATGCCGTTCGCCTGGTGGAGAACCTGATCTACGGGCCGACCATCGAAAAGGCTGCCAACGGCCGCCTGATCCAGATGATCAAAGCCGCAGCAACCCTCGATACTCTTGCGGCACTGGTCCAGGGCGCCATCACGGCAGGCCTGTCGGAAGCATCGACGGCCGGTCTCGCGGCCCTGGAGGCGCGCGCGGCGCGCAGCAGCGAATGCCTGGAGATTCTGGCCTCGGTGCCGCCGCTCGCCGACATCATCCGCTACGGCGAGGCCCGCAAAACGGAGACGAACCGGCTTTCCGGCCTCATGGAGCGGCTGATCATCGAAGGTGCGATCGCGCTTCCCTATGCGGCACGCGACCTGGATGAACAGGCCGCCGCGACGCTGGCTAGCGCGATGCGCAAGGCCGATGAGGCGATCAGGCTGGTCGAGCCAGAGGAAGACGTGCTGAACGGATGGCGCAACGGGCTGGCTGCCGTGCTGGAGGGGTCGCAGGCGACGGCGCTGCTGGCCGGATGCGCCGCGCACCTGCTCTACGAGGCCGGCCGCCTGTCCGCCGAAGCCGCAGCCGGGCTGCTCGGGCGACGCCTGTCGCCGGGCACGCCGGTCACTGAAGCGGCAGGGTTCTTCGAGGGCTTCTTCAGCACAGCCGGTCAACGGCTGATCTATGACGAAGGTCTGCGCGGCGCGGTCGATTCCTGGCTCAAATCTCTCGACGAAGATGCTTTCATCGCGCACCTGCCTTTGCTGCGCCGCGTCTTTTCCAATCTGGACAGTATGGAGCGCCGCCGGCTGATCGAGGCAGTTCTCGGCCGCGCCGCGCGCTTGCCTGCCGGCCTGACGCCGACGCCGGATGGCGGCGAGGCGTGGCGCCGACACTTGGAGCGGCTAGGACCATTGCTCATGGGAGGAAACAGCAGTGGATGAAGAAGGCGAAATGAACGAGCCCGTCCCATTCACTGCCGATGTCGGAAGGGAGCGCCGCTGGCGCCTGGCGATCGGTGCTGATGACGAGGCGTCGGTGGCACTTTCCAGCGACGACAAACGGCTTTCGGCGGCGCTCGACGCTCTCTACGGCGATGGCGACAGCGCTGCGGCCAGTGACCCGCGCAAGCGGCGCGGCGGGCTCGGCCGCTCGGCGCCGCGCGTTGCGCAATGGATGGGCGACATTCGCTCCTTCTTTCCCGCGCAGGTCGTTCAGATCGTCCAGAAGGACGCTTTTGAACGGCTGGACCTGAAGCAGATGCTGATGGAGCCGGAATTCCTCAAGGCGATCGAGGCCGACGTTAACCTCGTCGCCGACCTGATTTCGCTCCGCTCGGTCATGCCGGCCAAGACCAAGGACATCGCCCGCACGATCATCGCCGATATCGTCGCCAAGCTGATGCAAAGGCTGGAGCACAAGACAGCCGAGGCGATACGCGGCGCGCTCGACCGATCGAGGCGCACCAACCGCCCGCGTGCGCGCGATATCGACTGGCAGCGCACCATCTCGGCGAACCTTCGCCACTACCAGCCCGAGCACAAAACTATCGTGCCGGAGAAGCTGGTTGGTTTCATGCGCAAGCAGCGCCGGCTGGTCGATCTTGACGAAGTCGTTCTCTGCGTCGACCAGTCCGGCTCGATGGCAAGCTCGGTCGTCTACGCCTCGATCTTCGCGGCGGTGATGGCCTCGCTGCCGGTCGTGCGCACCAAGCTCGTCTGTTTCGACACGGCCATCGTCGACCTTACCGAAGAACTCAGCGATCCCGTCGAAGTGCTGTTCGGCGTGCAGCTTGGCGGTGGCACCGATATCAACCAGGCCGTCGCCTATTGCGCCGACCGTATCGAGCGGCCAACCAAGTCGCATCTGGTGCTGATCACCGACCTCTACGAAGGCGGCAATGGACAGGAGTTGCTGCGGCGGCTTGCGGCGCTGGTTCGATCCGGCGTCAATGTCGTCGTGCTTCTGGCACTGACCGACCAAGGCCGGCCCGGCTACGATCCGGCAATGGCAGGTTCGGTTGCCGCACTTGGCATTCCGGTCTTCGCCTGCACGCCGGATTTGTTTCCGGACATGATGGCGGCGGCATTGCGCCGGGAAGATATCGGCGCCTGGGCGGCGGGAGCCGACATCAAGCTGGTTCGCGCCGAGGCCGAAGCGCCTAGGGCGAACGAGTGAGCCCCATGTCACAGAAGGTTGCCGAGCTCCTGTCGCGGCTGGAAAAACGGCTGGACAGATCAGCGATCGTTTCGGCCGACGAGGCCGGACCGCGTTACAGGGAAGATCCCGACGGCAAGACCGGCGCACTGCCGGAGTTCGTGCTGCGTCCGCGCAAGACCGGCGAGGTGTCGGACATACTGCGCCTGTGCAACGAGGTGGGGCAGAGGCTTGTCGTCCAGGGTGGCCGAACCGGGCTTGCCGGTGCGGCTCGCATCCAGCCCGGCGAAGCGGTGCTGTCGCTGGAGCGCATGACGGCGATCGAGACCCCCGACCGCGAGGCGGCAACGATCGTCGCCGAGGCCGGCGCACCACTGCAGATGGTGCAGGACGCGGCCGATACGGCCGGCTTGCTGTTCGGCGTCGACATCGGCGCGCGCGGCACGGCCACGGTCGGCGGCAATGTCGCCACCAATGCCGGCGGTATCCGGGTGCTGCGCTACGGCATGTACCGCGCGCAGGTGCTCGGGCTGGAAGCGGTGCTTGCCGACGGCAGCATCCTGACGTCGCTCAAGGGCTTGCCCAAGGACAATTCCGGCTATGATCTCAACCAGCTCTTCATCGGCAGCGAAGGCACGCTCGGCGTCGTCACGCGCGCCTGCCTGCGGCTGCACCCGAAGCCGGCCACCGAGGTCAACGCCTTCTGCGCGCTTGCGTCGCTCGACGCCGCAATCGCGCTGCTCGGTCTGCTCAGGCAGAAGCTCGGACCCCTGCTCTCGGCCTATGAGGTCAATTTCGCACCGCTCTACGGCGCCATCATCGCCGGCATGGACGCGCCGGCGCCACTGCCCGTCGGCTCGCCCGTCTATGTGCTGGCCGAGATACAGGGCAGCGAGCCCGACCGCGACGGCGAACGTTTTGCCGATGTGCTGATGCAGGCGGTCGAGGACGGCGTGATCGACGACGTGGTGGTCTCGCAGTCGCCGCGCGAATTCCGCGCGCTGTGGGCGGTGCGAGAGGACGCCAATCGCTTCCTGTTTTCGATAAAAGGCCTGGTCGGCGTCGATGTCAGCGTCCCGCTGGCGCGGATGGGGACTTTCCTGCGGGAAACGGAAGCTGCGGTCCAGGCCGTTGACCGCAACGCCGACATCTACGTCTTCGGCCATCTCGGCGACGGCAATCTGCACTATCAGGTGCGCACCGTGGATCCGGCGGCGGCATATGACATCGTCTATCGCAGCGTGGCTGCGGCCGGCGGCGGCGTCTCGGCCGAGCATGGCATCGGCCTCGACAAGAAGGAATGGTTGCACCTCGTGCGCAGCGATGCCGAGATCGCGGCCATGCGGCGCTTGAAAGCGGCTTTCGATCCGAACAATATCCTCAATGCCGGGCGGGTCTTCGACCTCGCGCCGGCGGCTAGCATACGTGACGTGCCGCCCCAATGAGGCTGGAAATCGAAGGCCGGTAGCGCTGGCCGCGTGCTTGAGTCTATCTGCCCACGGGCTTCAATCCCGCATGCGCCACGGCAATACGGGCGGCAAGCGCGGCGTTGCTGCGGACCAGCGCGATATTGGCCTTCAGGCTGCGACCCTGCGAAAGCTCGTTGATGCGGGCGAGCAGGAACGGCGTCAGTTCCTTGCGTCCGATGCCGCGTTTCTCGGCCTCTGCCACCGCTGCCGTGATCGTGCCGTCGATGAAGGCCGGATCGAGCGCATCCACTTCCGGAATTGGATTGGCGACGAGGATGCCGGTGCCCGAGCCGATCTGCTCGTGCAGCAGCATGGCCTGCGCAATGTCCTCGGCCGTATCGAGGCGGTGATCGGCTTTCAATCCGCTGGAGCGCGTATAGAAGGCCGGAAAATCGTCGCTCTGATAGGCAATCACCGGCACGCGCTGGGTCTCCAGATATTCCAGGGTTTTTGCAATATCGAGGATCGATTTCACGCCGGCGCAGACGACGGTCGTGCCGGTCTGGCCGAGTTCGGTCAGGTCGGCCGAGATATCGAAAGTGGTCTCCGCGCCACGATGCACGCCGCCGACGCCGCCCGTCGCGAAAATGCCGATGCCGGCGAGTGCAGCGATCCGCATCGTCGCCGAGACCGTGGTTCCGGCCGAGCCGCCGCCCACCATGATGGCGGCGAGGTCGCGCCCGGAGGCCTTGACCACGTCTTTTGCCGCTGCCAGCTGCTCCAGCTCCCGGTCACCGAGCCCGACTTTGATCTTGCCGGCGACCACCGCGATCGTGGCGGGCACCGCACCATTCTCGCGCACCACGGTTTCGACGCCACGCGCAGTCTCCAGATTGGCAGGAAAAGGCATGCCATGGGTGATGATCGTCGATTCCAGCGCCACCACCGCGCGGCCTTCACGAAGTGCTGCCGCGACTTCGTCGTTCAGGTGGAGAAGGGAAGGTTTCATCGTCATTTCGCTTTCAGGGTTCGGCTCGCGTTCAGGCGGAAATGCGGTGCATGCCGGCGGTAAGGAAGCGCGGCGACAGATCAGGATGAACGCTGGATTCGCTCTCGGTGGTCAGTGTGGCGAGCAGCGCGCCGGTGCGCGCCGCGTCGAGCACGGGATCGCCCGAAAGCACCTTGTACATGGTGCCGGCAATCATTGCGTCGCCGGCGCCGGTGATGTCGACGGCGCGGGCCGGGACGGAACGCATCGTTGCCACCCCGCCTTCGGTCGCGACCGCAAATCCATGCGCGCCCATGGTCACGATCACCTCGCTGGCGCCGGCCGCGCGCAGCGCCGCGGCAGCCTCCTTCGGCTTAAGCCGCTTGTCGGCATCGGTGATGCCAAGCATCGTGTTGGCCTCGTCCCGATTGGTGAACAAAAGGTCGATGCCGGTCAGGTCCTTCGGCAGGCGTGCCGATTTCGGCGACGAGACCGTGTCGACGGCGAGCTTGAAGCGCGCGCCCTGCTTGCGTGACATCAGCGCTGCGATAGTCGCGGCCGGCAGGTTGCAGTCGATGAACACCCAAGTCGCCGAAGCCAGATGCGGCCAGAAGCGGTCGAGATAGGAGGGCGAAAACAGATCGAAGATCTCCATGTCGGCGATGCCGAGCACGAGATCGTTATCGAGGTCGAGGATCGCTGCATATTCCGCCGTTGGCCGCTCCATGGTGGTGATCACCTGGCTGACGTCGGCGCCGAGGTCGCGCAGATGCCGCACCAGCGAGCGGCCGGTCTCGTCGTCGCCGACAATCGAAACGAAGCTTACGTCGACGCCGAGGCGGACAAGGTTCTCGGCGACGTTGCGGGCGACGCCGCCGAAGCTGCGATAGCCGTCGACCGGGTTCGACGTCCCGAAGATCAGATCCTTCTTGGCGTGGTACTTGCGGTCCAGAACCGCGCCGCCGATGCAGATCATGCGCTTGGAGGCCGGCAACACATAGCCGCGACCAAGAATGTAGCCCTTGTTGACGAGCTGCACGATGTGGGCCGCGACGGTCGAGCGGGCAATGCCGAGCGCGGTCGCTATATCCTGCTGGCCGGCGAAAGGGTTCGCCGCGATGAGATCCAGCACTGCCTGTTCCTGTGCTCCAAGGTCGTCCATCGCCTCACCCGGCCCGCGCAATTCATGGCTGGACTTTGATCAACAACAGATGATGTTGTCAACATTTGTTTGGACCAAGAGAGGTCCGCCAGTGCCAGCCGCTGGTACTGGTCAACGCTTGGCGCCGCATCACATGACTTGTTGCCGATGGCAAGAAGTTTGAAAGTAGGCGGATGAATGAACAGGAGTTGATGTCGGAGCTGGAGCGGTTGGTTTCCGAGGATCGGAACCCGAGGACGATGGATATCGACCTGCTGCCGACCATCGAGATCCTGCGCGAGATCAATGACGAGGACAGCGGCGTTCCGGCCGCCGTCGAGAAGGTCATTCCGGAAATTGCTGCCGCGGTAGACCGGATCGTTAGTGCGTTTCAAAAAGGCGGGCGGCTTGTCTATATGGGCGCCGGCACGAGCGGCCGGTTGGGAGTTCTCGACGCCTCGGAGTGTCCGCCAACATTTGGCGTGCCCGAGGACATGGTGCTCGGCCTGATCGCGGGCGGCCCCAAAGCGCTGGTGCGGGCTGTGGAAGGCGCCGAGGATGATCCGCAACAAGGCATGAAGGCACTGCAGGACATCAAGTTGACCGCCGACGATGTGGTGGTCGGCATCGCGGTCAGCGGCCGCACACCCTACGTCATCGGCGGATTGACCTATGCAAGGCAGGTGGGAGCAACGACCGTGGCGCTTTCCTGCAATCCCAGGTCAGTCATTGCCGGCATTGCCGATATTGCCATCTCGCCGCTTGTCGGCCCCGAGGTTCTCGCCGGCTCGACCCGGTTGAAGTCGGGAACCGCGCAAAAGCTGGTTCTCAACATGCTGACGACAGCCAGCATGATCCGGATCGGCAAGAGCTATCAGAACCTAATGGTCGACCTTAATCCCAGCAACAAAAAGCTCGTCGCCAGGGCGGTTGGGATCGTGATGCAGACCACCGGCTGCACAGCGCAGCAGGCACGACGGGCGCTCGACCAGACCGGCAAGGACGTCAAGCTGGCGATACTGGTGACAATCACCGGGATGGGCATCAAAGATGCGCGCAAGGCGCTCGACAATGCGGGCGGGTTTCTGCGAAAGGCGATAGGCGAAAAGACACTGTGAAGCCGCCTGGATACCGGGATACTGGTATACAGGACGGATCGACTTCGACAAAGGCAAGGCATGGACCTTGCTCACCAACCGGATCCATCCGACACGTCAACAGCGGGATTATCGAGATTCGCCAGTCGGTCGGCGATCTCGTCAACGGAGCCTAACAAGTGATTGCGAAAAGTGGGGAACCAATCTGGGCCGTCGGCCTGATGACCGGCACCGTGCTGGACGGCAATATCGATGTTGCGCTGATCAAGACCGACGGCGAGCGGATCGCGGATTTCGGCACCTACACGCTGGCGCCCTACCCCAGATCAATCCAGACGCTGCTGGAGGAGACGCTGCGCCAGGCCAGGACCTGGAGTTTCACCGGGCCGGAGCCGGCAATCTTTCGCGAAGCCGAAGAAGCGCTGACGCGCGCCCAGTCGGCGGCCGTCAAGGATCTGGTCGAAAGCTACGGGCTGACGATGGCCGATATCGGGGTCGTCGGCTTCCATGGCCAGACCGTGCTGCATCGCGCCCCGCAAGTCGGCCGGCTCGGCCAGACCCGCCAGCTCGGCGATGGCGAGTTGATGCATTCTATTCTGGAAACCAAAGTGGCCTATGATTTCCGCTCGACCGACATGCGCGCCGGCGGGCAAGGCGCGCCGCTGTCGGCTGCCTATCACGCCGCGCTGCTGCGCGATGCCGATACCAGCGGCGACACGGCGGTTCTCAATCTCGGCGGCGTCGCCAACATCACCTGGTGGGACGGCAAGGACAATGTCGTCGCTTTCGACACCGGACCGGCCAATGCGCCGTTGAACGATTTCATCAAGTCGAAGGGTTTGGGTGAGATGGACCGCGACGGCGCGCTCGCGCGGACCGGCACCGTCGACGAAGCCAAGCTGGCCAAGCTCTTGCAGCATCCCTACCTGGCCAAGCCCTATCCAAAGTCGCTTGACCGGTTCGATTTCGGCGCAGCCATGGCGGATGGGATGAACGCTGAGGATGGCGCCGCACTGCTGACGGCCTTCACCGCCGCAGCCGTCGGCAAGGCGCTCGACCTCCTGCCGCACCGGCCGAAGCGGCTGGTGGTCAGCGGCGGCGGCCGCCACAACCCGACGATCATGGCCATGCTTGCCAGCCGCGCCGGCGTCGAAGCCGTGCCGGCAGAGGCGCTCGGCTGGAAGGGTGACGCGGTCGAGGCGGAGTGCTTTGCTTTCCTTGCGGTTCGCGTGCTCAGGGGCCTACCGATCAGCTTCCCGACCACCACCGGGGTGCCACAGCCGATGCGCGGCGGGCGCCTTGCCGGCTAGTCAAGCCAGCAATTTCTTCTGCAGGAAGACGCGGGCGCGGCCGACGGGAAAATCGGGAAGCACGCCGAACGGCCGATATCCCTGACGCTCATAGACCTTGGCCGCCTGGGGATTGAACGTGTCGATCAAGGCGCCATGACAGCCGCGTGCAACGGCTTCCTGTTCGGCTGCGTCCAGCATCCTGCCGGCCATGTGCCGGCCGCGCAGCCGCTCATCGACCCAGAGCCATTGCACATAGAGCCAGCCCCAGGCGGTATATCCCGAGATGCCGCCGACAACCGCACGGCGCTCATCGCGCACGAACACGGCGAGCGCCTGCCTGTTGGCCGTACCGACATCGCTGTCGTTGAACGCGCTGAGTCGCTCCCCGAGAAAAGCGAGCTCTTTCGGCGAAGGGTCGGCGGTGGTTTCAAGCGTCATGTTCATCGCATGTCCAGACAGGCTCACAACCGGATACCGGTATACAGCGTCGCGTCCTTCCGGATGCTATCGCACTTTCATTTGCATTTGTCGAAGGACAGGAGTGGAGCGCAAGCTCTGCCGCCGCGTGGCTCCGCGACTACACGGGCCGCGGCGAACGCCACGCCGCCGCCGAAGCGGCAACCAGCATGAGCAGCGCTGCGACCATTGCAGATGCCGCAAAACCAAAGCTGGAATAAAGCGGACCGAAGGCCGTGGTGCCGACAAACACCGCGAGATAGGTCACTGCGCTGTTCAGGCCCATGATCGTGCCGCGCCGCGCCGGATCGAGCGCCGAGAGGCGCATCACCAGGACGTTCAGCCCGAAATGATTGGCAAGGCCCCAGAGCGCGACCATCGCGATGGTCAGATGGAAACTACCGCCTGCCGCGGCGAGCGCGACATAGACGATCGCGACGAGCAGATAGGCGAACGGCATGACGCGTCGCGCGCCAAGCCGATCGATCACGCCGTCAAGAAGTGCCGCCATGCCGAAGCCGGCGCCATAGGCGAGCGCGGCCAAGCCGTTGGCGCTGACCGGCCGTCCCAGGCCGTTGTGAAGGTGATCGCCAAGATAGCCATAGACGCCGTAGAAGGCGGTCATGAAGGCGCCGCAGGCGACCAGAAGCGGCACTATGCCGGGAACGGCCAAGGCGCCGAGCGGCGTCGGCGCCGGGCCGCTTTTCCTGACATCGCTTAGCGACGTCAGCGTAAGACCGGTCAATGCAAGCGCCGCAAGCGCTGCGACCGCCGCGAAAACAGCGCGCCAGTGCAGCAGATCGGCCAGCACCGCCGACAGTGAGACGCCGGCGACCATGCTCAGGGTCCATCCGGTCAGCACGACGCCGATCGTCCCGCTTTCGCGGCCAGGCGGCGCGATCGCCGCGGCGCTGGCATAGATTGCCGGCATGGCGACGCCGGCGGCGATGCCTGCGACAAGCTGCGCCGCAACCAGCGCCGTTACCTTCGGCGCGGCGGCGCTGGCGAGGAGCGCTATCGCCAGCAGCAGCAACGCCCCTTGCAGCATGCGGCGAGCGCCAAGCCGATCGATATAGCGGGCCAGGAACAAGGCGCTTGCCGATGTCCCGAGACCGAACGCAGCGGACGCGATCATGACGGCCGGCACGCTTGTCGCAAACGACGCCGCCACCGCCGGTGCTATCGGACCGAGGACCAGCGAGTTCGAGCCGATCACGGCGATGCATCCGGTGAGCAGATAGGCGAGCGCCGGGATAGGCGGCCTTGCCGTCAATGTTGCGACTTGATCACTGTTCGTCATACGACGATAATCGCCGTATTAAATTCTGTATCAATAAGGAATTTCACCATGGATGAAGAAACAGATGGCATTCTGCAGAACAGGCCTGCTGCCCGCGATGTCGACGCAACCGACCGAAAAATATTAGGCGTTCTGGTCGACGACGCCACGATCAGCTATGCCGAGCTCGGTGATCGCGTCGGCCTGTCGCCGCCGGCAGCGCATGAACGGGTGAAGCGCCTTCGGCGCAGCGGCGCCATCCGCAACACCGCGGCAATCATCGATCCCAAGGCGGTGCGCAAGCCGTTGCTCGCCTTCGTGCACATCGACACCAAGGGCTGGGGAAAGACCCCCGAACTGATGGCGATCTCCGAGCACCCCGAAGTCGAGGAGATTCATTCGGTGGCCGGCGATACATGCATGCTGATCAAGGTCCGCACCGAGGATACTCGGGCGCTCGAAGGCCTGCTGTCGCGTCTCTACGAAACGCCCGGCGTCACCTCGACGCGAAGCTATGTGGTTCTGTCGACCTATCTGGAGCGGCCGGTGCAGCCCGGGATCACGACGGAATGGCCGGCGCCCCGGCACATGGCCAAACCGCTGTATTAGGCGGCCTGCGTCCAATCAACCAAGCTCCAGGGTCGTTATTGCAAAGACCCCGGATTGCGCTAACTGCGGCGCTTTTCCCTTGTACATTCGAGCTGTTTCGAAGCCCGGTTGAAGGCCGGCGGACGTCAGCCGAACTGCAAATTGCCCGCTGGTCTCGGGCACGTCGAGATGGACATTTCCGGGTCCGGAGATGCCGGCGAGCGCGGCGAAAAGGCGACTTGCCGCGTCCAGGCTGTTGGAAAAAAGCGGCCCGATCTTGCAACCGTCCCGGCAACGGCGCGCGACGCCATATCCCTCGATCGCGCCATCCCTAACGATCGCCAGCGCCATGTGCGGCGGGCGCAGCCAGTGCTCCAGGAAGGATCGCCTCGGAGCGGGAAAGAAGCGGCTGTCGTAGTCCAGGACATTGGGTATGAGTTCCGGGTCTATGGCGCGAATACCACTGTCGGCGGTTGCCGGAACATCCGGCGATCCGACGAACCGGATCGTCCGGTAGACCGGCGCAAAACCCATGCTGCGATAGTTGGCCTGCTGTTCGACGACGCCATCGAGGCCGATCGTGCGGTTGCCGAGCCGCGCCATGCCGGTGTCCCAGACTGCCTTGCCATGGCCCTCACCGCGCCGGTCCGGCCGACAGATGTAGAGGCCGATGAAACCGAAATCGTCGCCATAGGCCACAGCAGAAATACCGGCCACCATCTCGCCATCGACAAAGGCGCCGATGAAGCCCTCGGGATCCGCTGCCTGGAACGCCACGGCATCGCCAACACCGGGATTCCAGCCTTCCGCTGCCGCCCAGTCGACAAGGGTTTCCACTTCGTCAAGTGCGAGCGTTCTGATCGTTCGGCGCATTGCGGTCACTCGGCGGCAACAGATCCGGGGGCGAAGGATTTCAAGGCGCCACGATAAGGCTTTGCCAGTGGGCTTGCATAGGCGCCACGCTTGGAGGTCGACAGGCCAAGCGCGATCAAGGCCTCGGCCTGCTTGACCGCTGCGCCGACACCGTCGATGACCGGAACGCCGAATTCCCGCTGCAGCTCGGCTGCGAGATCGGCCATGCCGGCGCAGCCGAGCACGATGGCCTCGGCGCGATCCTCGTCGAGCGCGCGCGCGATCTCGCCCCGCAATTTCAGGAACGCGTCCGATGCCGGGTCTCCGAGAGCAAGAACCGGGATATCGGCGGCGCGCACGCGTGCCCGCCCCGCCATGCCATAGCGCTGCACCAGCCCTTCGACCGGTACGCGCGAGCGCTCGGTCGTGGTGACGACGGTGAAGCGCTGGGCGATGAACGAGGCCGTGCTGAGCGCTGCCTCGCAGATGCCGATGACCGGAATGTTGGCCATGGCGCGCGCGGCATCGAGGCCGGTATCGTCGAAACAAGCGATGATCGCGGCCTGCGCGCCCGAGCGCTCGCCGGCGGCGATCTCGACCAGCAGGCCCGGCACGGCAAGCGCCTCGTCATAGTAGCCTTCGATCGAAACCGGACCCATCGTCGAGGTCACGGCGACGATGTCCGTACCGGCGCCGGCGACCAACCGCGCCGCAGCTGCAATGGTTTCGGTCATGCTGGCGGTGGTGTTCGGATTGACAACGACGATTTGCACTGAAGGTCTCATGCACGCGCTCGGCGACGCCCGACATAGACGATTGCGCCAAGCGTCAGCAGGATCACCAGGAAGGAAAATACTGATGTCACGGTGCCCAGTGCATAGAGCACCGGCGTCGTCACATTCGTCGTCATGCCGTAAATTTCGAGCGGCAACGTGTTGAACGTGCCCGAGGTCATCAGCGTGCGGGCGAACTCGTCATAGGACAGGGTGAAACCGAACAGGCCGACGCCGATCAGGCTGGGCGCGATCATCGGCAGCACGACATGCGCGAAGGTCTGCCAGGAGGTCGCTCCGAGATCACGCGCGGCCTCCTCATAGGCCGGCGAAAACCGGTTGAAGACGGCGAACATGATCAGCACGCCGAAAGGCAAGGTCCACGTCAGATGCGCGCCGAAGGCAGACGTGTACCAGGCGGGGCGGAAGCCGATCTGCTGGAAGACGACGCCGATGCCGAGCGAGATGATGATCGACGGCACGACCAGGCTGGCGACCGCCAGATAGAATAGTGCGGTGGCGCCGCGAAATTTTTGCCGGAAGGCAAGACCGGCAAGCAGCGACACGCCGACGGTCACGATCATCACCATCAGGCCAAGGATGAAGGAGCGTTTGAAGCTGCCGCCGAAATCGCCGACCGCCTGGCGCTCGAACAGATTGGCGAACCAGTGCAGCGAAACGCCGTTCAATGGGAATGTCAGCCCGCCATTCTCGCCCTGGAAAGAGAGGATCAGGATCGCCGAGAGCGGGCCGTAGAGAAACAGCACGAAAAGGGCGAAGAAGGCCGCCAGCACGTAGAATTCGAGGGGGCGCTTGTCGTGGCTCATCGCCTCACAGCTCCTTGCGAATGTCGACGATGCGCAGGATGCCGGCGACCATCAGCAGCACCAGCACCAGGAGCACGACCGCATTGGCTGCGGCCGCCGGATATTGCAGCAGCGACATCTGGTTCTTCATCATCAGCGCGACGGAGGCGCTCTGTCCGCCGGACATCACCTGCACCGTCGAAAAGTCGGCCATCACCAGCGTCACGACGAAGATGGTGCCGATCGCCATGCCCGGCTTGGCAAGCGGAATGACGACGTTCCACAGGACCTGCCAGCCGGACGCGCCGGCATCGCGGGCGGCCTCGATCAGCGACTTGTCGATGCGCATCAGCGTGTTGAAGATCGGCGTCACCATGAACAGCGTGTAGAGATGCACCATGGCCAGCACCACGGCGAATTCGGAATAGAGCAGCCATTCGATCGGCTTCGGGATCAGCCCGATCTCAACCAGCGTCGAGTTGACCAGCCCGTTGCGGCCAAGCACCGGAATCCACGAGATCATGCGGATGATGTTGGAGGTCAGGAACGGCACCGTGCAGACCAGGAACAGCACCATTTGCATAGCTGTGGTCCTGATATGGAAGGCGAGGAAATAGGCGACCCAGAAGCCGATGAACAGCGTCAGCGCCCAGACGATGGCGGCGTATTTCAGCGTGTTCAGATAGGTTTTCCAGGTGACCCAGGAGCCGAGCGTGTCGGAATAGTTGGTGGTCAGGAAATCCGGGTACATCGCCGCGAAGTCGTAGTCCCAGAAGGAGACCACGGCGATCATCAGGATCGGCAGCAAAAGGAATGCGCCGAGGATCAGCGCCAGCGGTGTCGCCTGGAGGTAGGGGACGATCGCGCCGATCGAGAAACGGCCGCGCCTGGCAGGTTTGGCGGCGGCTAGAGGCTGGTCGAGAGCCACGGTCATCCGGAACAGCTCTGAAGTGTCGCGGAGGGCCGATAATGTGGCAAGCTGTGATCCTTCGCGCCCCCCTCTGTCCTGCCGGACATCTCCCCCTCAAGGGGGGAGATTGGCAGCTCCGCCGATTGGTCTCCCCTAGCAGCATTGGCAATTGGCGAAAGCAGAGATGGCGGCGCAATCTCCCCCCTTGAGGGGGAGATGTCCGGCAGGACAGAGGGGGGCGCGAAGGAATGCAACATCTCAGCTATTGCTGCCTTGCATCAAGCAGCGATGAACTCGTTCCAGCGCCTCACCATGTAGCGGTCCTCGTCCATGACCGAGTTCCAGCAGGCGACCTTGCCCATGCGCTCGACGAAGGAGCCGCCGTCGCGCACGGCGCCCGCCTTCTCCATGACCTTGCCGTCCGGCGCCATGATGTCGCCCTTGGCCGGCTTGCCGTCGACCCAGTAGCCCCATTCGTCCTCGGACATGAACTGCTTGGCCGTGTCCATGGCGGCCGAGTAATAGCCCTGGCGGTTGAGGTAGGCGCCGACCCAGCCGGACAGGTACCAGTTGATGTATTCGTAGGCGGCATCGAGTTGGGCACCCTTGAGATGCGCCGCCAGGCCAAGGCCGCCGCCCCACGAGCGATAGCCTTCCTTGAGCGGCTGGTACTTGCAGGCGATGCCCTTGGAGCGCACCGCCGCGACCGCCGGAGACCACATCGACTGGATGACCACTTCGCCTGAAGCCATCAAATTGACGCTCTCGTCGAACGATTTCCAGAACGCCCGGAACTGGCCGTCCTGCTTGGCCTTGATCAGGAAGTCGATCGTCTTGTCGATCTCCTCCTTGGTCATGTTGCCCTTGTCGGCATATTTGATGTTGCCCATGGCTTCCATGATCATCGCCGCATCCATGATGCCGATCGACGGGATGTTGAGAATGGCGGCCTTGCCCTTGAAGGCCGGATCCATGATGTCAGCCCAGGTGGTGATCTCGCGCCCGACAAGGTCGGGGCGGATGCCGAGCGTATCGGCATTGTAGATGGTCGGAACCATGGTCATCCACTGCGTCGGCTCCTTGGCGAAGGTCTTGGCGTCCTGCGCCTCGACGAAGCCGACCGTATGCGGCGCGGTGCCCTGGGCGATGACGCTGTCGGGCGTCAGCTTACCGGTGATGAACAGCGGTACGATCTTGTCGTAATATTTCAGCTTCTTGACATCCATCGGCTGCATCACGCCGGACGGATACACTTTCTTGGCGATCCAGTATTCGATGTCGGCGATGTCATAACTGTCCGGCTGGGTTACAGCACGCTGGGCGGCGGCGTCGGAATCGGTCGCCGTCATCTCCAGCGTGATGCCGAGATCAGCCTTGCACTTGTCGGCAATGGCGTTGAGGTTCGACACCCCGGTGCCGAACTGGCGCAGCGTGATCGGGTTCTGCGCCCAGATCGTCGGGAACCCTGATATGGCACCCGAGCCGGCGGCAAGACCGACGGCGGCAGCTCCGGTCTTGAGCAGCGAGCGGCGGGAAATTCCTGTCTTCTTGTCGGTGGTGTTGGTCATGTCAGTTCCCCTGTTTTGATTGGTGTTGGTTCAGGAATCGAGACGGCCAAGGACGATCGCGTCCTCGGCGTCCCAGGCGATCGGCACCGCGTCGCCGACGGCGACCGGCCTGGCGAAGAAGCTGGTGTCGTCGACGATCACCGTAAAATCCTCGATGCCGGCGCCATTGACCGAGAGCTTCACGGTCGAGCCTCGGTATTCGACGTTGGAGGCGATGCCGGTGAAGCCCAGCCCGGTGGCCGGCGGATCACCGATCCGCACGTGATCGGTGCGAATGGCGATATCGATCGGCTCGCCGATCGCCCTGCCCTGCCCGCTGGCCGCAAGCGAGGCGCCACCCGGCACATCGAAGACAACCATGCCGTCGCGGTTGCCGCTGACGCGGCCGGAGACGACGTTGTGATCGCCCATGAAACGGGCGACGAACGCGGTGGCCGGCCGCTCGAAGACGATGCGCGGATGCGCCGCCTGCTCGATGCGGCCGTCATTCATGACCACGATCAGGTCGGCGAGCGCCATCGCCTCCTCCTGGCTGTGGGTGACGTGGACGAAAGTGATGCCGAGCGAGGTCTGCAGCTTCTTCAGTTCCGCCCGCATGCGGATCTTCAGGAATGGATCGAGTGCCGATAGCGGCTCGTCGAGCAGCAGCGCTTCGGGGTCGGTGATCAGCGCGCGGGCCAGAGCGACGCGTTGCTGCTGTCCGCCCGAAAGCTGCGCCGGGCGGCGGCTGGCATAGCCCTCCATCTGCATCAGCTTCAGCATATCGAGCGCTTTGGCGCGGCGCTCCTCCTTGCCGACACCCTTCATCTTGAGGCTGAACGCAACATTGTCGACCAGGTCGAGATGCGGAAACAGCGCGTAGGACTGGAACATCATGGCGGTGCCGCGCCTGGCCGGCGGCAGGTCGGTGACCACTGTGTTGCCGAGACGCACGTCGCCGCTCGATATGCTCTCGTGCCCGGCAATCATGCGCAGCGTCGAGGTCTTGCCGCAGCCGGACGGCCCGAGCAGGCAGCAATAGGTTCCCGCGGGGATTTTCAAGCTGATGTCTTCGACGGCAGTCGTTGCGCCATAGATTTTCGAAACGGACACGATGTCGATTTCGGCGGCTTTGGACATCCGGCTTCCTCTCTAAATCAACTTAAGCAAAGCATCATGCATGCCAATTGCCCTACTTCGGCCGCAAGCGATTGAAACCTTGGGGAAATCGGGATTGCATCGGGCTGCCTGCCGAAACAGCATGCTTATGCAATGCACAAATTATAGGCGATAGCGGGCGATTCTCGCAAAAATCGTATGCAATCTTTTCTGACATCGTATTCACTTTGGCCCTCGTGCACGCGACCCGATTCAGGGTAGAAGAGGTGCAGGGACTACCATCATGAATATAGCCGACCAGACTTTCCCTGCTGTCGACAGTGCCAACGAGGATCGCGCCCAGGCAATCCGCGACCAGTTGCGAGACGCGATCGTCGATCGCCGGCTGGCGCCCGGAACCAAGCTGTCGGAAGGTGAGGTCGGCACTTTATTCGATGTCAGCCGCACCGTGGCGCGCGCAGCGCTGCAGATGCTCTCCTTCGAAGGCCTGGTGCGGACCGAGCGCAATCGTGGCGCCTTCGTCGCCAACCCGTCGCCGGAGGAAGCGCGTCAGGTCTTCGCTTCGCGCCGGCTGATCGAGCCCGGCATAGCGATTGCCGCAGCCGGGCGGATGACGCCGGCGCATGTCGCCGCCTTCAAGGCGCAGCTCGATGAAGAGGGCCGCTTCATTGCCGAACGCGGACCAAATGCAAGACGATCGGAGATCAAGGCTTCGGGCGATTTTCACCTGCTGCTGGCGTCGGTCGCCGGAAACATCATCCTCCAGCGCTTCATGGAAGAACTGGTCGCGCGTTCATCGCTGGTGATCGCGCTCTATGGCCGCTCGGGCGTCTCGAGCTGCGGCCATAGCGAGCACATGAATATCCTAGAGGCGCTGGAAAATGGCAATTCCGAACGCGCCAGCGCACTGATGCTGCACCACATCGACCATATCGAGGCCGACCTCGATCTGCGCATCAGGAGCGGTCCGGCGCTCAGGCAGGCGCTCGAGTTCTGACGCTCATTTCGACCGGAGGGACGCGATAACCGCGCCCTTCAAAGCCGCTCGGCACGGATCTTCAGGATCTGGTACAGCAAATCGCGGATGCGCCGCAGCCTCATCGACAATTTCTGGCTCATCTGCATTCCAGTTCTGTTTGCCGACTGCCTGCGCTTGATCGCCTCACTCAGAAACTTTGTGCCGCCATGGCCATTCCAACCAGCGAGGTGGCAAGCCCCGCGTTGCGGATCGTCGTCGGCCAACGAGCCAGCTTGACAGCGGACAGAATGCCGATCGCATGCAGCATCGACGAGCCGAGCATGAAACCAGCGGCGTAGGCGATGCCGCCGGCGCTCTCGGGAATCTCGAGGCCGTGGGCATTGCCGTGAAAGAGGCCGAACAGGGCGGTCAGCGCCGCGGCGGCGGCCAGCGGCAGCGGCCTGGCAAGACCGACCATGGCGCCGAAGACCACCAGCGACAGCGCGATGCCCGTTTCAAGCGAAGGCAGGCCGATGCCCGCCATGCCGAGCAAGGCTCCGGCGACCATGGCCGAGACAAAGACCAGCGGCACTAGCACAACACTGCGCCCGCCGGCGCGAGCGCCAATCATGCCGACCGTGACCATGGCCAGCAGATGATCCATGCCGAAGAGCGGGTGTTCGAGGCCGGCGAAAAAGCCGTGGACGTGAACGCCGCCGCTATGCGCAAACGCCAGCGACGGCGTGAGGGCAGCGAGAGCTGAAAGGGTGCCAAGTCTTGCTAATGTTTTCATGGTTGTACCTGTTCGATGAGAGTGACGGGTTCTGGTTTCAGTGCCCGGGAACGGCAAATTGCGAAGCGGCGGAACGGTCTGCAAGAGCGCGCGCCGCGGCGAAGCCGAGCGGCTTTTGCTCATTGCCATCGTGATAGATGAAAGCGATGCGGCGGCGGTGCGATGTCAGGCGCGCCGGCAACGGGTGATAGGCGACGCCGGTGCCGCCGACGAGCGGCATGACCGCGCCGACGTCGACCAGATCCTCGGTCTCGACGCGAAGCAGATGAAGCCGCACGCCGTCTGCCGTCTCGCCGACAAAGGGTATGCCGGCCAGGCGCAGAAAGCTGGATGGGTCCGGCGCCCGCGCAAAGCCTTCGAGGAAGGCGGTTTCAACAAGGTCGAGGTCGACCATCGCTGGATCGGCCGGCGGCTCGTGAGCCTGGTCCGGCAGATGCGGCGTCTGCCATTGCAGCGGCTTGCCCGCGGGCCCGTTGTGGCCGAGGACGTGCCGATGGTCGTGATGGCCGTTCGGCCCGTGATGATGATGGCCATCGCCATGATCGTGACTGTGGTGGTGATCATCGTGCATGGTTAAAAACTCGCCGGTTTGTCGATAATGGATTTGTGCTTGCCGAGATTACCGTGGGCGACCATCGAGCCGAGCGCCTCGACGACGACACGCACACCGAACAGCGCCGTGATGTCCGACGTGTCGTAAGGCGGCGAAACCTCGACCACTTCCAGTCCGCAAATGCCGGGTGCCGTCACCAATCCCAGAAGCTTGAGCGCCTCGCGCGGCAGGAAGCCGCCTGGCTCAGGCCAGCCCGTGCCGGGCACGAAGCCGCAATCGAGGCTGTCGACGTCGAAGGAGATGTAGACGGCGTCGGTGTCTTTCCATGCGAGTTCGAGCGCGATTTCCGCCGCCTTCTCGAGGCCCATCTGCTCGATGTCGGCAATGGTCAGCACGTTGGTGCCGCGTTTTCTCGCCTCGGCGACGCCGTAGCGGGGAACCTGCCAGCCGCCGATGCCGAGCTGCACGAGATTGGTCGCCGAGACGTTCGGCAGGTTGGTCGCCCAGTACCAGGGCGTGGTATGCATGCGCTCGTCGAGATCCTTTTCCTGGATGTCGATATGGCGATCGAAATGGATGATGCCGATGCGTTTCGAGGTCACGTCGGCGATGCCGCGCACGCAAGGGAAACCGATCGAATGGTCGCCGCCCAGCATGATCGGCAGCGCGCCGGACGAGGCGACATGGCTGACGCCCTTGGTGATCTGGTCGAAGCTCTTTTCGAGATTGGCGGGAATGGTGAAGACGTCGCCGGCGTCGCACAGCGTCATCTGCTCGCGCAAATCGACGCCGAGCTCGTAATTGTACGGCGTGTAGAGCGCCGAGATGCGACGAATGCCTTGCGGCCCGAAGCGGGTTCCCGGCCGGTAGGTGGTGCCGCTGTCGAAAGGGATGCCGATGACGGCAGCATCATATTTGCCGACATCGCGGACGTTCTCGACATAGGGCGCCTTGAGAAAGGTGTTGATGCCGGCGAAATGCGGCAGCTCGCCGCGCGCGAATGTCGGGATCGATTTGTCGACGATCGACTCCGACCCTGGCAGGCCCATGTCGAGCGCCCATTGCTGCTCCTTGCGCCAGCCGCTTTCCGGCAGCTTGCCCTCGGCCTCGATCGATTTCCAGCCCTGCGTGCCGCGCGCGTCGAAATCGGGGTGGTGAAAGCGTTCCCTGGCCCCCCGGGCGACGAGGCCTGCGCGGCGGTGATTGCGTTCGGGGATATTTCTGGACATTCACGGTCTCCGTTACGACGCCGTCGTCGCCATTGCTGTTTCCGGTCGGGTCGTCCCGACGATCGCGGCCACCTTGGCCAAGTGATGAGAGGAAGCCCGGGTCTTGCGATCGAGCTTCAGATCGTAGGTGATCGTCGCGCCGTAAGCCGACGGGAACTGCGGATCATGGCGCACCTTGTCGAAAACCAGCACGCGGGTGCCGAGCTTGAAGGCCTCACCGATATCGTGGGTGACCATCACCACCGTCATGCCGTGCTCGGTCCAGAGCTCGGTCAGCAGGTCGTGCATCTCGACACGGATGCCGGGATCGAGCGCCCCGAACGGTTCGTCGAGAAGCAGGATCTGCGGACGGCCGAGCAAGGTCTGCGCAATCGCCAGCCGCTGCTGCATGCCGCCGGAGAGCGATGCCGGATAAAGGTCGCGCGCATGGGCAAGGCCAACCCGCGCCAGCATGGCCTCGGCCTCTTGCCTGGCGCTTGCGCGCCTGGCGCCGAAGACGCGGCCAAACGGCCCGCCCGAGCGAAAGTCTTCGACCAGCAGCAGGTTCTGCATGGCGGTCAAATGCGGAAACACCGAATAGCGCTGAAAGACGATGCCGCGCTGCGGCGTCGGCTCGGGCACGATCGGGCCATCGCCGACGATGACGACGCCACTGCTCTGCTGCTCCTGGCCGAGCAGAATGCGCAGGAACGTCGATTTTCCGCAGCCGCTGGCGCCGACCAGCGACAGGAATTCGCCGGCCTCGGCGGTGACGTTGACCCGCTCGAGCACGCGGGCATCGCCATAACTCTTTTCCAGCCCGTGAACGACGATGCGGCTCATCTTGCCTCCACCGGGTGCGCCCAAGGGGAGGCCGCTTGGGAAAGCCGCACCAGCAGCCAATCGGTGATGACGGCAAGCAGCGTGATCCAGGCGACATAGGGCAGGATGACGTCCATCGAGAGATAGCGGCGGACGAGGAAGATGCGGTAACCCAGCCCTTCGGTCGAGGCGATGGCTTCGGCGGCGATCAGGAACAGCCAGGCCGGCCCGAGCGCCAGCCGCACGCAAGTGATGAGTCGCGGCATGACTTGCGGCAGCACCAGCCGCAAGATCATGGTCCAGCTGTTGCCGCCAAGTGTTTGTGCCTTGGCCACCAGTTCGGACGGCAATTCCAGCACCCGGTTGGCGATGTCGCGCACCATCACCGGCGCGACGCCAAGGGCGATCAGGGTGATCTTGGCCGTTTCGCCGAGGCCGAGCGCGATGAACAGGATCGGCAGCAGCGCCAGCGGTGGGATGACGCAGACGACGGTGACGAAGGGCAGCAGGAAGGCCCGCACCCTCGGGATAAAGCCGATGGCGATGCCAAGCGAAAGCGCGGCGAAGGTGGCAACGCCCACGCCCGCGAACAGCCTGAGGAGACTGGCATAGGTATCGACCCACAGGATAAGGTCGCCCGAGCGCTTGTCCGGAACCGTCGCCAGGTCAAGAAAGGCCGACCACATCTGTGCCGGCGAAGGCAGCAGCTTGTCGCTGGGGTTGACCGCCAGTCGTTGCGCCGAGGCGATCAGATAGGCGATCGCCACCAACAAGAACGGCAAGCCGCCGAGGAACAAGGCGCCGCCGCGCGAGACCTTCGCATTGATCATGCGAAGGCGCACCTTCGGCCGTGGCCGGGAAGGGCGCGTGGTGCCCTCCCCGCCCGTCTCGGAGGCTTCATCCCTGGCACTCATTCCCTTGGCCAGCATGTCGTGTCAGGGCGTTTCGGTTGCGGCCTCGGCCATGAAGGCTGGATCGAAACGCAGCTTGACGTTCTTGGCGTCGCCCAGCGTGGACCCGTCGGGAAAGCTCATGCCGACCATGTCGACACTCGTCGCGTTGGTCCCGAGAATGCCGTGGCTGAACAGGAAGTTGCGGACCAGATCCATCGTCTTCGGCAATTCGGTGCCGTTGGTGAACTCGACCGCCTTGGCGGGGTCGAAGAACATTGCCGTCGAAGCGAGCTGTGCGTCGAAGCCGGCGAGGTCGGTACCGGACGCCTTGGCCATCTCCTCCTTGGCTGCCTTGCCTTCCGGCGTGTCGGAGGTCATCAGGTCCATCGCTTCGTACCACGCGCCGACAAGCGCCTTGCCCAATGCAGGATTGTCCTTCAGGGTCTCGGTGTTGACGACCATCAAGTCGATGATCTCACCGGGAATCTGCGAGGAATCGAAAACCTTCTGCGCACCCGGCATGGCGACGATCTCGGAGACCAGCGGGTTCCAGGTAACGACCGAGGTGACGTCGCTGGTGCCGTAGGCGGCGACCATGTCGGCGTCGGACGTGTTGACGACGGTGATGTCCTTCTCGGCGAGCTTGACCGTGTCCAGTGCCCGCGCCAGCAGGTAATGCGAGACGGAGAGCTCGACGAGATTGACCTTCTGGCCGGCAATGTCGGCGAGCGCGGCCTTGTCCTTGAGGATCACGGCATCGTTGCCGTTGGAGAAGTCGCCGATGATCAAGGCGGTGGTGTCGACGCCGCCGCCTGCGGGGATCGACAGCGCGTCCATGTTGGTCATCGAACAGCCGTCGAAAGCGCCGGCCGTATACTGGTTGATGCTTTCGACATAGTCGTTGATGCGGGTGATCTCGACGTTGATGCCGTTTTTTTCAGCCCATTTCTTCATGATGCCGCTGTCGGAGAGATAGCCCCACGGCATCCAGCCGACATAGATCGACCAGCATATCTTGAAGTCTTTCTTGGGTGCCGCGTCGGCGGCGGAAATCATGGGAAGGCTGAGTGATGCGGCTAGGATGATTGCGGCCAGCTTGCGAAGCATTGCGTACCCCTGTTCGCGATCCGGATTGCGACCGGACCTTATGTTGGGGCTTGCGGAGCGCGCATCCGGGAGAGGTTCGCGCCAGCAAACCCATGCAGGGTTCTCCCGGGATTTTGGCCCGCCGTGTTCCGCCGGATGCCTCAGTGCATCCCTGGCGGTCGCATCTCTTGGACCAGCACCGCTTTGTTGCGGCCGGAACCCTAGACGCTCTGCACACCATCAACGAAGCAAGGAGCATGCCAAAGCCCAACTATGCCAAAAGGCCGGCATTTGTGGACCTGTGCGGCTTCGAGCGTTTCGCTTGAGTGACGCGAAAATCATCGCATCGCCGACGGATTGGGCAGTTTGCCTGATTGCTAGGAAGACATCCCGAACGAATCCGCCGCCGGTTTCATCGGGTCAACCGCAGCAAAGACGGCGCTCGCCTCGCTGACGATGGAAACGTGATCCTTGGCTGCATGTCCTGCGGCAGCGCTGTCGCCGCGCATGATTGCGGTAACGATGACGTCATGCTCCTGCCAGGATTTGGCCAGGCGGCCCGGCAGCATGAATTGCGCGCGCCGGAACGGCGCCAGCCGACTGCGTGTCATGACGGTCAGTTCATAGATGTGCTTGCTGTGCGCGCCGCGATAGAGCCGGGTGTGGAACTCGGTGTTGAAATACTCGTAGTCCTCCTCCGCACCCAGTTGCACAAGGCGCGCCGATGCCTGGTGCTCGATTTCGAGCGCGCGGCGTTCGGCGGCGGTCATGCGCTCGGCCGAGAACCGCGCGCAGATCGCTTCAAGCTCGGCCATGCTCTCGAACATCGACGCAAGATGCTCCTGCGTCACCACGGCGACGGTGGCGCCGCGGTTGGGCCGCCTTTCGACCAACCCCATGGCGCTCAGCCGGCCAAGCGCCTCCCTGACCGGGGTGCGCGACACATCGAAACGGGCAGCCAGCGAGGCCTCGTCGAGCTTTTCGCCGGGGCGCAGGAAGCCGGTGACGATCCGGTCGCCGATCGCCCTCACCATCTGATCGACGGTCGTGCCCGACCTGATCAAGCTGCGCTTCCCCGACAATTCTCCTCCGTCCAGTCTTTTGCAGAGTCGAGTGGCTCGCCGGAAGTTTCGACTCGGACGCGTCCTCTATGCCTCTATTTTAATCTACCTGTCAAACTGACTATTCGAACGGCAAAAAGTGTATGCAATTGCCTTTCACTTAAGCAGGGCTGGTCTGTGTATCGACTGATTTCATTTGATAAATTTTATCTTTTGAACTGGCACAGCGATTGCATGCACTTTTACAAGAAGGGAATCAATCGACCCGGAAAAGGGTCCAACAGGGAGCATTCACATGACCGAGAGATTCATGCTTAGCCGCCGCGAGTTGCTGAAGACCTCCGCCGTCGGAGCGGCGCTCGGTCTGGCCTCGGCGTCATTCCCGATCAGCAGGGCGTTCGCCGCTGCCGTCACCGTCGGCTTCATCTATGTCGGACCGAAGGACGACTACGGCTACAACCAGGCGCATGCCGAGGGTGCCGCCACATTGAAGGCCATCGAGGGCATCTCCGTGGTCGAGGAGGAGAACGTCCCCGAGACGGTCGATGTCCAGAAGACGATGGAATCGATGATCAACCTCGACGGCGCCTCGCTGATCTTCCCGACCTCGTTCGGCTATTTCGATCCGCACATGCTGGCCATGTGCGCGAAATTCCCCGACGTGCAGTTCCGCCATTGCGGCGGCATGTGGAACAAGGACAAGCATCCGATGAATGCCGGTTCCTATTTCGGCTATATTGGCATGGGCCAGTATCTCAACGGCGTCGCCGCCGGCCACGCCACCAAGACCAAGAAGATCGGCTTCGTCGCCGCAAAGCCCATTCCGCAGGTCCTGCTCAACATCAACTCCTTCCTGCTCGGCGCACGCTCGGTCGACCCGACCATCACCTGCCAGGTGATCTTCACCGGCGAATGGTCGCTGGCGGTCAAGGAGGCGGAAGCCACCAATGCACTGGTCGATCAGGGTGCCGACGTCATCACTTGCCATGTCGACAGCCCGAAAGTGGTGGTCGAAACGGCGGCGGGACGCGGCGCCTTCATCTGCGGCTACCATGCCAATCAGAGCCCGCTGGCGCCGGAAAAATATCTGACCGGCGCGGAATGGAACTGGGCGAAGGTCTACAAGATGTTCGTCGACGACCTCATGGCCGGCAAGCCGCTGCCCAATTTCACGCGCGGCGGACTGGCCGACGGCTTCGTCAAGATGAGCCCGCTCGGCCCCGCCGTCAGCGAGGCGGCGCGCGCCCAGTTCGACGGCACGCTCGCCGAAATGATGAAGGGCGGCTTTTCGGTAATCAAGGGGCCGTTGAAGAACAACAAGGGCGACGTCGTCGCAACCGAGGGCCAGACCTTCGTCGAAGCCGCGATCGAGTTGGAAAGCATGGACTATCTCGTCGAGGGTGTCGTCGGCTCGACCGCTTGAGCATGGATCGGAGACGGGGGCCATGGCAGACACCGTGAGCAGTGCGAGCGTGCCAGTGATGCTCGGCGCCCGGGGCTATCCCACGGCGCTCGAATGGATCGCCCGGCGGGCGGAGGCCTTCGTCATCCCGCTCGCGGCGCTGATCGTCGGCATGGCCCTGTTCAGCCTGTTCATCGCGCTGGTCGGCAAATCGCCGGCGCAGCTCTATGAAACGATGTGGCGCGGCGGCTTCGGCTCGTGGTTCTCGGTCCAGAACTCGCTGTCGCGGGCCGCACCCTTGCTGCTTGCGGCGCTCTGCGTGGCACTGCCGGCCCGGCTCGGCCTTGTCGTCATCGGCGGCGAAGGCGCGATCGTGCTGGGCGGCGTTGCCGCGGCCGCCATGGGCGTGGCCGCCAGCGGGACCCCCGCCTTTTTCGTTATTCTTGCCATGGGCGTGGCGGGCCTGGCCGCCGGCGGCATCTGGATCGGTGCCGTCGGCGCGCTACGCCACTACCGTGCCGTCAACGAAACCATATCGAGCCTTTTGATGGCCTATATCGCCATCGCCCTGATGAACCATCTGGTGGAAGGACCGCTGCGCGATCCCGCCTCGCTCAACAAACCGTCGACCGAGCCGCTGGCGGAGGTCTATCGCATCGGCAATATTCCGGGCATGGACGTGCATTGGGGCCTGGTCGTCGGCGTCATCGCCTGCGTTCTGTCCTGGCTGCTGATCGAAAAGACCCGGTGGGGCTTCGCCGCCCGCATCGCTGGCGGCAATGTCAGGGCAGCCCAGGTGCAGGGACTTGCCGTCGGGCCGCTGGTCGTCGGCTTCACCGCGCTGGCCGGCGGCTTCGCCGGCCTTGCCGGCATGCTGGAAGTCGCCGCCGTGCAAGGCAGCGCCAACGCCTCGCTCGCCGCCGGCTATGGGTATACCGGTATCCTGGTCGCCTTCCTCGCCCGCCACAATCCGCTCGCCATCATCCCGGTCGCCTTCCTGCTTGGCGGCATCGACGCCTCCGGCGGGCTGATCCAGCGCCGCATGGACCTGCCCGACGCCACCGTGCTGGTGCTGCAAGGCATGCTGTTCGTCGTCATCCTGTTCAGCGAAACCTTCTACGGCCGCTTCAAGGCCTTCAATCCCGATCTCTGGCAGAGAGGCGATCTCTTGAAGAAGCCCGATCTCCTGAAGGGAACTGCCTGATGGATGCAACCGCGATCGGCCTCTGGGGCGTTCCGCTCGCCATGCTCGGCGGCGCCATCCGCGTGTCGACGCCCTTCATCTTCGTGTCGCTGGGCGAAGCCATCACCGAGCGTTCGGGGCGCATCAATCTCGGTCTCGAAGGCACGCTAGTCTTCGGCGCGATGACCGCCTATGCCGTGGCGGTGATGACCGGCTCACCGTGGCTCGGCCTGCTGGCCGCCGCCGCTGCCGGTCTTTGTTTCGGCCTGTTCCACGGCTGGATCTGCAAATTCCGTGGGGTTAACGACATTGCCATCGGCATTGCGCTGATGCTGTTCGGCTCGGGTCTCGCCTTCTTCTTCGGCAAACCGTTCATCCAGCCCTCGGCGCCCGACCTGCCGGCCATCCCCTTTGGCGGCTGGTCCGACGTTCCGCAGGTGCAGGCGGCGCTCAACGTCAACGTGCTGTTCCTGATCGGCGCAGCATTTGCCGTATTCCTGTGGTGGGCTTTCCGCAACACCCGCGCCGGCCTGATCCTGCGCGTGGTCGGCGACAGTTCCGACGCCGCGCGCGCCATGGGCCTCAACCCGAATACGGTGCGCCTCATCGCCACCGGCATCGGCGGCGCGCTGGCCGGCATCGGCGGCGCCTATCTTTCGCTCTACTATCCCGGCAGCTGGACCGAAGGCATTTCGTCGGGACAGGGGCTGATGGCGGTGGCGCTGGTCATCTTCGCGCGCTGGAATCCGCTCGGCTGCTTTGCCGCCGCGCTGCTGTTCGGCGGCGCCGGCGCGCTCGGGCCGGCGCTGCAATCGGTCGGCGTCACGCAAGGCTACTATCTGTTCTACGCCGCACCCTACATCCTCACCCTCGTCATCATGATCGCCACCTCGTCGCCGAGCCGTTCGCTGGCCGGCGCGCCGGGCGAACTGTCGATCACCAAATGACGTTTCCAGACTGGAGTTTTTCTCAATGAACGCCAGAGCCGAGGTCACGCAGCGCTATATCGATGCCGATCCCTATCCATGGCCCTACAATGGCGAGCTTCGGCCCGACAACACGGCGCTGATCATCATCGACATGCAGACCGATTTCTGCGGGCCGGGCGGCTATGTCGACCATATGGGCTACGACCTGTCGCTGGTGCGGGCGCCGATCGAACCGATCAGATCGGTGCTGTCTGCCATGCGGGCGAAGGGCTACACCATCATTCATACGCGCGAGGGCCACCGGCCCGATCTCGCCGACCTGCCAGCCAACAAGCGCTGGCGCTCGCGCCGCATCAATGCCGGCATCGGCGACCCCGGACCCTGCGGGCGCATCCTGGTGCGCGGCGAGCCGGGCTGGGACATCATCCCCGACCTCTATCCGGCCGAAGGCGAGCCGATCATCGACAAGCCGGGAAAGGGCTCGTTCTGCGCCACCGACCTGGAGCTGATCCTCAACCAGCGCGGCATCGAAAACATCGTGCTGACCGGCATCACCACCGACGTCTGCGTGCACACGACGATGCGCGAAGCCAACGACCGCGGCTTCGAATGCGTGATGCTGGAGGATTGCTGCGGGGCGACCGACTACGGCAACCATCTCGCCGCGATCAAGATGATCAAGATGCAAGGCGGCGTGTTCGGCGCGGTGTCCAATTCGGCGTCCTTCGTCGCCCAGTTGCCATGACGGTGTCGTGATGCGTGAAAGCGGAAAGAAGGCCGTCGGCGTCGAGACGATCGGCATGAGCATGCGCTTCGGTGGCTTCACCGCGCTGGACGACGTCTCCATCAAGGTGCCGGCGGGATCGTTTCATGCGCTGCTTGGCGAAAACGGCGCGGGCAAATCGACGCTGGTCAAATGCATCATGGGCTTTTATCACCCGACCGCCGGCGACATTCTGGTCGACGGCCGCGAGGTCGGGATCGCCAGTCCGAAGGAGGCCTCGGCGCTCAGCCTCGGCATGGTCTACCAGCATTTTACCCTGGTCCCGTCGCTGACAGGTGCGGAAAACCTGGTCATTTCGCGCGAGAAGGTGCCGGGGATTATCGACTGGCGCAAGGAGCGCGCCGCACTTGCCCAATTCATGGAGCGGATGCCGTTCAAGCTGCCGCTCGACGTCAAAGTGGCCGAACTCGCCGCCGGCGAGAAACAGAAGCTCGAAATCATCAAGCAGCTTTATCTCGGCCGCAGCTTTCTGGTGCTGGACGAGCCGACGTCGGTGCTAACCCCCGGCGAGGCGCAGGAAGTGCTGGGCCTCGTGCGCGGCATGACCAAGGCGGGCGATCTCACCGTGCTGATGATCTCGCACAAGTTCCACGAGGTGACGGCGTTTGCCGACGACATCACGGTGCTGCGCAAGGGCAGACTGACAGGAACGGGGAAAGTACCGGAGCTGTCTCACAAGCAGATGGCGGCGATGATGATCGGTGACCAGCCGATCGCCGCGCTCGACAGCCGCGCTCCAGTGCCGGTCGGTGCCAGGCAAATCCTGACGGTGAAGGCACTGAAGGCGCCCGACCGCACCGGCCTGAAGACCATCAATATCGGCGAGCTCGATGTGAAATCCGGCGAGATCGTCGGCGTCGCCGGTATCTCCGGAAACGGCCAGAAGGAGTTTTTAGAAGTCCTGGCCGGGCAGCGCACGCGTGATGCCGGCGACGTCCTGGTGAAGGGATCGCCTTACCGCGCCAGCCGCGCCGAGGCCCGCACGCTCAATGTGCGTTTCATCCCGGAGGAACCGTTGCGCAATGCCTGCGCGCCGAGGATGACGGTTGCCGAAAACATGGCTTTCCGGACCTTCGACCTGAACGAGGCCGGCAAGCCGATCAACTGGATCCGGATGAGTGCCATCAGAGACTATGCGACGCGCCTGGTCGAGCAGTTCAAGGTCAAGACGGCCTCGCTCGCCTCGCCGATTTCATCGCTCTCCGGCGGCAACGTCCAGCGCGCTGTGCTCGCCCGCGAACTGACCGGCGAGGTCGATCTGCTGATTGTTTCGAATCCGTGCTTCGGCCTCGACTTCTCCGCCGTTGCCGAAATCCGCGCGCGCATCATGCGGGCACGCAACGCCGGTGCCGCCGTGCTCTTGATGTCGGAGGACCTCGACGAATTGCTGGAGCTCTCCGACCGCATCTTCGTCATGTCCGACGGCGCGCTGGTCTACGAGACGCCGATCGCCAAGGCGAGCGTGCAGACGATCGGCGAGCACATGGCCGGACAGCACTGATGGCGGCAATCGACGCGCTGCCGTTTCCGTTTGCCTTCAAGCCTGAGGCGATGGCGCTGGTCGTCATCGACATGCAGCGCGATTTCGCCGAGCCGGGCGGCTTCGGCGCCAGCCTCGGCAATGACGTCAGCCGGGTGGTGGCGATCGTGCCGACGGTAAAAAGGCTGATCGAGGGATTTCGCGCCGCCGGCCTGCCGGTGATCCACACGATGGAGTGCCACAGGTCAGACCTTTCGGACCTGCCGCCGGCCAAGCGCAATCGCGGCAATCCGTCGATCCGGATCGGCGATGTCGGTCCGATGGGCCGTGTGCTGATCATCGGCGAGCCGGGAACGGCGATCCTCGACGAGCTTGCCCCGCTGCCGGGCGAGATCGTCATCGAAAAGCCGGGCAAGGGCGCGTTCTACGCTACCAGCTTCGGCGAGGACCTGAAACGGCTCGGCGTGCAGCAGCTCGTCTTCGCCGGAGTTACGACGGAAGTCTGTGTGCAGACGACGATGCGCGAGGCCAACGACCGCGGCTATGAATGCCTGCTGGCCGAGGATGCGACGGAGAGTTATTTTCCGGAATTCAAGGCGGCCGCGCTGGCCATGATCAGGGCGCAGGGCGCGATCGTCGGCTGGACGGCGATGACGGACCAGGTGCTCAAGGGAATTGCCGATGCCTAACATTGCATACCCGACTCTCATCGATGGGGGCTGGCGTGATCTGGCATTCGAGCATTTTCGCGAAGGCATCACGGTGCATTGGCTGCTCAAGGGCGGACCGGCCGAACCGGCCGTCGCCATCCTGAACTATCGGCCCGGCGCCGGCGTGCCGCGCCATCGTCATGTCGGGCTCGAAACCATCGTCGTGCTGGAAGGCACCCAGAGCGACGAGAACGGCGACTATCTTGCCGGAAGCGTGATCCTGAACCCGGTCGGGACCGAGCATTCGGTGTGGACGAAAGACGGTTGCGTCGTGCTGATCCAGTGGAATCTGCCGGTGGCCATTCTGGACGAGGCGAAATGAGCGACATCCGTTTTGATATAGGGAGCCTGCACGCGGCGTATGCCTCCGGCATGTCGGTTGCGGCCGTCATCGAAACCGTGCTCCAGCGCATAGCGGAAGCGGACGATCCCGGCATCTTCATCCATCTGGCGAGCAAGGCGGAGATGCTCGCCGAAGCCGAAGCACTCGGCGGATTCGATCCCGTGGCAAAGCCGCTCTGGGGCATGCCGTTCGCGGTCAAGGACAACATCGATGTTGCCGGCATGCCGACCACGGCGGCCTGCGCCGAATATGCCTACTTGCCGGCAAAAGACGCCACCGTTGTCGCGCGTCTGAGGGCGGCCGGCGCGCTGGTCGTCGGAAAAACCAATCTCGACCAATTCGCCACCGGCCTCGTCGGCGTGCGCACACCTTATCCAATCCCGAGAAACGCGGTCGATCCGAAACTGGTGCCGGGCGGCTCCTCGTCCGGCTCGGCTGTGGCGACGGCGCACGGCTTCGTTTCTTTCGCACTCGGCACCGATACCGCCGGCTCCGGCCGCATTCCCGCCGGCCTCAACAATATCGTCGGGCTGAAGCCGACGGTCGGCGCGCTGTCGGCCGTCGGCGTGGTGCCGGCCTGCCGCACGCTCGACTGCGTCTCCGTCTTTGCGCTCACCGTCGATGACGCCTACAGCGTCTTCAGGGCCGCGGCGGCAAAGGATGATGCCGATCCCTATTCGCGCTTCACCGCGCCGCCGTCACTCGGTCCGCGTCCACCCGATCTGTCTGTCGGCGTTCCGGCAAAGACGGATCGGGAATTTTTTGGCGACGCGGCCATGCAAGCGGGATTCGAAGCGGCGCTGCGGACGCTGGAAAAACTTGGCTGCCGATTGATCGAAATCCCCTTCGGCGATTTCTACGCCACCGCCAACCTGCTCTACGAAGGCGCCTGGGTGGCCGAGCGCTATGCGGCGATCGCGGATTTCATGGACGTGAACGAGGCAGCCATGCATCCGGTGACGCGCCAGATCATAGGCGGGGCGCGAAAACTTTCCGCAGCGGATGCTTTCAAAGGCCTCTATGCGCTGCAGGCCTACAAGGCCAGGCTCGCGCCTGTTATCGCCTCGGTCGACCTTTTCTGCGTGCCAACCGCGCCGACGCACTATTCGCTGGAGACTGTTTTGGCCGATCCGATCATCACCAACAGCCGGCTCGGCACCTACACCAACTTCGTCAATCTGCTTGACATGTGCGGCATCGCCGTACCGACGGGCAAGCGCGACGACGGCTTGCCGATGAGCGTCACTTTGCTTGCCGCCGCCGGCAAGGACGCCCTGACGGCGTCGCTGGCCAGCGAGCTGCATGCAGCCAGCGGTCTCGGCCTTGGCGCGACAGGCTGGGCGATGCCAGCCTCCCCCGCCAAAACCTTGGACCCTGGTGACGAAATGATCGAGCTCGTGGTCGTCGGTGCGCATTTGTCGGGAATGCCGCTCAACGGCCAACTATGCGCGCTTGGCGCGCGATTGAGCAGAGCCGCCAGGACGGTTGCTTCCTATCAGCTCTACGCACTCGCCGGCCAATCCGTGCCGAAGCCCGGGCTCGTGCGTGTTGCCGACGGCAACGGGAAGTCGATCGACGTCGAGGTTTGGCGGCTTTCAGCAGACGCGTTCGGACGCTTCGTGGCCGCGATCCCGCCGCCGCTCGGCATAGGCACGATCGAGCTCGATGACGGGACATCGGCCAAGGGCTTCCTGGTCGAGACCGCCGGGTTGTCAGAGGCGATCGACATTTCGGCCTATGGCGGTTGGCGCAGCTTCATCGCAAAGGCCGGCGGAGAGCGACTGGAAAGCGTCCCGGCCGATTGAACGACCGGCCGTTCGCGCCGGCAATGTCAGCGCGACCTCAAATCATAGCAGTGATGCTCGGCGAGCCCGTCACGCCGAATGCCGTAAGCGATCCGTAAGCGCGCGTGTTCGAAAGTTGCACCGTGAGTGGCAGGCGTCACCAAGCGCTTGCGACTGGCGGAGACCTCGCGATGCGAACAGGCAGTGCAGTGGCCGCAACAGATTTCGTCGGGACTCATCAGACCCGGCGATGGTCCCTGCTGTCGGGTTTTTCTTCACGCCGGACGCGCTCGAAGGCAGCGGCGATATTTCTTAGCCTGCTGCCGGCTTCGGGTGTCGCTGGGGAGCAGACTCCCGATTGGCGCCTGAGCGCTCGCATGGTCGCGGTTGGGCTGCCCGACGTGGCCGGCGTGCGCGAGGTGGGCCGCTTTCATGTTGGCGGGCCGATACCTGGAAATCCGGAATTCCTTATGGCGACGCGTGAAGGGCGGGTGCTCGATCCGCTCAGGGTTCTCGTCGCCGTGGGCAGCAATTTCGGCGCACCTCCAGGCGATCCAGCATTTGAGGCCGGGACGATCCTGTCCATCGATCCGCGCGCGGACAAGTCCGGTGGCACCATTATCGTTCCGCAAGAGCTCGACAATGGAGATGGGAGGGTTCAGCTCTATACAGCACAGAGTGAACGGTTCCTCAACCAGCGGTACAATGCCGGGGCTCGAACCGCACGCCTCGCAGCCGCGTCCGGACCGCGATACATTTCGATCAACAACGCGTTCGGAAGGCCCTGGATCGCTAATGCCCCGAACGGGGTGGCTGGCGAGGGCAGCGTCACGGTCGTCGACCCCGACGGTGCGCCGCTCGCCAACGCGCCAAGCCGCGAGGCCGGCGGCGTGTTCGCCGGCCGGCATACCGATCGCGAACAGACGCCGAAAGCACAGCCCAGCGGCTGGCTTGGCAAGCTGCTGAACTATCAGGCAAGCGGCCAGCTGACACCGGGCGGAATGCAGACGGGCGCGCTCGGAACGGCGTTTCTCGGTCCGTCGCCGGACGGCAGCGGCTTTGCCGTGTTCGCCGCGGTCACCGCGGATGGCGGCGTGGTTCAAATCCATGTCCAGGATGGCGTCGACGGCTTGGCCGGGCCGGGCACGGTAAGCACCGGCCGGGGCACGGTAAGTACCGGCCGGGGCACGGTAAGCACCGGCCACGGCATCGGCGACGATCCCGGCGTCATCGGCATCGCCTTCAAGTGGAACCCGGACCGCGCTCTCTACATCGCCGATCCGGGCCGCGACCGGCTGGCGCTGCTTGAACTGGAAGACGACCGGCGGCATTTCACGGTCGCCAGGGCCCGCACGATCTCGCTGCCGGAATTCGACCGCCCGGTCGATGTCGCCGCCGCCATTCCCGAAATCGCCAATCCGCAGTTCTCGAGCCATACGACATTGGCCGGCGGGTCCGATCTGTTCGTCGCCAATCGCGGCGACGGTTCGCTGCTGCGCTTGAGCCAGGACGGCCGGCTTCTCGCCCGGGCGACGATCGACATCCCCGGTCTTGGCCCCCTCGGCCCCGATCGCCTTCGTGCGATCGCGACGTCGGCTGACGCACAGCGGATCTGGATAACGATAGGCGGCGACATTCCGGGATTTCCGGGTCGCGAAGGCGCACTCATCGAGATCCCTACCTTCGGCGAGCACGGCGCGTCGACGACGATGCGGGAGACGCAAGGCACACAAGCCGACGCCAATCTTGTGGCGCGCGGAAAACAGGTGTTTCAGACTGACTACACGCCGCAGACGGGCCTCGGCCCACTGTTCAATGCGGCGTCCTGCGTGGCCTGCCATCCCGGCCCCGGCGGCGCGAGCGTTGATGAAAGCCACTTTGCGCGCAGGATAGCCCATATGGATCCGGGGTCTGGGCGCACGGTTCCGATCGATCATCCCAACAGTCCGGTCGCCAGGCGCTATACACTCGACGGGGGCGCCGGCAATGCGACCGTGCCGGCGGCGATGCCGCGCCAGGCCAACGTGATTTCGCTGCGCATGCCGCTCGCTCTCTACGGGGTCGCTGGGATCGACGAGATTCCCGACAGCGTCATCGAAGCGCAGGCGGTCAGCAAGGGCGACGGCATCAAAGGCCGCGCGCATCATGTCGTCGACACCAAAGGCGCATCGCGGGTCGGCCGCTACGGCTGGAAGGCTGATATAGCCACCCTCGAAGACATGGTGGCGAACGCTTTTGCAAACGAACTCGGCATCACCACTGCGACTGTCAGCCGCGAGGCGGGCGCGCAGCCGATCGAAGACGATTCCGCACAGATCGATGCGGTCGCCTCCTATCTGCGAGCGCTCAGCCTGCCTGATGGGGCAAAACCATGAGCCACGCCCTGACGCTCTCCCATGCGCCGGAAAAAATGCGCCCGGTCTTGCCTGGCGTCATCGTTGCCGCGGCACTCGCCCTTGCGGCCGGCTGGATCGCCGGCGGACTGGGCGAGCCGCTGTCGCGCAACCCGGTCCTGGTCGCCATGCTCTTCGGGCTGCTGATCGGCAGCAGCTTCGCCTGTCCGGACGCCTTGCGCCCGGGGCTCGACTTCACCAAGCGCTATCTGTTGCGGCTCGCCGTGGTGCTGGTCGGCTTCCGGATCACGACGCGGCTGTTCCTGGATCTGGGGTTCATGCCGCTCGCGGTGGCGGCCATCGAGCTGATCCTGGTGCTGACGCTGCTCTACGCCATCGCGCGCAAGCTGTTCAGGCTCGACGCCGAGATCGCGCTGCTTGTCGCGGTCGGCAGCGCCGTCTGCGGCGCCGCGGCGATCCTCTCCATGGCCGCGCTCGTGCGTGCACGCGACCAGAGCGCCGGCATCGCCATCGCCTTGATCACGCTGAGCGGCACGGTGGCGTTGCTCGCCTATCCGGTCATGTTCCTGGGCGGTTGGCTGCCGCATCTCGACGACCGCCTCTATGGTGTGTTCGTCGGGGCGAGCATTTTCGAACTTGCGCAGGTCTACGGCGCCTCCTTCGCCATTTCCGATGGCGCGCTGAACACCGCCACGCTGGTCAAGCTCAGCAAAGTGCTGATGCTCGTCCCGCTTCTGCTGGCCGCCAGCCTGGTGTTTCGCAGCCGCAACAAGGCGCAAGAGGCCACGCCGATCCCGTTCCCGTGGTTCATCGTCGCGTTCATCGGCGTGGTGATGTTCAATTCGGAGATCACCCTCAATCCGCAACTGCGCCGCGTCATCCTCAGTGTCGACCAATTCCTGTTCCTCATGGTGATGATCGCGCTCGGCATCACCACCCGGCTCGGCCGGCTCGGAGAGGCCGGCGGCGCCTGCGCCTGATCGGCCTGGGGCTAGTCGGGGTGACTCTGTCGGCGGCCCTGGCCTACGGTGCGCTGATCCCGTTCTCGGCGACCTTCCGGGCCGCATCACCTTCATCGAGCCAAAGCGCGATGCTCGGCAGTCATGGCGGACGGCTTTTCGCCTCGACCGGTTGCGCCAAATGCCATGTGCCGGCGCTGGAGGGCATTAACGGCGAAGTCCAGCTCTACTCCGACCTTTTGCTGCACGACATGGGGCCGGCGCTCGACGACAAGATCGTCCAGGGCGACGCCATCGGCGCCGAATGGCGGACCACGCCGCTCGTCGGCATCCGCCTGCGCCAACGGTACCTGCACGACGGCCGCGCGATCACGCTGCGTAATGCCGTCTTCGCCCATGGCGGCACGGCGCAGATTGTGCGCGACCGCTTCTTCGACCTGGACGAGACCGACCGCCAGGCGATCCTCGATTTCGTGGCGAAGCTATGATGCGGCTTTATCACGCCACCACCGTTTTTGATCGGCCGAACTGCCATGTATGAAGCCGTCATCGCAGAGCTGAACTATCTCGACGGACCCGAGTTGCTGGCGCCGCTCGTCACCGACCTGTTTTGTGGAAACATAGCGCTCGTGTCCTCGTTCGGCGCGGAATCCGCGGTGCTGCTGCATATGGCGGCCTCGATCGACCGATCGCTTCCTGTCATCACGCTCGATACCGGAAAGCTGTTTTCGGAAACGATCGCCTATCGCGCGCAGCTGACGGCTCTGCTCGGCCTCACCGATCTGCGCGTCGTCACGCCTCAGGCGAATGTCTTGCGGGCGCTCGACGGCGCTGGATCGCTGCACCGCCGCGATCCGGACCGGTGCTGCCAGATCCGCAAGGTTCTGCCGCTCGAAAATAAGCTGACCGGCTTCAAGGCCTGGATTTCCGGTCGCAAGCGATATCATGGCGGGCTTCGCGCGGATGTTCCGACGCTCGAGGAAACTGACGGGCGTCTGAAGATCGATCCGCTTGCCCGCTTCACTCGCCAACAGATCGAGGCCTATCTCGATCACTATGATCTTCCGCGGCATCCGCTCCTCGAAAAAGGCTACCCCTCGATCGGCTGCGCGCCCTGCACGGTCCAGTGCGGCAGCGCGGACAATCCGCGCGCGGGCCGCTGGAGCGGACTGTCGAAGATGGAGTGCGGGATTCACCGGTCGCCCGCCGGCGCTGCCTCACACAATTCGATCTCCTCCGCGTCCTGATTTCGCGATCGCGCAGGCATCCAGTCGACGCCTAGAATCGGCCGTTGCCGCTTCATCTGTAAAGCCACTACGAATTGTCGCATGATTGCGCTACGCTGAGGTCAATCTGGGCGGCGGGACGGTCATGGCGGCACGACCGACGCTCGATGATTGGTCGAGCGGGAGCCCCCATGACCCCCCTAGACGCCGTTGAAGCCGATGCGAAGCGCCCGCACTCGGGCACAGGCCGGCTCGCCAAGCTGGCGGCGCCGCGCAGCGCCAGGATATTGAGGCGGATCCGCGTTCTCGAAGCGATCGGTCTGAAATCGCGATCGAGCGTATGCTGGGTGGCCGCGCCGGCCGGCTACGGCAAGACGACGGCGATCATCGACTATCTCGAAAGCGTCGAAGCACCGCATGTGTGGTTCCGCACCGACGAGGGCGACCAGGATATTGCGCACTTCTTTCAATATCTGGCGCAGTCACTCGCCTCGGCCGCGGACATGCCGGTGTTCGGCGTGGAATATGCCGAGCAGCCGAAGGAGTTCGCCAGGCGCTTCTTCAGAGCTTATTTCGCGCGGCTGAAACCCGGCACCATTCTGGTCCTCGACGATTTGCATGATGCCGACACGCCCGAATTCCGGGCGATGCTCTCTGTGATGTTCCGCGAGCTTCCCGACACGGTCCGATGCATCTGCGCCTCGAGAACACTGCCCCAGGAGGAATTGGGCGACCTCGTTCTCAAGGGCCAGATGGCCATCGTCGACCGATCGGCGCTCGAATTCTCGGCCGAGGAAGCACGCGATCTCGTGCAAATGCGTTCGAGGAACGCCGCCGTGTCATTCGATGTCGCGGCAGCGCGCGGCTGGGCGATTGGACTGGTTCTTCTCGCGGACCACGGCTCGGCGGTCGGACCTGACGACACGGTTTTCGGCGGACCGAATGCACTGTCGGATGTTCTCGGCCGCCATTTCTTCCTTTCCCTCCCTGCCGCCGACCAGGAAATGCTCCTGAAGCTGAACCTGCTGCCCGAAATCAGCACCGAGCTGGCGGACGTGATGATAGGGTCGGACGAAGCGGGCAAGCTGCTCGACAGGCTCTACAAGCGGCAGTTGCTGGTCACGCGCCTGGAAAACAGCCGCGACACCTTTTACCTGCACGACCTCTTGCGGGACTTTCTTGACCGGCGCTTCGCACAGCACGTGGTCATGGAAGAGCAGCGATCGCTTAGGCGAAAGGCGGCGAAGGTTCTTGCGGCGGCCGGTCGACCTGACGAAGCCATACACCTCGCCTTGCAGGCCGAGGACTGGGACCAAGCGAGCGAGCTGATACTGAGCCGCGCGGAGGCCGTGCTGGCGCAAGGAGGTCGGGCGACCTTCATCGAATGGTGCGGCCGGTTGCCGGAAACGTTCATGAACGGCTGGCATTTCTATTGGCTGGGCGTGGCCCACATGCCGGACGACGCTGCGGCGGAGCGCTGGCTGTCGAGAGCATGGCAAGCCTTTGGCGAGGCCGATGATCTGCGCGGTCTGTGTCTCACCGTGTCGCGCGCCGTCTTGGTCAAGACGGCCAGTTGGCGGACCTATGAAGGTCTTTCCATGTGGACCCGCCGGGCGTTCGAGCTGATCGAACGCGGCCTCCCGGAACTGCCTCCCGAGGAAGCGATGCTGGTGCGCATTGGCATGATGCGGGCGCTGAATTTCGCGGACGACTACTATGGCAACAGTCCGGCCGGGCAAGCGCTGGAAACGGAACTGCTGGAGCGGCTGACCAGGAATCCCGAGCGCGATCCAAGCGGATTGCGTCTGCTCGCGAGCGAAACGCTGATCGAGCATTCGGTATCGACCATGCGGGCAGATCTGTTCACGAAGGCCGTCGACAGCGTTGTCGAGGATTTGGGCGACAAAGATGTGCTGCCTTGGGTTCTCGGCATGTGGCTGGTCGCCTTCGGCGCCAAGAGCGGCCGTTATTTCCCTTACAGGAGAAAGGGCTTTCCCTATCCTTCGGCCGAAGCGGCGTTGCGGGAGGCGATCGCCATCGGTGAGCGCGAGTCGCTCAAGGGCGTGGAGTTCGGTGGCCTCTATCACCTTCAGATGCAAATGAAGTTCCGCAACGATTTTGCCGAATTCCACCAGGTGGTGGCTCGCTTGGCAGAGATCGCCGACAGCCGCTTCACCACGCAGGTGGCCGTAGTCGCCGATTGCAATGCCGCGCTTCATGCCAGGCAAGGCGATTTCGTGGCCGCCTACCAGGATTGCGAGCGCTTCATGGCGGCGATCGAAGCCGCCAACGAGCCCATGGTCGAGCGCTGGCCACACTACATCACGAAGTTCCAGGTGCTCCTCGCCGACAGGAAGTCACGCGAAGCCGCCGCGCTACTCAACGACCTGCTGCCGAGGCTGGAGGGCGGCGCACGCAAGCGTACGGATATATGCATTCTGGCAGCCGCCGCGCTGGAGAGCCTGTGGAACCGGGATCCACACTATGGCGACCGGCTGAAGCTCTTCATGGAGGCGCTCCGCGACGTCAGCTGGCCAATGGTGCTCGTCAACGTCCCGGAGTTGCTCGCCGAACTGCTTGGTGATGCGCTTGAGCGCGGCATCGAGCCCAAGCTTTGCCGGTCGTTGATCGCGGAACGCCGGCTGGACGCGCCGCAACGGCGGCCCGCGGCCTGGCCATGGCCGCTCAAGGTCCACGTTCTCGGAGGCTTTCGGCTCGAACTCGATGGAAACCCTCTTAATCTCGGCGCCAAGCCACCGACGAAGGCTCTCGACATACTGCGGGTGCTGGCGATCTCGAAAGACAACACCTCCTCGCTGGAGACCCTTCAGGACTGGCTGTGGCCCGACCTCGACGGCGATCAGGCGCGGGCGGCATGCGAGCAGGCGCTGCATCGGCTGCGCAAGCTGCTCGGGCGGACCGACCTGATCGTCCAGCGCGAAGGCAAGCTTCGCCTCGCATCTGACAAGGTCTGGATCGACCTCGCAGACTGGGATGCACAGCTCAAGTCCGTCACGACCGTCAATGGCGGAGCGGCGGGACTGCGCCCGGAAGCGGAGGCGCTCTTCCTCGCATTCCCCGGTCCGCTGTTTCTGCACGAGCGAGCCAGCTTCTGGTCGCTCGCCGTCGCTGAAAAAGTGCGTCGCGATCTGATCGATCTCGCATTGCGGATCGGCCAGCGGCTGGAGGCGACCAACGCCCATGAAGCGCGCTCGATTTATCTGAGGACGTTGGACCTCTATCCGGATGCCGGATCCGTCTGCAAGGCGCTGATCAAGGAGCGGCTGTCGCGCCATGATTTCGAAAGTGCGGTCGACGATTATGCACGCTACGAACGGGCGCTGCGTGCTGCCGGAGAAGCGGTGCCCGCTGCGGAAATACGCGCCCTGGTCGAACCCTATATTGTGCGGTACACGCGCTGAAGTCGATATGCCGCGCTGCCTCACGAAATCCTGGGCTATCGACGGTCTGGCGGTCATCACTCAAGTTCCGTTCAGGATGTTTGCGGCCAGGAGAATGGCTGCCAGGATCAGAACGAGACCGGCGATCGCGTCCATCCGCCTGCGGTAGATCGGGCGGTCGAAGTGGCGCGACAGGCTCACACCGGCCAGGCTCCAGCCATAGAACTTGATCGCGGAAGCAGTGAGGAACCCGGCTGCGAACCCCGCCTGTTCCTCGCTGCCGTAGCTGAACGAGAGAACGCCGACGAGAAACATCGCCTCAAGCCAAACCAGAGGATTGAGCCAGGTGACGGCAAGCATCGAACCGATCGCCCGAGATCGGGACTTGCCGCCTGTCATGGCAGCTGCCGTCCTGCGTTTCCGGCTGACGTTGAGCAAGGTGCGCGCGCGCCACCAGGCGAGGAATACGGCGCACACCGCCTGCAGGACACCGGAGATTGCGGGATGGTGCGTCAGCAGCGTTCCAAGCCCGCCGATTCCCATGGTCACCAAAGCGATTTCCGAGACGTAACCGGTGGAAGCGACCGCAAAGGGGTGGCTGCGCGTCAGTCCCGCCTGGATCAGCATGAGGTTCTGGGGGCCGAGGGAAAAGATAAGCCCGAGGCCGAACACGAAGCCGGACACCGCCGCCGGCGACAACAGGGCGTCGGCTGTCATGTGTCGCCACCTGGCTTTTTCGGTCCCGCACCCTTCTGCATCTGCCGCCTCCCACGCGACGCAGTGTGGAAGGCAGGCGCATATGGATCGCTTACGGCAAAGCCGGCAGTCTCAGTTCATGGTTCGACGACCACAGCTGATTTGCCGAAATCGCACGAAAAAAATGGCCGGGCTCGAATACGGCCCGGCCAAAAGAAGGTTACAACCTTCAGAGGGGAACGCCGTTCAGCGGAATGGGAGGAAACCGTCGAACGGTCTTACCTGTTTGAGCTTGTTTGGGCGTGTTGGCGACGAACAAAATTCCAAAAGCCGGCGGGATAACGAAAATTCCCGTTCTATTTGCTCAGGCGTCTTCAGACAGGTGACGCCCTCGTCTCAAGGAGATCGGCATAGTGCCGGCGCGCCACGTCAGGATGCGAGCGCAAGCGACTTTTCAGCACGTTGGTTCCGACATCGCGAAACAGCGGATTGTCCGGATCGCTCGCCGGTCCGCGAGCCTCGGCAGCCAGTTCTTCAGGCAGGGTGAGCAACGGGATCGTCGCATCGAGCCGGGCGCTGAAGAAGAACGGAACGGAAATCCGCTCGACACCGGCCGGCGGCGTGACGACACGGTGGACCGTCGCCCTGAGATAACCATTCGATGCCAGTTCGAGGAGCTCGCCGATGTTGACCACCAGCGTTCCGGGGATGGGATCCACATTCACCCAGCTTCCGTCATATTCGACCTGCAGCCCCTTATTGTCGTCCTGAAGCAGGAGCGTCAGGAAACCGCCGTCCTTGTGTGCGCCGACGCCCTGGTCGCCGCCGGTTGCACCGCGTCCGGGATAACGCACGATCTTCATGCGGTGGTTGGGCTCACCGCTATAGATCGGATCGAAAGCGTCCTCGGCCTGGTCGAGCGACAGCGCGAAAGCCTTCAGCAGGCGGATCGCCACCGCCGTCGCCCTGGTCTGCCATGCCAGCAATGCCGGCTTGAGTTCCGGCAGGACCGAAGGCCACTGGTTCGGCCCTTGCAGCCGCGTCCAGGCAGGAATGCCCGGCCCCTGTGGTATGGGTCGACGCTCGACGCCGATGTCGAGCTGTTCGCGCCAATCGGCCTTGCCCTTGGTCAGTTCACCACCGGTGCGCGTGTAGCCGCGGAATTGCGGGGACTTGACCATTTCGATGGCCAGCTTGTCGGCTTCCGGCAAGGCAAAGAACCGGCGCGAGGCGTCGAGCACCTCGTCGACCTCCACAGCCGAAATTCCGTGGCCGCTGAGATAGAAGAAGCCGACATCGCGGGCCGCCGTGCGCAGGTCGAACAGAAAGGTCCGACGCTCCGACGCGCCCTGTTCGAGACGGCTGAGATCGAGCACGGGTACAATCCTGGCCATGGTCAACCTCCTCCTGCCTCAGGCTTGGATCAGGCCTCTACGGTGACACGCAGGTCGTTGCGATCAAAGCAACGCTCGATCCAATCTCAATGCCAATGGAAGAAAGTCAGCGCTGCGTTTGGCGGCCGGCAGGCAAATAACGTCCGCACGGATGTTCCACGGCACGAAGGCGTCATGGCAAACACATGCACGAATTGCAGTCCGGCCGAGACTCAGAAATTTTCGACCCACGGCCTGAGTTCGAGCTCCCAAGTCCAGGCGCTGCGATGCTGCCGGTGGATTGCGAGATAGGTTACGGCGATCGCGTCCGGAGATAGCCGGCGATCCTGCCGGTCGGGTTCGCTGGCCTGTTCGGGCCTATTCTGTCCGGGCTCGTTCGGCGCGATCACACCGTCGATGATGAAATGCGCGACATGGATGTTTTTCGGCGCAAGTTCGCGGGCCATGGATTGGGCCAGTCCGCGCAGGCCGAACTTTGGCATGGCAAAGCCGGCCGAACCCGGAAACCCTTTGACGCTGGCGGTGGCGCCGGTGAACAGGATCGAGCCGGAGCCGCGGGAAAGCAACCGGCGCGCGGCCTGCTGGCCGACCAGGAACCCGCCATAGGCGCCGACCAGCAATGCCTGTCTGACCGCTTCGGGTTCGAGGTCGGCGATCGGACCGCGGGCGCGGCCGCTGGCGTTGAAAACCACAAGCGACAGAGGACCGGCCTTGTCGGCGACGTCAAACAGGTTTTCGACCGACGCGACATCGGCAACGTCCGTCTCGACCGCCAACGCTCCGGTCTTGTCGACCAGCGCGCTCAGCTTGCCGACGTCGCGGGCAGCCAGGACCACGCGGAAGCCCTCCTTGGCGAGAAGACGTGCAAGCGAGGCGCTCAGCCCCGGCCCTGCTCCAGCGATAATTGCCACGTCCGATGTCATGGAGCTTCTCCTTTACGGATTCTGGTATGGTACGGATTCTAGTGCGGCGATTCAGGTCCTACCACTCGTGTTTCCGAGGTAGACCGTCGCCAGATCGTAAAAAACGGATTTCGAGCCGACATAAAATATGTCCGCCGAGACGAGGGCCGGTCGGCCGATCAAGGGTCGACTTGCAGCCCGCCATTACGGCAAAGTTGCCGCTGGTGCGCGCACATTGAGCAATGCCAGGCGATCGGCTGAGCAAGCTCGCCTGCAATCTCGTAGCGCACGCCGCCGCAGAGACAACGTCCCGTCGCCATCCGGTCCTCCGTGATCCGCCGCAATCGAGTAGTGCGGTTGGATCGTTATGACATCGAGGGTTTCGGCGCCAGCACAGCCGCTGGTGTGGTGAATGGCCCCTGCGTAGCGAAAAGGACAATGCCCGCATCGCGCACGAGGTCGATGCGGACCGCTTCTTCAAACTGATGTCCGATCTGCTGCGGGATTAGGGCGAATTCGAACGGCACCCTCCTGATCTTGCGTGGATCGCAGAGGGGCGGCGCTACCGACTTGAAGGATCGGTGCGCGCACCCGCCGACGGCGCGCGATTTCGACGCCATCGGCGGCTTCCTGTGCCTCACCCCACTGCCCTCTTCCTTCGGATCAGGAAGGCGTGAATGATCTTGGGAAAGTCTTCCACGCTGCGAGCCCAACTCTATGCGTGCCGGCGGGTACGCAAATCGGTGCCATCACCCATTTTTGGGCGGCCGGTTTCCCAGTTTTCGCGGGCGTGTTCTTGCTTTTGCGGGAATTACCTACTTTTCGTGCGGTTCCAGGCGATAGGCGCCCGTCGGGAACGACGCGTTTTTGTATGCAGCGGTATCGCCATGCAGTCCGCGGTGGCTCCGATGCCCACGGCGCTTACGAAACCGAGCAGGATGATGGAAATGCAGCAAACAGCGTTGATCGCGAGCGCCGTCACCATCTGCTAGTCCCGCACCGCTACGAGGGTGTAGGCGACAATGGAAAGATGCGATGCGGCGAAAAGGCTCCAGGTCCAATAAGAGACCGCAGTCGCACCGAGCGGCCGCCCATTACCGGCTCACCGGTCGAGAGCATCCTGGATCGATGCTTGTTCCATCGGATCGGCCATCGGAGTGGCAGCGGGCTCGCTCACGAGAACCGTGGCGCCGTCTCGCATAATCTCGAAATCGAGAGATGGCTGGCCGACGGCTTGAGGCAAGGAGATCACCATGTTTTGCCCCGGTCCGAGCGTGGAGACGAACCGCATCGGCTGCGCATCGGCCCCTGAAGCCAGGGTCGCAATGACCCGGTAGCCGTCCTGCTCGACCGTGTAGTAGACGACGCCTTTGACGTGGCCGAAATGGATGCTGTGGCCGTTCCCCGGCGCAAGTTCCGAAGCCGCGGCCACGATCGTGGTGGCGAGCAAGACCGTCGCAAATGCGGTAGAATATCTGATCATTGCTATTCTCTCCGATTGGCGAGCTCATGGACTGCTTCGCAGTCTGTTCCAAACTCACAAGCGCAACCTATGCGCGGGGGCATTCGCGCACATCGGTACGGTCACCTAGTTTCCCGGCAGCTGATCTCCTAGTTTTTCACGGGCTTGCCTAGTTTTCACGGACTTGCAGCGCAACTGCCGACGGCAAAAGCCAGGGCTCGCCGCGAAGGCGGAGCAGAATTTCCATCCGGTTTGCTGCGTTGAATTTGCCGAGCACGGCGGAGACCTGGTGCTCGATTGTCCGCGGCGAGCGCGACAGACGCCGTGCCGCCTCCTTGTTGCCCAAACCTTGAGCGATCATTGTGAGTACCTGTTGTTCTTGCCTCGTCAGGCCCAGTGGATGCTGCCTAGCCACGGTGTACGGCCCCCGGCGCTGCTTCGGCAGCTGATTGGCAGCTCCGATGCGCTGCGCCAGCTTTCGCGCCAGCGCTGCCGCGGGGCGCGCTTCGACGCCCTCGAATGTAGCCACGGCGCGAGCCAGCGCCGCGCCGGCATCGGTTCCGCGGACCTGTATGAGGGCGAGCGCTGACTCATAGGGAAGACCCAGGCGGGACCATTCTGCCGAGGCCGCCGTCGGGTCGCCGCGGAGTTCCAATGCTTGCGGCAAAGGAATAATGCGGCCGGCCGGCACCGGCAGCGATCCCGCCATTCCGCAGCGCTGCCACCAGACTGCCAGTTCACCGACGTCCCAGGGACGGAAATTGTCGAGGTCCATTTCGGTGAGGGCCGTCAGCTGCTCGTGACCGGCGCCGGGCTCCTCGGCAAGCCAGGCGGCCTCGGCCAGCGCCAAGCGAACCGGTATGACGCGTTGAGCCTCGCCGGTCGTCAGACCCTCCTGGAGCGCCTGCTCCAGCAGGGCCGCGCCACTGGGTTCACCCAGCCGGATCCGCGCCCTGCCGAGTTCTGTCAGAGCCGGCAGGTGCATCACCATCGGCAGGCGTTCCAGATTCATGACGCCTTGGGCAATCGTCTCGGCCTCGCGAAAGCGGCCCTGCTCGGTACGAAGCTGTGCCTGCCGGCCGAGCAGGTATTGCGCAGCCGAATCGAGGTCGTGCCTGGCGCAATACGCAATCCCTTCCGCGAGCAGCCGTTCGGCCAAGGCGAAGTCCTTGGCCACTACCGCGCATTCGGCGAAGTTCGTATAGGCTCGCGACGCATGGTCGTGAAACCCGTGATCGAGCGCCAGGGTAAGGCTTTCCTCCAACCGCTCACGCCCGCCCGGGCGGTCGGCGAACATCAGCGCTGTGCCGACATTGTTCAGGGCGTGGACGCGTGTCTCGACCTCACCCAACCGGTCCGCCAGGCTGATCGCGCGCTCGCCCCATTCGATCGCCTCGTTGAAGCGATAATGCAGCATGTGTAGCTGCGAGCGCGTGCTGTAGGCCATCGCCAGTTCCGGCCCAGGCGGCAGGTTCTCCACTTCACGCACTGCCTGATCCGCGTAGTCTTCCGCCTCCTGACCCTCTCCGCGGCGCCAGTGGAGACGCGACAGCCAGCGCAGATTGGCCCCGACCTTGTCGATGCGCCCAAGCTCCCGCCAGATCGCAATGGCGCGATGCCGCGCCTCGATGATTTCATCGTAGACGAACAGTGACAGGCCCGCCTCGTAGGCCCAGTCTTCACAAAGCTGGGCAGCCAGCGGCGACGGAGCCTCTGAAACGTATCGGAGTGCGGTCGCCAGATGTGAAGCCGCCTCTCCATGCGCGCCCAGACGCGCGGCCTGCTCGGCGGCCTGCGGCGCGAGCTCCAGGACGCGTTCGCCGTTGTCGGCGCCGCCGGCATGGTGTACCCGTCGCGACAGTAGAGCGCTTGCCTGCGCCGCCGGAAGTTCGGAGAGTGCCGCTTCGACTTTCGCATGCAGCGACCGTTGGAGAGACGGAGCGAGGCGGTCGAGCGTCGCTTCCCTGGCAAGCTCGTGGCGAAACGTCAGCGCGCCTTGAACATCCCGCCGCAGCAATCCCCGTCCCACGCACTGATCCACGAGAACTTCGGTCTCGTCCCCGAGAAGTGCCCGGATCAGCCACGGCTCAACGCTGCCCGGCATGATGCTCATGACCTCCAGCACCTCGCGCTCTCCTGGGGTCAGGCGCGACAAGCGCGACCAGACCGCATCGCGTATGGAATCGGGCACGCGCCCCGATTCGATCTCACTGCTAGACAGGAGTTCGGTGACGAAGAAGGGATTGCCCTCGGTAATGCGATAAAGCCCGTCGGCGGAGCGGCCGGCCCGCTCGGCCAGCACCGTCACCGCCTGGGAAGACAGCGGTTCCAGGGTCACGCGGCTCACCGAGGCGGACGGAAGGTCGCCGAGCACGTGGGTCAGAGGATGATCGGCACTTATCTCGTCTCTGCGCATGCTGAGCACCAGCATCGTGCGAAGCAGGGAGACGCGGCGACCGAGGTATCTTACCAGGTCAAGTGTCGCATTGTCGGCCCATTGCATGTCCTCGAAGACGAGCACGGTCGTGCTCTTGGTGTGCTGAAGCGCATTCAACAACGCCGGAAAAAGCCGCTCCGGCGCCGCGGTCTCCTCGAGCAGCTCCGCCACGCGGGGGTCTAGCAGGTGCGCCATGTCCTGAAGAGGACCGAGCGGGCGCGGTGTGAAGAGCGCCTCGCACCAGCCCCACAGCATCCGGTAATTCCTGTCCGCGTTTTCCGCGAATTCGCGCAGGAGGGAAGTCTTCCCGACGCCCGCTTCGCCGTCCACCAGCACGGTCCCGCCGTGTCCGGCCGCAGCTCTCTCGGCGCTAGCCAACAAAGTTCCAAGCGGCCCCTCTCGCTCAAGCAGCATAAAAGCTCACGCCTCCTTAACCTTGAAGGTACAGCAGTAAGCCTCGAGTGCAACAACGTCATTTCACGCGGATTGATTGGAATGACGGCTTTCGTCTATTTCGTCTTCGATCGCATCGTGGATGGCTGCCGACGGCGCGAACGCCGTCGGCTAGGCAGATAGTGTAGAAAGACCTGCTGCCGATGAAGATGACATCCTCGACCCGTCCCACCGCCGATTGCGTGGTGTCGTTGTCCCGGTTGAAGCGGAAGGATTCCGGTCGGATTGAGACGATCACCTTGCCGCCTATTCGCCTGTCGGAACGATGCTGCTGTGAAAGCGGCGCCCCGATCCGGTGCCACGACGCATCAGACATGGAGTTCCCTCGAGATCGCCGGGCCGACCGAAAAATCACTGAATGTGACTTCGAAACCTTCACGTTGCGGCGAACAGCACATCATGCCGATATCGACTGTCTTCGAGGGCGGGAAGTAGGCGAGCCGCACCGGCTTCCAGTGATGGTCGGAGGCATCAAGATACTGAACACGGATGGTCCCGGCATGGCGGGTCAGCCGGATCCTGACGCCGTCCGGACCAGCCGGGATGCTGACCAACGACCAGTCGGAAGCATCATTGGTGACGACGACGGAAAAATATGCCAGCCCGTCGGTGAACTCGATGCCGGCCTTGACCCAGTGCGTCTCGCTCAGCCGGACCATCAAACCGGCCTGATCATAGAGCACCTTGTAGTCCCCCTTGACGGTGACCTCGGCGCTGAAGTCGCCCTCGACCTGCCGGTAGAGGAAGTGGCCATTGTCGCGCCAGAAGCCATAAAACGTCTCGCGCCAGAAATCGGTCTCCTTGCCGGTCCGCACATGCACGGAGCTGTCGCCGAAAGCATGATGCGGTGGCGGGTTGAGCCAGGTCAGTTCTGCATTCTGAGATGTCATCGACTTGCTCGTCTCTCCAGTTCGCCTTGCCTTGTCCGTCGCTCATGCGAAGAGGCGGCTACGATCTCATCCAGATCATTTGTACCCGGCTTCAACCGTTTCATTTCGGCGCTTGGTAAAGCTCGGACGCGGCCTCTCTCAGCGCGCGCCGGCTGTCTGGCCTGAAATACATCATGTGGCCGCCTTCCAGCAGGTCGACGCGGATGGGCTTTGCGCCGGGAAGCGAAGGAACCTGGCCGACCAGGTAGCGTGACACCAGATAGGGTGTCACCAGGTCGGTGTAGCCGTTGACGATCAAAATGCCGAGGCCGGGATTTAGCACGCGAGCCTGCTGAAGGTCATCCATCACGCCGACATAGCCCTGTCGCGTCGGGCTCGTCCCGTAATCCCAATTGCCGCTGACTTCACGGTTGAGAAGCCGGTAGGTTAGATCGGTGCGGAATTTCAGTTCCTCCCTGATATAGCTGACAAAGGCGGATGTGAGCGCCGGCACACTTCGGTCGAGCACCGGATCAGGGCCGCGAGGCCTTGGGCTTTCCGGAGCGATGTCTGCGGTTTCGATCGTGCCGTCATAGGCGCTGAGAACATTGCCCCTTGCCCGCGCAAACTCCTTGGCGAAGAGGGCGGTGGGAATGCGCGCAAAGTTTCGTTTGACGAGTTCGAGCGGCAGGCCGGTGATTTCGGCAACGCGCGGGCTCGCCAGGCGCCCACCTTGTTCGAGCCCGCTGGCAAGCGCGACGAGGTAGTCGCCAAGCGCATAGCGTTCGACATCGGCCAACCGCTCCTGCAGTTCGGAACCGGTGACGCCTTCGCTGCGCAGGCGCACCGCCGCCAGCGACGGCAGCTCAAGCGCCCAGTGGAGCGGCTGGAACTCGTCGGGCCGCACGAGTGTGAATTCGAGCGCCGGCGAGATGAGCACGATGCCGCGAGGACTGATGCCGATATCATCCTGAAGCGTCTTGGCAAGCAGTGCCGCCCGAAACCCACCATAGCTTTCGCCGGCCAGAAACACTGGCGACGCCATGCGGCCCGCCTGCGCCAGATAGAGCCGGATGAAGGCGCCCATCGCGGCGGCGTCCTGGTTGACGCCCCAGAAGCTGCGCGCCTCGGTTCCGGGTGCTTCGCGGCTGTAACCCGTTCCGACCGGGTCGACAAAGACCAGGTCGGTCATGCCGAGCCATGTGTTCGGGTTGTCCAAAAGCCTCTGCGGCGATGGGAGAAAACTTCCATTAGCCGCCGTCGCCATCACGCGCGGACCGAGCGCGCCGAGATGCAGATAGGCGGAAGCTGCTCCGGGACCACCGTTGAATACGAACGTGATCGGGCGCTGGGGATCAGGTTCCCGGCTTGGCTCGGGACGCAGCGTATAGGCGACATGAAAGATTTCCGCGGTGACGTCGCCCTTGCCCGCTAGCAACGACAGCGTGCCGGCCCTTGCCTGATAGTTGAGCGTACGTCCCGCGATGACGATCGACTGATCAGAGACCTGGGGCGGCGGAAGCAGCGACAGAACGCCGCCCGAAGGCGACGGCCGCTCGGCCAGTTCCGCATGGCCGGCTGGAAGACCGCCAACCAGCAGCAGCATAGCAAGGGTGATTTCTAGCAGCTTGGTACGCATGACGACTCCGTAGCGGAACGACTGGAAGCTACCACGCTGATGGGTCAGCCGAAATCACAGGACCGTGCACGCCCTCGCTGCTGGAAGGAAACAGCGTGACTTTCAACGCACGATCTTCACGCACATCGGCGTTCCGACATCGATGGATCGCCCGGTGTCGGCCAGCCGCCCCGTGGCCGCGTCGCGCGCGAAAATCGAGATGCGGTCGGCGTTCTGGTTGGCCGAGAAGAGATGGCCGCCCGAGGGCGTCAGTGCCAGATTGCGCGGCGTGGCGCCCCCGCACGGCGCATAGTCGACGAGCGCGAGCGTGCCAGTCTGCTGGTCGACAGAAAACACCGCAACGCTGTCATGGCCGCGGTTGGAACCGTAGAGGAAGCGGCCATCGGGCGAGATCTGGATGTCGGCGCAATGATTGCCGCCGCGCGCCTGCTCCGGGACCGCCGGCTTCGTGTCGATGACCGAGAGCCTTCCTGTCGTATCGTCGAGCGCAAGCGACGCCACCGTTGAATCCAGTTCGTTCATCACGAATACGAAGCGCCCGCCTGGGTGCAGCGCCACGTGACGTGGGCCGGCGCCGGGCGCAAGCACCGACTCCGCCAGCCTGGTCAGGCTGCCGTCACGCCCGATGCGGTACGAGACAAGCCGATCGATGCCGAGATCGGCGACGATCGCCACGCCGCCGGCAATCGTCTCGGTGACGCTGTGAGCATGGGAGCGTTCCTGACGAGCTGTATCGGGGCCTGTTCCGGCATGGGTAACGCTCGACAACGGCGCGGTCAGACCACCGTCCTCGCGCAGCCCATAGACGACGACCGAGCGATCGGGACCGCCTTCGCCGATGCCGTAATTGGCGACCAGCAGCTTCGTTCCGTCGCGCGTGATGGTGTTGTGCGCGGTGATGCTGCCAAGCGTCGGCTGCTTGTTGATGTAGGAAAGCGCGGCGGTTTGCCTGTCGAAGCGGTAGGCCGAGACCACGCCTTCGCGCCAGGTGAGCACCTCGGAATTGGCATAGACGTGGGAGCCGTCCGGCGTCACCGACAGAAAGGTCGGATTGTCGATGTCACCCGTCTCAGTCAGTTTCCTCGTCTCCAGCGTCTCTTCGTCGAAGCTGTAGACGCCGAGCCCGACGCCGCGCGCGCCCTGAAAATAAGGCGCCTCGCGGTTGAGACTGCCGACAAAGACCAGACAGGCATTCCGCATAAATCCTCCCTTGTTCCGCGGCGTTGGCCGCCGCGGATTCGCGCGAAATTTCGCCTGTTCACGCTTGCAAGGCAATCCCATATGTGAAAAGTTTATTCACAAAAGAAGACTGACGGGAGGATAGATCATGCAATTCGCTGTTCCACGGTTCGTCGGCACCGGTGATCGCGAAGGAGAGCTCGTGCTTTACTGCGAGCACCTGCAGACGGTGAAGTACCACAATCCGGCCGATTTCGCCGGCAAGACGGAGAAATAGGCGATGGCTGCCATTGCCGAATTGCCGCTGACCGGGCTCGTCGTCGTCGACATGAGCCAGTTCCTGTCCGGGCCCTACTGCTCGCTGAGACTGCTCGATCTCGGCGCCCGCGTCATCAAGATCGAACGCCCGGATGGCGGTGACCTGTCGCGCAGGCTTTATCTCAGCGACACCGAGATCGGCGGCGACTCTACAATCTTCCACGCCATCAACCGCGCCAAGGAAAGCTTTGCCATCGACCTCAAGGACGAGGCCGACCTTGCGGCGCTGCGCGGCCTGCTGGCCAAGGCCGACGTGCTGATCCAGAATTTCCGGCCCGGCGTCATCGAGCGCCTGGGTCTCGACTACGAGGCGGTGCGCAAGATCAATCCGCGCCTGGTCTATGCCTCGATCAGCGGCTATGGCGAGGAAGGCCCCTGGGTCAAGCGGCCTGGGCAGGATCTGCTGGCGCAAGCCCGCTCCGGCGTGATGTGGCTGAACGGCGACGAGGACCAGGGGCCGGTGCCTTTCGGCCTGGCGATTGCCGACATGCTGGCGGGCTCCGCCGCCGCGCAAGGTATCCTTGCCGCACTGGTGCGGCGCGGCGTGACCGGTACGGGCAGCCATGTCGAGACCAGCCTGCTCGAAGCGCTGGTCGATTTCCAGTTCGAGGTGCTGACCACGCATCTCAATGACGGCCGCCGCCTGCCGCGGCGATCGGGGTTCCGCAGCGCCCATGCCTATCTGTCGGCGCCTTACGGCGTCTATCCGGCCAAGGACGGCTATCTCGCGATCGCGATGACGCCGATCCCGAAGCTGGCCGATCTTTTGGAGCTCGAAGCGCTTGCGCCCTATCGCGATCAGCCGTCGACCTGGTTCACCGCCCGCGACGAGATCAAGGCGATCATCGCGCAAAAAACCGCGACGAAGACGGTCGACGAATGGCTTGTCATCCTCGAGCCTGCCGACATCTGGTGCGCCAAGGTGCTGACCTGGCCGGAGATGATGGCCAGCGAGGGCTTCCAGGTGCTCGACATGCTGCAGACTGTGACGCGCGAGGATGACGTCTCGATCCTCACCACGCGCTCGCCGCTCAGGGTCGATGGTGTGCGCGCCAAAGTCGAGCGGGCCGCGCCGCGGATCGGCGAGCACAGCGCAATGATCCGCAAGGAATTCGGACTGTGAGCGAGGTGACGCTCAAAGGCATGACCTGGAGCCATCCACGCGGCTACGACCCGATGGTCGCTTGTTCGGGACTGTGGAAGCAACGGACCGGCGTCACCATCGAATGGGACAAGCGCTCACTGCAGGATTTCGAATCCTTCCCGGTCGAGGAACTGGCCCGTGCCTATGATTTGATCGTCATCGATCATCCGCATGTCGGCCAGATCACCGCCGAGAATTGTTTGGCGCCGCTCGATGTAGTTGGCCGCGAAGCGGAGCGCGCGGCGCTGGCGGCGGGCAGCGTCGGCCGGTCCTATCCGAGCTACAACTGGCAGGGCCGGCAGTGGGCGTTTCCGATCGACACGGCGAGCCAGGTGCAGGCGTGGCGGCCGGACATGCTTCCCGCCGCCCCGGCGAACTGGGCCGATGTGCTCGATCTGGCACGGCAAGGCCGCGTGCTGTTGCCGATGAGGCCGCCGCATTCGCTGATGGTGTTCTACACGCTTGCCGGCAATCTCGGCCGGCCCGCCGTCGAAGAGCCTGGCGCCCACGTAAATCCTGACACGGGCAGCCGCGGTTTCGAGATGATGCGCGAGGTCGCGGCTCTCGTCGATCCGGCCTGCCTCAGCATGGACCCGATCGACGTCCTGGAGCAAATGGCCAGCTCCGGCTCACGGATCGCCTGCGCGCCGCTGATCTATGGCTATGTCTCCTATGCCATCGCCGGCTTTCGGAGCAGCCACCTTGCCTTCGCGGACATTCCGGCTGCGGGCAATGCCGGTCCGGTCGGCTCGGCGCTCGGCGGAACCGGCATTGCCGTGTCGGCCTTTTCGAAGGCGAAGCAGGCGGCAATCGACTTCGCCTACTGGATCGCCAGCGGCGAGGTGCAGCGCGGCCCCTATGCGTCGGCCGGCGGCCAGCCCGGCCATGCCGCAGCTTGGGACGATGCAGCCGTCAACGCAGCCGCCGGTAATTTCTACATCAATACCCGCGCCACAGTCGAGGGTGCCTGGGTCAGGCCACGCCATGATGGCTACATGGCATTCCAGCAGGCTGCGTCCGATCGCATCAATCTCGGCCTGACCGAGAAGCACGATGCTGGCCGCGTCGTTGCCGATCTCAATCGCCTGTTTGTGGAGAGTTTCCCGGCACCCGGCGCTGCCGGTGGAGGATCCTGAAACCAACTAAATGGAGGAGAACATGAACAGTCTGATCCGCGGCAACCCACGCTGCTGATCGGCCTCGGCTTCCGGCTGTCGACCGCAGGCGGCAATCGAGCGCGGTGATCGTGCTACTGGTTTCGCTCCACGGCCGCGAGCGGGACGTGCGACGACGATCTGAGGCGGCTTACAAGCTCCACAGCCGCTTCGCGTTGGCGGACAGCAGCTTTGTCCGTTCGTCGACGCTTGCACCGGCAAGCAGCGCGTGCGTCGCCGCCACCCAGGTCGCAAGCCCGCCGCCAAGCGTGCAGACCGGCCAGTCGCTGCCCCACACGACGCGGTCCCAGCCGAAGCATTCGATGGTGTGCTCCACATAGGAACGCAGCGTTTCGATAGTCCACGATCCAGTGTCCGCATAGGCGACCACACCGGAAATTTTGCCGACGACGTTCGGGCGGCGCGCAATCTCCGCCATATGCTCGCGCCAGGGATGCTCACTGCTGCCCTTGATGTCGGGCACGCCGCAATGGTCGAGCACGAACTGCACGTCCGGCGCGAGATCGGCGAGTGCAATCGCCTTGGGGATTTGGTGCGGCAGGACGACGAGATCGTAGGTCAATTGCGTGCCGGCAAGCCGTTTGATGTTTTCGCGAAACAGCACGCCTTCCGAAAGCTCGTCCGGCATTACGTGGAGCACACGGCGAAAACCCTTGACGAAGGGATCGGCGCGCTGGCGCTCGAGATAGGCGGCAAAGCCCGGCTCTTCCGGACGACAGGAGGCGATCGCCCCGCGCAGCAAACTGTCCTTCTGATGTGACAGCGCTTTCACATGGCTGGTTTCGGCCTCGATATCGGCCGGATCGACATCGACTTCCATATGCAACGCGCCCTCTATGCCGGCACGCCGGGCCTGGATTGCATATTCGTCGTAGGAAAAATCGCGGTTGAGCGCCGGCACGCCGGAGAGCCAGGGATAGCGCAGTGCCGACTGATCGATCAGGTGCAGATGGGTATCGAAGATCATGACGGCGCTCTCCTCCTTCGGCGTTTCAAATCATCTCACGTAGAAATTGGTCACTCAGACAAGAATCTATTTCGCCTGTTTGGCCGCGGCTCCCGCCAGTTGCGATAGCTTTTCGGTTGCTGCCAGCAGCAATTCTATCGTCCTGGTGACATCGGGCGCCTTGGGTGCGTTGATCAGAGTTATGTAGGGGATCGACAGCGCGGCGATCGCCCTGCTGTCGGAGCCAAGCACAGGCGCCGATAGGTTGAATACACCGGCGGTCTGCATCGATGCCATCATTTCATAGCCGCGTTGCCGGATTTGCTCGAGACGGGCAAAGAATTCCGGCGATTGAGGCGGCTTGTGGGTGCTGCGCAGATGTTCGGAGATCATCATCTGCCGCTCTTCCAGCGAGCGGAACGCCAGCAGCACATGGCCGGAGCCGGTGTCGAAAAGGCTGACATGCGCGCCAACGCGAATCGAAATGCCCCAATAGTCCGGCGCCTCCTGCTGCGCGATCACCACGGCAGAGCCACGGTCGAAGACGACAAGCTGGTTTGCCTGCTGCGAGGTTTCGGCAAGTTCACGCATCAGCGGCGTCGCATAGGAGACCAGCCGCCGCACCGGCGCGTGCAACTGCGCCAGGCCAAACAGCTTGAGCGTCAGCGAATAACGATCACCGTCGGACCGCGTGACGTAGCCGCGTCGCACCAGCCGGTCCAGCATACGGTAGAACTCGTTGGGGCTGCGGTCGAGCTTTTTGGCGATTTCCGCCTGCGTCAGGCCGCCGTCGACGCCGGCCAGAAGCTCGAGGATGTCGAGCCCCTTGTCGAGCGCCGGGGCGCGATAACGGTCCTCGTCCTCGTCCTCCACCATAGCACTCCCCAGTGAATTTTGACCTTCATATACGCACAATGGACTGCATCCAGAAAGGGCTTTCAAACTTGACGACGCCGTAAATGTTTTGTTTGTATATGAATTAAGCGCTGCAAATCAGGTCGGAGCGACGGGAACCGCTTAAGGCCAGGCGAACCGGGTGAAAATGAGCCTGGACCTGTCGCAGGCCCATCTGTTTTCTGCCGATACCGGCAAGACATTGCGAGGTTAACGTCATGGCAAAGATCGAAAAAGTCGAACTGCGCATGGTCGACCTGGTGCCGAAGGTCAAGCGCACCGATGCGATCCAGAGTTTCGTCAGCCAGGAGACACCGATCGTCACCCTCACCGACGCCGACGGCGCGGTCGGCACCGGCTACAGCTACACGATCGGCACCGGCGGCTCCTCGGTGATGCGGCTCCTGGCCGATCACCTCGCGCCACGGCTGATCGGCCGCGACGCCGATATGATCGAGGCGATCTGGCACGAGCTCGAATTCGCGACCCACGCCACGACGATCGGCGCGATCACGGCAATCACGCTCGCGGCCATCGATACCGCGCTGTGGGATCTCAGGGCGAAGAAGCAAAACCTGCCGCTGTGGAAGCTGGCCGGCGGCGCCAAGGACCGCTGTCCGCTCTACACGACCGAAGGCGGCTGGCTGCACATCGAGACCGAGGCGCTGGTCGAGGACGCGCTGGCCGCCAAGGCCAAGGGTTTTCGCGGCTCGAAGGTCAAGATCGGCAAGCCGCACGTCTCCGAGGATCTCGCCCGGCTGACCGCGGTGCGCCAGGCGGTCGGCTCATCCTACGAGATCATGACCGACTGTAACCAGGGCTTTTCGGTCGACGAGGCGATCCGCCGGGCGGAGCGGCTGCGCGATCTCGACCTCGCCTGGATCGAGGAACCGCTGCCGGCCGACGACATAGACGGCCATGTGCGGCTGTCGAATGCGACGTCGACGCCGATCGCCATTGGCGAGTCGCTCTACTCGATCCGGCATTTCCGCGAATACATGCAAAAAGGCGGCTGCTCGATCGTGCAGGTCGATGTCGGCCGCATCGGCGGCATCACGCCATGGCTGAAGGTCGCGCATGCGGCCGAGGCACTCGACATCCCGGTCTGCCCGCATTTCCTGATGGAATTGCATGTCAGCCTGACCTGCGCCATTCAGAACGGCAGATATGTCGAGTATATTCCCCAGCTTGACGAACTGACCGGCAACAAGATGCGCATCGAAGACGGGCACGCGCTGGCGCCGGACGAGCCCGGCATCGGCATCGACTGGGACTGGGATGCCGTCAAGACGAAGAGCATCGCGGAATTCACAACCTATATAACAAAATAGGAGCCGGACATGCAGCGGATGGGAATGGTGCTCGGCCTCAAGCCTGAAAAGGTCGCCGAGTATGTGCGGCTTCACGCCGCCGTCTGGCCTGAAGTCCTTGCGATGATTTCGGCCTGCAACATCAGGAATTATTCGATCTATCTCAAGGAGCCGGAGCACCTTTTGTTCAGCACTTTCGAGTACCACGGCACCGACTATGCCGCCGACATGGCGAAGATGGCCGCCGATCCCAAGACGCAGGAATGGTGGGCACTGTGCATGCCCTGCCAGGAGCCGCTGCCGACCCGCGGGGAAGGCGAGTGGTGGGCATCGATGGACGAAGTCTTCCATCATGACTGACGGTGTTTTCGATCCTGCCTCGCTCTCCCAGGCGTGGGCACAGCCGTCAAAGCCCAAGCCGATTGTGATTTTCGGCGCCGGGTCGATCGTCGGCGATGCGCATTTCCCGGCCTATGGGAAAGCCGGATTCCCCGTCGCCGGGGTTTTCGATCCCGACCATGCCAAGGCGGAAAGACTGGCGCAGAAATGGGGTGTCACCGCTTACCGGTCGGCCGAGGAGGCCGCGGCGATCAAGGACGCGGTCTTCGATCTGGCGACGCCGCCGGCTCATCATGCCGGCGTGCTCAGGGCGTTGCCCGATGGTGCGGTGGCGCTGATCCAGAAGCCGATGGGCAGCGATCTCACCGAGGCGACCGAGATCCTCGAAATCTGCCGCTCCAAAAACCTGAAGGCGGCGGTGAATTTCCAACTCCGCTTTGCGCCGATGATGCTGGCGCTGAAGGATGCGATCGCCAAGGGCTGGCTGGGCGACGTGGTCGATTTCGACGCTTGGCTGGCGCTTGCCACTCCCTGGCAACTCTGGGAGTTCCTGCTGAAGGCGCCGCGCGTCGAGATCGCCATGCATTCGATCCATTATCTCGACCTGATCCGGCAATTGCTCGGCGATCCCGGAGGCGTTCACGCCAAGACGCTCGGTCATCCCGGCCACAAGGTTGCGCAAACGCGCACCAGCGCGATCCTCGACTATGGCGACACGGTACGCTGTGCGCTGTCGATCAATCACGATCATAAATTTGGCCGAAAACACCAGGCTTGCGAGTTCCGCATCTGCGGAACCGAGGGCGCCGCCTACCTCAAACTGGGACTCAATCTCGACTATCCGCGCGGCGAGCCGGATATCCTTGAAATCTATCCGAAGGGCGGCTCCGACTGGATTACGGTGCCGCTCGTCGGCGAATGGTTTCCGGACGCCTTTGTCGGCCGCATGGCCAATGTTCAGCGCTACGCGTCAGGCGAGGATGCCGAACTTGTCAGTTCCGTCGAGGACGCCTGGAACACCATGGCGCTGGTTGAAGCCGCCTACCAATCGAGCGCGGCGCCGGCAACACTGATCGCGGCGAGGCCCTGACATGGAGCAGACTGTCTATTTCGAAGACTACAAGATCGGCTCGTCGCGCACGACCAGCGGGCGCACCATTACCGAGACCGACTTCGTCGTTCACGCCGGCCATACCGGCGATTTTTTTCCTCACCACATGGACGCCGAGTTCATGAAGACGACGCCGTTCGGCCAGCGCATCGCCCATGGCACGCTGGTCTTCTCGGTCGGCGTCGGGCTGACGGCAAGCGTCATCAACCCGGTCGCCTTTTCCTACGGCTATGACAGGTTGCGCTTCATCAAGCCGGTGTTCATCGGCGATACGATCAAGACCCGCACCACCATCTCGGCTAGGGAAGACGACCCCAAGCGGCCGGATTCGGGCCGGGTCATCGAACGCTGCGAGGTGATCAACCAGCATGGCGATGTGGTCCTAGTGGCCGACCACATCTACATCGTCGAGCGCCGTGATAAGCCCAACAGCGCTTCGAACTCAGTTTGACAAAACGCGCTTTTTTAGCCAGGCCTCAAGTTCCCGGAAGTGGCTGACGGTTAGGCCAGCCTCGATCTCGCGGGCCAGTGAAAGATGGCGCCGAAACCCCGAGACAAAAACCCGCCTTGGCGGCGGCCGTCACCTGTCAAGTTGAAACTACCTACAGTTGCAATTCCATCGCTTCAGGTTTGCGCTGTCCCTTTTCCGTGCGGTCCAATCGGTTCGTCAAAGGGGAAAGCGCGCCCGCGAGCGCCGCTTCGGTTACTTGCTCGTGGAGGCCTGCCTCGGCCGGCGGATGGCTCTCACCTTGCCGCTGTTTCCACCGCCGCAGAAGAACTGATCGCCACCATCGGACTCGAGCCCCGACACGCCTGTTCCAGGCGGCATATCGAGCTTCTCCAGAACCTTTCCGGTTTCAGGATCTATCCGCCTGACGTCGCTCTCGTCACCTTCCCAGGTGCCGTGCCAGAGTTCGCCGTCGATCCAGGTGACCCCTGTGACGATACGGTTGGAATCGATTGTGCGAAGAACTGCCCCTGTCTGGGGATCGATCTGATGGATTTTGCGACCGCGATTCTGCCCAACCCAAAGTGTCCCTTCGGCCCAGGCGAGCCCGGAATCGCCGCCGCCACCAGGGGCCGGGATCGTGGCCAGCACTCGGCCAGTCTTCGGATCGATCTTCTGGATGCGATCTTCGGCGATCTGGAACAGGTGCTGACCGTCGAAGGCCGTTCCTGCGTGGGCGGCGACATCGATCGAGCGCACCGTCTCACCGCTCGCGGGATCGAAGGCGTTCAGTCTGTCTCCCGACGCAAACCAGACGTGCTGACCGTCGAACGTAACACCAGCCACCTGGTCGGCACCAGGAAAGGGGCCATATTCGCGGAGGATTTCGGCTGCAGATCGTTTCATGCTTCTATCCTAATAACCCGACAGTGAACCGGGGAGTAACAAGATTGTCGGGAATCCCGGCACCGGTGGGGTCATCCAACGGCGCGCTCGCCCCCGACCGAACGACTGCACCTTGCCTGCTGCCGCAAGCTGCTCGAGCGATCGCTGAACGGTGCGCGAGCTGGCTCCGAGCGCAATCGCCAGCGCCGAGCTCGACCACGACTCGCCGTCGGCAAGGAAGGCGAGCATCCCCGCATGCTGCTCTTCGACGGGCGGCGCCAACACGACGATCTCGGGCGCGCGGCGCGGCCTAAGTGCAAAGCCTCGCTTGGTCGCGCTCAAATCCGCCAGCGACCGCAGCTCCACGCGAAGCCGCCCGATTTCGACCCGCAAGCGGGCGCGATGCGATTCATCGGCGTGTTTGCCGCCGAAGGCGCGGGCGACGAGCGTGCTCCTCGGCACGTCTTGGGGCCATGCTTCACCCAGCGTTCGCGCAAGCGCGAACAAGACCGGGCGCGTCGCGAGCGAGACGATCATGCCGGCGCCCCGCACGACATTGCGGCACGCGTCCACGACGAGCGCCTCCGACGCCAGCAGCGCTTCGACCTCCTCAAGCAGGAGCGGGCGCTCCTCGCCACGCGCGATCAGGCGCGCCGCGGGTGTGTTCATCACGAGGGATGCGCCTTCGACCTCTGCCGTCAGCGCCGGGATGTCCGCCTCGCGCGCGGCATGCTCGGCGCGAGCCAGCGCAGCGCGCGCCGCCTTTGTCCGGAGGCGTCGGATCGCTATTCCCGCAACCACCATCTCGTGGGCGGCCCTCGACGCGGGCGGGAGCGGTGTGGGGTCGAACCCGGTGAGCCTGCGCTCGGCCTCGTCGAGCCGTCCGATCAGGAGCAGGCGCCGGACCTCGAGATTGAGCGCATGCGAGGCATTGACGTGGTCGCCGTGCTTTTCAAGCGTCGACCGCGCGGCGTCGAGTGCCTTTGCCGGCCAGCCGAGGTCGCGCGAAACGAGTGCGATCTCGGCTTCGGCGACGACGCACCTCGCCCGGGCCACGGCCTCTTTCGGACCGAAGGCGCGCGCAGCACTTTTGAGGAGAGCCTTTGCTCGAACGAAATCGCCGAGCTGCGCCATCGCGATGCCGCGCAGCGCGAGCGCAGGCGCATCGTCACGCAGGGCGACCCGCTTCAATGCGCCAAGGGGATCACCCGTCGCGAGGGCGCGCGCCGCAGCGGTGATCAGCGAGTCCATCGGAATCCCGTCACACTTGTAACTCTCACCATTCGATATCCGGTCGTAATCTATCTCAAGACCAACAGCCAGCGCGCCGCATGGAAAACGGTGCGAACGACGCAGGATACAGAGGAGAAGAACGATGCCGACACACACGACCGGAACACGTGAGCAGTGGCTGGCAGCGCGGCTTGATCTGCTCAAGGCGGAGAAAGAGCTGACGCGACAAAGCGATGAGCTGGCGCAGAAGCGGCAAGAGCTGCCGTGGGTCCGGATCGACAAGGATTACCGATTCGAGACCGATGAAGGGAGCGCGTCACTGGCGGACCTTTTCAGAGGACGCTCGCAGCTCCTCGTCTACCACTTCATGTTTGGGCCCGATTACTCGGCGGGGTGCCCGGCCTGCTCGGCAATCGCGGACGGGTTCGACGGCTTCGTCGTCCACCTGGCCAACCACGACGTCACGCTTTCGGCGATATCGCGGGCACCGCTGGCAAAGCTGCAGGCGTACAAGCGGCGGATGGGATGGACGTTCCCCTGGGCGTCCTCACACGGCAGCGACTTCAATTTCGACTTCGACGTCTCGTTCACCGAAGAAGAGCAGCGCGAGGAGGGTATCGAATACAACTACGTGCGCCAGGCGCCTCTCGCCGAGATACCCTCGCGTACGACTGCCGACGGCTCCACGACGTTCGCTGCGATGAGCGGGACAGACATGGCCACATACACGCGCGAGAGACCGGGCATGAGCACGTTCGTGCTCGAGGACGGCGTCGTCTACCACGCCTATTCCACCTATGCGCGCGGATTGGACGGCCTCTGGGGCATGTATCAGTGGCTCGACCGCGCGCCCCGAGGGCGTAACGAGAAGGGCGTCTGGTGGCGCCGCCACGACGAGTACGGCCAGGGCTGACGTCTCGATGACACTCCAGTCCAACCACGCGCACAAGACGCCGCCCGCGGGCAGCGGATCTGCCGGTTTCCCAAGCGACAATGTCGCCGCCCGCGGCGCGGCCGACTGGCTGTCTCTGGCGGCTGCGCCAACCTTCGCAATCATGGCGCTGCTGGCGGCCGTTACCGGTGATGCGGACATGATCTGCTCGGCTGCGGAAGATGCGTCGCCGCTGAGCGGCATGGCCATGATGTACTCGCTGATGAGCGCCTTCCATCTGGCGCCTTGGCTAAAGCTGCTTGCCAGCCGGGGAAGCGCTGCCCGCCGGCCGTGATCCGGCGTTCGCCGGATCAAACGGTAACCGGCGCGCCACCTCGCCTAGCCCTACATGGCGATGTTGGCCTCGCCTGCATGACGCATCATGCGGCGAAAGCTCATTGAGATGTGAGCTCGCCTTATGTGCCCGATGGACTCCCAGTCGCCGATCTCGGCGGCGGCAAGCACCTCTTCCATTTCGCGGCGGAACGCAGTGAATTCCTCTACAAGGCCCAATTGCGGCATCATCTTCAGGACGACGCGCGCGACCTGAAAATACAGGCGCTCGCTGATCTCGCGCAGCGGCTGGTTACCGGTCATCGCCGTGAGCTCGTAGAAAAAATCCATGTTGAGGCGCAGGAAAGCGCGCTGGTCGGGATTGAGCACATCGGAATCGCAGCGCGCGATGAGTGCCCTTATCCGATCGAGGTCGTCCGCCGTGCGCGGGATCGGCGAAAGCTTGCCGACGAGGAGCGCCAGCTCCAGGCGCAAATGATAGACCTGCTGCAATTCCTCGATGTCGACGTCGGTGACGATCGTGCCGACGCCATGGACGGATTGAACCAGACCCTCGGATTCGAGGCGCGCCAGGACACGCCGAACCGGCGTGCGGCTGATCTGGAATTCCTGGGCAAGTTCTTCCTCAGAGAGACGGCTACCCGGCGCGTAGTCGAGCAGGCAGATGCGGTCGCGCAGTATCCGGTAGATACGCTCGAACCGCTCCCGCGCCGAGAGCGGGCGCGGCGGCGCGGCGGTCACGACTATGGGCGTGGCATCTCTCTCAAGCGTCATCCAGCCTCCAGGACAGCGTGCAGGAACTGCCGCGTCCGCTCGTTCTTGGGGGCGCCGAACAGCTCGTTTGGCGGTCCTTGTTCACAGATCTTGCCGGCATGGAAAAAGCAGACGCGATCGGAGAATTCCTTGGCAAACCCCATCTGGTGGGTGACCATCAGCATGGTCAGGTCATGTTCCCTACCGAGTTTTCGGATGACTTCAAGCACTTCGCCGACGAGTTCGGGGTCGAGTGCCGATGTCACCTCGTCGAACAGCATGATCTTGGGCCGCATGGCGCAAGCGCGGGCGATGGCGACGCGCTGCTGCTGGCCGCCGGAGAGCTGCGAAGGGTAGTGGTCCTTCTTCTCGGACAAGCCGACCATGTCGAGCAGATCGGCCGCACGCGCCTCGGCATCGGCCCGCTTCATGCCGAGCACCGTTATCGGGGCCTCGATGCAGTTCTGCATCGCCGTCATGTGCGGAAACAGGTTGAACGACTGGAACACCATGCCGATCTTGGCGCGGATCTTGCGGATGTGTGCGAGATCGGCCGGCACCAGCGTGCCGTTGCGCTTCATATGCGTCAGGGGCTCTCCCTCAACCCAGATGACACCGTCATTGATCGTCTCCAGCGTCATCAGCATGCGCAGCACCGTGGTCTTGCCGGAACCTGATGGGCCGATGATGGAGACCTTTTCGCCGCGTGCTATTTCCAGATTGAGCCCGTCGAGCACGGTCAGCGCGCCGTAGCGTTTCGAGACATTGTCAAAGCGGACCATCGGTTGTTCCGTCATCGCATGGTCCTCCGGTTGAGCAGGCGTTCGAGGGAGCGAATGAGCGCGGCAGAAACAAGGCTCATGGCAAGGAAGAATAGGCCGACCAGCGTCATCGGCTCGGTGTAGCGGAAAGTTTCGGAGCCAATGATCTTGGCCGTCTGCATCAGCTCCAGCACGGCGATCGCGGAAAGCAATGGCGTCTCCTTGAACAAGGCAACCAGATAGTTCCCGAGCGCCGGAACGATCGGCGGAATCGCCTGCGGGATGATGATGTCGCGAAATGTCGTCCAGGACGACAGATTGAGCGCGATCGAGGCTTCCCACTGGCCGCGATGGATGTTGTCGAAACCGGCGCGATAAACCTCGGAACAATAGGCAGCATAGTGGATACCGATGGCAAGCACCCCGGCGGTGAAGGCGTCGAGCACGACGCCGAATTTCGGAAAGACGAAATAGAGAAAGAATATCTGGATCAGCAGCGGGGTCGAACGGATCAGCTCGACCAGCACCGAAATCGTCCAGCCGGTCCAAGGGACGGCAATGCGGACGACCGCCAGCACCAGGCCGAGCGAGGCGGCAAGCGCAAAGCCGATCAGCGTTGCCTCGATGGAGACGATGGCGGCGCGGGCGAGGATCGGCAGGATTTCGAAAGCAAATGCCCAATCCCAGATCATGCTGCCCTCCCCCGCGCCAGCCCGAGCGAAGCCCGCCTTTCGAGAAGCCGCATGCCGATGGTGAGAACCAGCGACATTGCCAGGTACATCAGCAGGACGAGGGTGAAGATCGGAATGGTCTTGAACGTGTTCTGGTTCATCTGCTGCGCTTTGAAGGCGAGGTCCGAAAGCGTGATCAGCGAGACCAGTGCTGTCGATTTCAAAAGCTCGATGAGCAGATTGCCCCAGGGTGGGATCATGGCGACGAAAGCCTGCGGCAGGATGATCCGGCGCAACATCTGGGGGCGGCTCATGTTCAATGCGGTACACGCCTCCCACTGGCCGCGGGCGACGGACTGGATCGCACCGCGCACGACTTCCGATCCGTAAGCACCAACGTTCAGGCCGAGCGCCAGGACAGCGACCAGGAACGCGTTGAGCGTGACGCCGAATTGCGGCAGCACGAAAAACAGCCAGAACAATTGCACCAGCGCCGAGGTGCCGCGGAAGATCTCGACATAGACCGTGGCCAGCCATCTCAGCGGCGCCGGGCCATACATCCTTGCCAATGCTGCAAGCACGCCCATGACAATTGCCAGCAGGCTCCCGAGAACGGCGATCTCGACCGTCAGGACCGCGCCTTGCAGCAGCCCCGGCATAAACAGGCTATAGGCTTCCTGCGTTGCCAGGACGGCGATCACGCCAAGCGCGACGACCAGCAGGGTGACAAGCGTACGGATTCCCATGCGATTCCCCTAGAAAAAAAGCGGCGCTTTCGCGCCGCCAGCAGTTGGGAACCTATTTGCCCGCGCAAAGCTCCGCGGTGGTCTTGTTGGGCAGATAGTCCTTGCCGAAGCCGAGCGGCTCGACCAGAGCGATGTGCTCCGGTGAACCGAGGAACGTCTTCAGCTCGGCGTTGAACGCCTCCAGCAGATCGGTATCTTCCTTGCGGAAACCGAAGCCGCCATGGCCCTTCACCGACTTGCCGGCAACCTCGCCGAACGGCTTGGTCGATTCGACGCCGTCGGCCTTCTTGGCCATGTCGGCGATCGAAAGGGCGGTCAGCGCGGCAGCATCGGCGCGGCCCGACTGAACGGCGGCGACCAAGCTGGACTGGTCAGGCAAGGAGACGATCTGCCCTTCGGCGACGCCCGCGTCCTTGGCGAAGCCGCCTTCGACGGCGCCGGCCATCACGGCAAGCTTGAGATCCGGGTTGTCCTTGATGCTGGAAAAGTCCTTCAAGCCTTTCGGGTTGCCTTTTGCCACCAGCAAAGCCTCGCCGATGCCGTAGGAAGGTTCGGAGTAGTTGATCTCGGCGCAGCGCTTCGGAGTGATGAACATGCCGGCGGCGATGATGTCGAAGCGGCCGGCCTTGAGACCCGGAATGAGCGAGCCGAATTCGGTCAGCACACCATCGACCTGCGAGATGCCCAACTTGGCGAGCACCGCCTTGGCGACTTCCGGCGCTTCGCCGGTCAGCTTGCCGTCAGGCGTGGCGTAACCGAACGGCGCCTCGTTGGCGAAGCCGACGCGGATGTAGCCGTCCTTCTTGGCCCGTTCGAGGGTGGTTTCCGCATGAGCGGGCAGTGACGTCAATGATGTCGCGGCGAGCGCGATGCAGGCAGCCGCTTTGACGACCATGCGGCGCGATATCGATGATTTGAACATGCTTTTCTCCCATTGAACAACTGATGAACGGTTCCCGGGATGCGGCCTTCTTCGAGATCGACACCCGCTTGATTAGACGTATACAACTAGCCTAGACATTCTGCAAGCTAGGATGTAAAAACCTTTGATATTCCGCTGGAATTCGTAGTTGCACGGCAAATTATTGCCTAGTTGTGCACAATTTAGGCCCAGCGTACCCATAAAGGCAGGATTTCGGTGGCGAGCGCGAGCGGTTTCGGGACATTCACGCAAGCGGAATATGCGCAGCGCCTGGCCGGCGTGAAGAGACGCATGGAGAAGGCCGGCTTCGACCTCATCGTCTGTCAGGATCCCGCCAATATGTGCTGGCTGACCGGTTATGACGGATGGTCGTTCTACGTTCCGCAGTGCGTCCTCGTCGATCTGGAAGAGGACCGGCCGATCTGGTTCGGCAGGGCGCAAGACGCCAGGAGCGCACGCCTGACCACCGGCCTGCCGGAGAAAAACATCGTGCCGTTCTCGGAACGGCTGGTGCAGCAGCCCGTCGAACACCCGTATGACGAACTCGCTCAGCTGATCCGTTCGCGTGGCTGGGGAAAGGCCCGCATCGGCGTCGAGATGGACGCGCATTATTACACCGCGCGCTGCCACGCCCATCTCGTCCAGGGCCTGCCTGACGCGCACTTCGCCAACAACCACGATCTCGTCAACTGGGCGCGGCTGGTCAAATCCGAAGCCGAGCTGGTGCTGATCCGCGAGGCCGGCGCGATCTGCACGCATGCCATGAACCGCGCCGTCGAAAAAATGCGGCCTGGCGTGCCGCAGAACCACGTCATAGCCGAAATCTATCACGCGCAGATCATGGGCGTGCCTGGAGCTGGCGGCGACTATGCCGCGATCTGTCCGCTGATGCCCGTCGGCGAGGGCACCAGCACGCCGCATTTGACCTGGTCCGACGCGCCGCTGCCGGACAGCGGCCTCGCCATTCTGGAGATCGCCGGGGTGCGGCGGCGCTATCATGCGGCGCTGACGCGGACCGTGCATTTCGGCAAGCCACCGCAAGCCATCCTCGACATGGCCAAGGCGATCGTCGAGGGCGTCGACGCCGGCCTTGAGAAGGCGCGCCCCGGCTACACCGCGGAAGAGGTGGAAGCCGCCTGGCAGGCAGTCCTGCGGAGGAACGGGCTGAAGAAGGAAAGCCGCGTCGGCTATCCGGTCGGGCTCGCCTACCCGCCCGATTGGGGCGAACGCACTGCAAGTCTTCGCCCCGGCGACACCACTCAGATGCAGTCCGGGATGTGCTTCCATTTCATGGCCGGCGTTTGGCTCGACGATTTCGGCATCGCCATCTCGGAATCCTTCGTCGTCACGGATCGCGGCGGCGAACGCCTCTGCGACGTGGCGCGCGAACTCATCGTCATCGATTGACCATGAGGACGGGAAGCCGGAACTGACGAAAGATCATGCCGGTAACGAAACCGGCAACCAGCATGAGGGCGCCTGATGGACCGTAATCCGTTTTCCGAAGCCGAAATCGCCGGCCGCCTTATCAGGGTGCGCACGGCGCTGGCCGAGCGCCAGCTCGACGCGGCGGTGTTTGCTTCGCCGGAGAACGTCTTCTACCTCACCGGGCTCGATCACTGGGGATATTTTGCCCCTCACCTGCTGATCGTCCCGCTCGAAGCAAAACCTGTCCTGGTCACCCGTTCGATGGAGAAGGTGACGATCGAGAAGCAGGTCACGGCAGCGGAATTCCGCGGCCATTCCGACAGCGAAACGGCGGCCGACCTTGCCGCGCGTGTGCTTGCGGAACTCAGTCTGTCCGGCAAGCGGATCGGCCTCGAATACTGGACGGCTGGCCTCAGCCATGGGCTTGCCGTCGCGCTCCAGACGCAGGCCGAAGCCAGATGGAGCGATGTTTCCGGTCTGGTCGACAAGATGCGGCGGGTGAAGAGCGCCGAGGAACAGGCGCTGATGCGTCGAGCGGCACAAGTGACTGACGCCGCCGCCGGCGCCGCGATCGCGGCGATCACGGACGGCGCCTCCGAACAGGAGGTCGCCGCCCAATGCGTTGCCGCGATGATCCGCGCCGGCGGTCATGCTCCGGGCTTCGGACCGTTCATCCGCCCGGCTGCGCGCCTGGGCGAAGAGCACACGACCTGGGGCGACGGGATCTACCGCAAGGGCGAGCCGGTCTTCGTCGAACTGTCCGGCTGCATCTCGCGTTATCACGCGCCACTCGGCCGGCTCGTTCGCATCGGCCACATCAGCGACGAAGATGCCGCGATGGCTGAAGTGACCGCCAAGGCGTTCAACGCGGTCGTCGAGGCGCTGCGACCCGGCGCCAGGGCGCGCGACGTCTACGCCGCCTGGCAGGCCGTCGCCGACGATGCCGGTCTTTCTCACTATCGCCGCCATCACTGCGGCTACCTGGTCGGCGCCGGACAGCCGCCATCATGGACCGGCGGCAATTCGGTGACGGGCTTGAGGCACGATTCCGACCTCGAGATCGAGACCGGGATGAGCTTCCACATCCTGTCGTGGCTGATGGGCACCGGTCGCGGCGATGACTTCGTCTCCAACACCGTGCTGTTGACCGATGCGGGCGCTGAAGTGCTCACCCGCACGCCGGCCGGCCCGATCGTTCGATAGGCCCGCACACATGGCGCGCTATTCGGCATTTTCGATTTTCCGCAACGCGCTGTCTGGCCAAAAGAACTGGCAGCGCGCCTGGCGGGCGGCGGAGCCAAAACCGTCCTACGACGTGATCGTCATCGGTGGCGGCGGGCACGGCCTCGCTACCGCCTTCTACCTCGCCGAGAACCACGGCATCCGCAATGTCGCGGTGCTCGAAAAAGGCTATATCGGCGGCGGCAATGTCGGCCGCAACACCACCGTCATCCGCTCCAACTACCTGCTCGACGGCAACACCCAGTTCTACGAATTCTCGATGAAACTCTGGGAGGGCATGTCGCGGGCGTTGAATTTCAACGTCATGTTCTCGCAGCGCGGCCAGCTCGTCACGGCACATTCGGCCGATCAGCTCGACGGCTTCAGCCACCGCGCCAACATCATGCGGCTGAACGGCATCGATGCCGATATCCTCGACCGCGAAGACGTGCGCCGTCTCGTGCCCTATCTCGATTTCTCCGACACGGCCCGCTTTCCGATCCACGGCGCCATCTTCCAGGGGCGCGCGGGCACGGCACGCCACGACGCCGTCGCCTGGGGCTATGCGCGCGCCGCCGACGGCCATGGCGTCGACATCATCCAGAACTGCGAAGTGACCGGCTTCCTCCGCGACGGCGACGGTATCGTCGGCGTCGAAACGACGAAAGGCCGGATCGGCGCCGGCAAGGTCGGCCTCGCTGTCGCCGGTCATACATCCGTGCTCGGCGCCAAGGCCGGCCTAGAACTGCCGATCGAAAGCCACGTCCTGCAGGCCTTTGTCACCGAACCGCTGAAGCCGTTGGTAGACCAGGTCGTCGCCTATGGCGCCGACCATTTCTACGTCAGCCAGTCTGACAAGGGCGGGCTGGTCTTCGGCGGCAATCTCGACGGCTACAATTCCTACGCCCAACGCGGCAATCTCGGCGTCGTGCGCGAAGTGGCGGAGGCGGCGATTGCGCTGATGCCATGCATTTCGCGCGTCCGTCTGCTGCGCCATTGGGGCGGCGTCATGGACATGACACCCGATGCCAGCCCGATCATCTGCCCGACGCCGATCGAGGGTCTCTATCTCAACGGCGGCTGGTGCTATGGCGGTTTCAAGGCGACGCCGGCTTCCGGCTGGTGCTTCGCGCACACGATCGCCACCGGCAAGCCGCACCCCTTGATCGCAGCGTACGGGCTCGATCGTTTCCGCACCGGCCACACGCTCGATGAGGCCGGCGCCGGCCCTTCCGCCTGGCTGCAATAGGAGGCGGAAGACAATGCTGCGCATCGAATGCCCCTGCTGCGGTCTGCGCGACCATGACGAGTTCCGCTATGGCGGCGATGCTTCCGTCACGCGTCCGGCTCACGACGATCCCGACCCGGAGGCGTGGTACCGTTACGTTTATATCAGGACAAACCCGGCGGGCCTGCACCGCGAATTCTGGCAGCATGTGATCGGTTGCCGCCAATGGCTGGTGGTCGAACGCGACACACGCAACCACGTCATCGCATCCGTCGATCTCGCCCGGAAATTGTCGGCCAGGAAATTACCCGCCAGGAAATCACCGGCCAGGAAATCACCAGCATGAGTTCGAACCACAAGCGGCTGGCGATGGGTGGCCGTATCGATCGCGACCAGCCGGTCGAGTTTATCTTCGACGGCCGCAAGCTGGCTGGATATCGCGGCGACACGCTCGCGTCCGCGCTGCTCGCCAACGGTGTCACCCTGGTCGGGCGCAGCTTCAAATATCATCGTCCGCGCGGAATTTTTTCCGCCGGACCCGAGGAGCCGAATGCGCTGGTTACGCTCGGAATCGCAGGCAGGCGCCAGCCGAACCTGCCGGCGACGACGCTGGAACTCGCAGACGGCATGGTCGTAGAAAGCCAGAACCGCTGGCCGTCGCTTGCCTTTGACGTGCAGAGCATCAACAGTCTGCTCGCGCCGTTCCTTTCGGCCGGCTTCTACTACAAGACCTTCATGGGCCCGACGCGCCGCGCTTGGATGTTCTACGAGCACTTTATCCGCAAGGCGGCCGGGCTGGGCAGAGCCGGCACCGACCCTGATCCCGACCGCTACGACATCCGTCATGCCTTTGCCGATGTCGCAATCATCGGCGGCGGCCCAGCGGGATTGTCGGCGGCGCGTGCTGCCGCAGCGGCCGGCGCGCGGGTCGCGCTGATCGAGCAGGATTTCCTGCTCGGCGGCCAGCTTCTGGCGGAACCGTCCGACAGCGCAGCGGCCGCATGGCTGGGACAGGCCGAGGCCGAGCTGGAGGGTTTCGAAACCGTCACCCCGATGAAGCGGACAACTGCTTTCGGCACCTATGACGGCAATGTCATCGGACTGGTCGAGCAACGCGACCCAAACAATCGCCAGCCGGCCGGCGAGGCGCGGCAGACGTTGACCATGCTTCGCGCCCGCTCGATCGTTTTCGCCACCGGCGCCATCGAGCGACCAATGGTATTCTCGAACAACGACCGGCCCGGCGTCATGCTTGCCTCGGCCGCCCGGACCTATCTCAACCGCTTCGCCGTTCTGCCCGGTAAAAAAATCATCGTCGCCACCACCAATGACGGCGCCTGGCGCACCGCCTTCGACTATGCCGCAGCCGGCGCGGAGGTGACGGTTGCCGATTTGCGCGCAGCGCCGCCCGCCGCACTTGCCGCAGAAGCCGCACGGCTCGGCGTGGTGGTGCGGCCCGCAACGCGCATTGTCGACCTGCACGGCGGCCATGCCGTCAGGCGTGCAACGCTCAATGGACCGGACGGCCAATCCGAGGCCGCCTGCGACCTGGTCTGCGTGTCCGGTGGCTGGTCGCCAACCGTGCATCTCACCTCGCATCTCGGCGTCAAACCTCAATATCGCGACGACATTGGCGGCTTCGTGCCGGGCGCGTTTCCGGCGGACCGGTTCGGTGCCGGCGCGATGATGGGAACTTATTCGACCACCGACGCCATCGAGGACGGTCATCGCGCCGGCACCCAGGCGGCATCGTTCTGCGGTAAGCATGCAGCGGTGCTTGCTCCGTCGAAACTCGATCTGGGCGAGACTGCGACGGCCCCGCTTCGTGAACCCCCCTCCACCGGACGTGGAAAAGCCTTCGTCGATTTCCAGATGGACGTGACAACAGGGGATATCGAGCTCGCCCATCGCGAAGGCTATGAATCGGTCGAGCACCTGAAGCGCTACACCACGCTCGGCATGGGCACCGATCAGGGCAAGACCAGCAATTTCCCGGCGCTTGCCGCGATGGCCACCCTGCGCAACGCAACGATCCCCGAGACCGGCGCCACGACCTTTCGCCCGCCCTACACGCCGGTTGCCATCGGTGCGCTTGCCGGACGCGCCATTGGCCATCATTTCAAGCAGATCCGCCGCACGCCGATGCACGACTGGCACATGGCGAACGGCGCCGAGATGCTGGAGGTCGGGCTCTGGATGCGGCCCTATTTCTACAGGCAATCCGGTCGCGACGTGAACGAAGCCTATGTCGCAGAAATGCGGAATGTGCGCCAGGCCGCGGGCCTGATGGACATTTCCACCCTCGGCAAGATCGATGTCCAGGGCCCGGATGCGGCAGTTTTCCTCAACCGTGTCTACGCCAACGGCTTTACCAAACTGCCGGTCGGCCGTGCCCGCTACGGCGTCATGCTGCGCGACGACGGCATCGTCTTCGACGACGGCACCACGACGCGGCTAGCGGAGACCCGGTTCTTCATGACCACTTCGACCGCCAAGGCCGCCGACGTGCTGTCGCGCCTCGAATTCCTGCTCGATACGGCCTGGCCGGATTTGCGTGTAGCCGTGACCTCGGTGAGCGATGAATGGGCGGCGATGTCGGTTGCCGGACCGAAAAGCCGCGCAATTCTGAGTGCCGCGTTTCCCGCTCTCGATGTTTGCGACGCGGCACTTGCGCATATGGGATTGCTCGAAAGCGAATGGCAGGGCCGTGCGCTCCGCATCCTGCGCCTCAGTTATTCCGGCGAGCGCGCCTACGAAATCTATGTCGGCGCAACTGCCGGTGAACAGCTTTGGAGCCGCCTGCTCGAAGCAGGCAGGCCGCTCGACCTGAAACCTTACGGGGTCGAGGCGCTCGGCGCGCTGCGCGTCGAAAAGGGCCATGTCGCCGGACCTGAAATCGATGGGCGCACGACGCTCGACGATCTTGGCCTCGGCCGCATGGCCGGCAAGCGTACCGGCTTCGTCGGCGACGTGCTGCGACGGCGCCCCGCCTTCCAGGCGCCCGACCGCCAGCGCCTGGTCGGACTGGAATGCATCGAGGAGGGAAAACGCCTTCGCGGTGGCGCCATCCTGTTTCTGCCGGGCGAGAAACGTTACGGCCACGGGCGCGGCCGCGTGACTTCCGTCACCTTCAGCCCCGAACGCGGCCACTATGTCGGGCTGGCCTTGCTTGCCGGCGATATCGCTAGCGAAGGAAGCGAGGTCGTGGCCGTCTATCCGATGAAAGCCGAAACGGTGCGTGCCCGCATCGTCTCGCCGGTATTCCTCGATCCGCAGGGGGAGCGGCTGCATGGCTAGCCCGGATTTCAGCCTGTCCATGGCCGATTGTCCGCTCATCCAGGTTGAGGGTTGGGACGGGACGCTGGGCCAATTCGAAACGAGCCTCTCGGCGTCGCTCGGCACCAAGCTTCCCGTCTCGGTCGGAGAGACCGTTGATCACAAGGGTTTTCTCGTGATCCGCGTTGCACCTCGTCGTCTCTGGCTGGCTCTCGACGACGGCGCGCAAGCGCCTTCGCTTGCCGTCGACCCGGATCTCGGTTGTTCGGTCTCTCTCGACGAAGGTCGTGTGCGTTTCAGAATGGCTGGGGCCGACGTCGCGCGGGTCCTCTCCAAATGCATCACTGTCGACTGGCGCGCGCCGGCGGCCGCCCCGGGCCGCGCCGTGCTGACATCCTTGCACCATGTGCCCGTGCTTTTCCTGCGCACCGGCGATACCGTGTGCGAACTCATCGTGCCGCGAAGTTTTTCGCAAAGCCTCTCGGACTGGATTGCTGACGCCGCGGGGTAGGGAAAGGACCAGGCGCGAACGCTCCCCTCAGGAGCCACTCCACGGTCTCGCTCCTTGGATGATCTCTTGAGCACGTGCGGCAAAGCGACCGGCGAGAGGCCACTTGCCGGCGGCATCGGCCGACGCCGCGCTGCCTGCCCGCGCCCGGTCGGCGATGCCAACGAAGATCACGGCGAAACGAAACAGCGAAAAAACCAGGTGGAAGCGTTCCAGGGGCGCAGTGGGTACGGCATGCGCGAAATAATGGTCGAGGAATTCGCGCTGGCTGGGGATGCCGAGGGCGGCATGATCGAGGCCGAGGATGCCGCCATATTCGTCTGGGGTCGAATGCCAGGTCATCGAGCAAAAGCCGAGATCGGCGAGCGGATGGCCGATCGTCGACAGCTCCCAATCGAGAATGCCGATCACCTCGGGCTTGCCGGGATGGAACAGCAGATTTCCGAGGCGGAAGTCGCCATGGGCGATCGACACGCGCCCATCGTCGGCTGGCATATGCTGCGGCAACCAGTCGGCGACCGCTTCGAGTGCCGGAATTCTGTCGCTCGGCGATTGCCTGAGCTGCTTGGTCCAGCGGCCGATCTGGCGTTCGAAATAGTTGCCGGGCCGGCCGTAGTCGCCGAGGCCGACCTCGTCGGGACGGACAGCATGCAATTTGGCCATCGCTTCGGCCATGCCGAAATAGATGCCGCGTCGCTCCGCCGGGGCAAGGCCAGGCAGCGAACAGTCATGGAAGACGCGACCGTCCAGCCGCTCCATCAGGTAGAACGGCGTGCCGAGCGGCTCGATACCGTCGTGATAGAGCACCGGCCCGGGCACCGGTACATCGGTCGGTGCGAGCGCTTCAAGCACGCGGAATTCGCGGTCGACCGCATGCGCCCCACGCAGGATCGGCCCGGCCGGCTTCTTGCGCAGCACCATGCGATGCGCACCATAGTCGACGAAGTAGGTCGGGTTGGACTGCCCGCCGCCGATCCGCTCGAGCGTCATTGCTGCATCGCCGAAGCGGTTCGCGAGAAAGCCCTTCAACGCCGCAGGGTCGAAATCCGCATTCAACGGCATCTTCTCCTCCTGAGATGCCACCCCGCGTCGCTTATGCCTGGCCTTCGACAGTCCAGCGCCAGAAGCCCCTCTCTTCTTCGTCGAGGAAACGGTTCAGCACCATCTTGTGGACCTCATCGGCGCCGTCGACCAGCCGCGCCTGGCGCGCATAGCGGTAGATCCATTCGAGCACCGTGTCCTTAGAATAGCCACGCGCGCCATTGATCTGGATCGCCACATCGGCCGCGTCATGCAGCACATTGGCGACCTGGACCTTGGCCATCGACACGTCCTTGCGGGCAAAGCCGCCGCGGTCCAGCTCCCACGCAGCCTTCATCACCAGGATGCGGCCGATCTCGATGCGCATGGCAAGGTCGCCGAGCTTCAGCTGGACACTTTCGCGGTCGGCGAGGCGCTGGCCAAAACCATGGCGCTCGGCAGCGTAGGCGCGCGCGATCTCGACGCAGCGCTTGGACAATCCGAGCCAGCGCATGCAGTGGGTTAGCCGCGCCGGGCCGAGCCGCACCTGCGTCACCTTCATGCCCCTACCCTCGCCGGCCAGCATGTCTTCGACAGGGATTTCCAGCCCGTCAAATTCCAGCTCGCAATGCCCGCCATGCTCCTCCGGGCCCATGATCTCGATACGGCGCATGATGCGCCAGCCCGGCTGGTCCTTGTGGAACATCAGGGCCGACAGACCATGGCGCGGATCGTCCGAAGTTCGCGCGATCAGGATGAAATGACTGGCCTCCTCCGCGCCGGTGATGAACCATTTGCGCCCGGTCACGACATATTTGTCGCCGCGCCGCTCCGCACGCGTCATAATCATCGAAGGGTCTGAGCCGCCGCCGGGGTGCGGTTCGGTCATGGCAAAGGCCGAGCGCACCTTGCCCTCGACGATCGGCTTCAGCCATTTTTCCTTCTGCGCTGGTGTGCCGAGCGCCTCCAGAACCATCATGTTGCCATCGTCGGGCGCTGCCGAATTGAACACCACGGGTCCGAAGATCGACCGGTTCATCTCCTCATAGCAGACCGCCATGTCGATCTTGCCGAGACCGGCGCCGCCGGATTCGGGCTTGAGTTGCAGGCACCACAGGCCCGCCATTCGCGCCTTGGCGCGAAGCGTCTCCAGCAGCGGCAGGGCGATATTTCCATGCGCGTCATAGGACATCTTGTCGGCTTCGAGCGGCAGGATCTCACGCTCGACGAAGTCGGCAATGCGGATGCGGTAATCTTCGGTGCGGGCGGGAATGTCGAAATTCATGGACAAACTCTCAGCGAAGCGAGGTGGGCCGCCATCGTCTAGAAATCGAGCGAGCGCTCGTTTTCCTTATTCGCCTCTATCCCCTTTTGCAGCCGCCGTCATCCGGCGAAGCGTGGTTCCGCCACGCCCCTTGATGCCAAGGCCGGCTATTGCGAACAGGCGATTGGCGAACCGCCTCACCGTGCGGCGATAGGCGAGCCGCCTCAGAACGCGACCTTGTCGCCGCCCTTCAATGACAGGATTTCGCGCGCCTCGTCGGGCGTCGCCACTTCCATGCCGAGCCCCTCGATGATCTTGCGGGCAAGCACCACCTGCTCGGCGTTCGATTTCGCAAGCTTGCCCTTGCCGGCCCACAGACTGTCTTCGAGCCCGACCCGGATGTTGCCGCCAAGCGCTGCCGACTGCGCGGCAATGCGCAACTGGCTGGCTCCGGCGCCGAGCACCGACCAGCGGAACTGGTCGCCGAACAGCCGGTCGGCGGTGCGCTTCATATGGGCGACGTCTTCGGGATGCGTGCCAATGCCGCCAAGCAGACCGAACACCGACTGCACGAAGAACGGCGGCTTGACCAGGCCGCGGTCGGCGAAGTGCGAGAGATTGTAGAGATGGGCGATGTCGTAGCACTCGAACTCGAAGCGCGTGCCGTTGTCGTAGCAGGTCGCAAGAATGTATTCGATGTCTTTGAACGAGTTGCGAAAGACAAGGTCGCGCGTCGCTTCCAGATGCGGCTTTTCCCAGTCGAACTTGAAAGTCTCGTATTTGTCGACGAGGTGATAGAGCCCGAAATTGATCGAGCCCATGTTGAGCGAGGCGACCTCAGGCTTGAACTCGGCGGCCGGGCGCACGCGTTCCTCGACCTTCATGTAGGGACTGCCGCCAGTGGTGATGTTGATGGCGGCATTGGTGGCCTGCTTGATGCGCGGCAGGAAGCGGGCGAAGGCCGCCGGCGTCTGGTCAGGCTTGCCGGTCTCGGGGTCGCGGGCATGCAGGTGCAGGATCGCCGCACCTGCCTCCGCTGCCGCGATCGCCTCGGCGGCGATCTGGTCCGGCGTGATCGGCAGATAGGGCGACATGGTCGGCGTGTGGATCGCCCCGGTCACCGCGCAGGTGATGATAACTTTGCCTTTGCTCTGCTGGGCGCCGGGCTTGCGGCTTGTTTCCGTCATCTTCCAAACTCCTGATCCGATTTTTTCTTGTGCGCCGCCAGCGCCATCAGCCGGCGGTCGCGCCACACCTGCCGTTCACCGAGTTCTTCCCACGGCAGCCGCTTGCGGCGGTCGGCCTCTACCGTCTCGATGACCTCGCCGGCCCAGTCGACGCGGCGCAGCGTCTGCGGAAAAATGTTGGCATAGATCGACTGATAGCGCTCGACATAGTCGCGCACGCCGCCCGGCGCATTGAGGTCGATCGTTTCGAACGGACCCATGAACGACCAGCGCAGCGCCAGCCCGTCGCGAATGCCGATGTCGACGTCCTCGATGCTGGCATAGCCGTCGGCGACGAGCCGGAAAGCCTCCTCCAGCAGCGCGCCCTGCAGGCGGTTCATGATGAAGCCGTCGAGCTCGTGCTTCATCACCAACGGCGTATGGCCTGCGGCGACAAGGAAGGCGCGGGTCCTTTCGACCGTTTCGGGGGAGGTCCATGGCGCCGGTACGACTTCCGCGGCCGGGATGAGATAGGGCGGATTGATCGGATGCACGACCAGGCAGCGGTGCCGCCCTTGCAGATGGTCGGTGAACTTCGACGGCAACAGCGCCGAGGTGGAACTGGCGATCACCGCTTGCGGAGCGGCAATTGCATCGATCCGAGAGAACACCTCGCGTTTCACATCGAGGCTTTCGGGCGTGTTCTCCTGGATATGGACTGCATCGGCCAGCGCTTCTTCCAGCTCAGCAACGACGGCGATGCGACCAAGCACGGTGTCGATTGCCTGTCCCCGCAGCAGATCGTTCGCCGCGAGGTCGCCGAGCACGCCGGCGATGTAATCATGCGCGCCGGTAGTCGCGGCCGGCGACTGGTCCCACATCCGCACATCGTGGCCGGCGCGGGCAAAACTGATCGCCCACGCCCGCCCGATGAACCCGCTGCCGATAATTGCTACCTTCGTCATGGTCGGTCCCTCAAAGCGTTTCGACATTGCCGTCGACGCCGAGCGACTGGCCGGAAATGTTGATCCCCGCATCTGACAGCAGGAAGGCGATCATCGCGGCGACGTCATAGGGGCTGGTCATGCGGCGCAGCGAGATGTTCTGGAGATAGCGCTGCGTCATCTCCTCGTTCGAAACACCGAGCTGCCTGGCTCGGTCGGCGATGACCTTGTCGATGCGTGGTCCCTCGATGATGCCGGGCAGGATGGCGTTGACCCTTATGCCGTGCGGCCCGAGTTCCTTGGCGAGGCTCTGCGTGAAACCGATGACGCCGAACTTGGCCGCCGAATAGGGGGTGCGGAAAGCGTAGCCGTGGCGGCCGGCGGCGGACGACATCGAGACGATCGAGCCGCCGCCCGCCGCCTTGATCAGCGGCACGGCACGCCGGGCGCAGAGGAACTGGCCGGTCAGGCAGACGTCGATGCAGCGCCGCCAGTCCGCCGGATCGATTTCGTCGACACCGCCGGTCGGCCCGGCAATGCCGGCATTGTTGATTAGCGCGTCGAGGCCGCCGAGCTTTTCGTTGACGGTCTCGAACAGCCGGTCGACGTCGTCTTCGCGCGAGACATCGGCCTTGACCGCGGCGACGAGGGCGATCTTGTCCGGAGCAGCAGTCAGCGCCTCGTCGGAAACGTCGCAGACGATGATGCGCGCGCCGAGACGCGACAGCGTGTCGGCAATGGCCAAGCCGATGCCGCCGGCGCCTGCCGTCACCAGCACGCGCTGCCCCTTCAGCCCGGTGAGAAAATCGTCCGCCGATGTCGGCGCCCCTTTACTCATAACCTTGACGCTCATCGTCCCTGTCCTTCCTCATTGCAGCCGCCGTTCGCGCAGCGCCATGACGGCGCCCAGAACGACCAGGCCGTACAGAATTGCCCTTGTGGCATAGGGCAGCGTGGTGCCGGCCAGCAGCATCTGCAATGCCGTTAGCAGCAGCACACCGCTAGACGGTCTCCACAATCTGAGTTCCATCAGTGTCCTGAAATACGAAAATTTCCGGAGACGATATGACTGTATCATCTGTAGAAATCGATATCCATGAGTCTCCTCCAAAAGTTAACAAAACTCCATTTTGCTCGTCAGTAACGTCGGTGACAATATCTGGAATAAGTTTAATCCTCATGTATGCTTTGATGGCCGTGTATACAGTAATTGAACTTCCATCCGAGAACATTATTGAACATGTATCCAGTGACTTTACCATGCTGCTAAAAATCTTTCCAACCAGCCTATCGCGTAGTACTTTCATCTGAAGACCTCCTTGGTCTAGTTAGAAATGTGCGCAAGCGGATCGTCCCTGGAGATGGGGCTTTCCTGTATAAGGGTTGCCAGTTTGGGGGCCACCAATCGGCTGAGGCGCAGAGTACGTTGAATATCCATTTGGGTGCCATCGTGCGCCATGTTGACGATCCAGCCGCTGGTAAATGAGCGCTTTTGCTTCGGGACAAACCGCGTCCAGACATCTCGCAGCTCACGGAGCCACCAGTCGAAAAAGTCCAGAAATTGTGCGTTGAAAGTCACCATGATCAGCCAGCCACCGCCTCGGCTGATTCTCAGTCGAGGTCCCGGGCCGAGACTACAATTGCTCGCGTGACGCGGATATCAGGAACGGGGAAGGTTCGCTTAGCCCCTAAGGTCGTCCTGGGGGCTGCTCCTGCGGAAATTTGTTTTCGTCGATGATTGCCACGGCCTGCTCGACGCTGTCTCTCACCTCGAAACCGATCCAGTGTCCGTCCATCAGATGCGTTTGCCTCGCACAGGCGAGGAAATAGCTCCCGGCCTGCTGCGCAACAAAGTTGAGTTGCCTCCGCTCATTGATTTTGATTCCCTCTGGCGGATCGGTGTACACCCCCCAGATCGCATCTTCGGCCGTCAACTTCACCGGCATCCCTGATTGAGCGTAGACCCTAGTGACCATCAGGCTGTGCCGGAAAGACGAGGAGCCATTGATGAACTCGATCTTTACCGACCATTCTGCTGGCACGACTATGGTGAGATTGCCGCCCCAGTAACCGTTGAAGTCAATAATGTCGGTCCGGATATTGTCCCTGCGGTACCGCTCGACTTGGTTCCAATCGGCAACAATCTCTATGGCCACTGTCTTGGCTTCAGGATCGTTCTTGATCCAGCTCGGAACGAAAGGCTCCCCAGCCAGTGCAATTCCAGGCATCAATCCCGAGGCGACGGCGAGAAGGGCAAGGTGAGCAAAGCGCGCCATCGCAATCAGAGGCTCCTCCCGAGCGGGCGGCCGAGCGCAAGCGACCGTCAATCGAGATCGACCTGGCTTGTTCCGCAACGAAAAGAATACGCTCGAAATAGCATCCACACCAGCAAACCCAGAGTGCGCTATCGTCAGCAGCCAGAAACAGCGCCATTGCTGCGATATCATCGGGTTGGATGCGCGTTGGAGTTGCCTGCAGTGCGTCAATGCAAGGGCGACGGGCGATTCCGTAATGTGGCCGTTTCTGCTTCAGCTATCGCGAAGGGTCTGTTGCGCAATTCGCCAGGCCTGCTCCACATGCCGGCGGGCCGCGGCTTCGGCCTCATCGCCGTTGCGCGACTTGATCGCGTTCATGATATCGGTCATTTCGGCAATTGCGGCGTCGCGCCGATTCTCCGAGGCGATGGTCATGGAACGCAGCTGGTTGATGCGGACGTTCAGGCCCTGGACGATCTCCCAGGCGATGCGCTTGTCGGCGGCATCGAAAAGCACTTCATAGAATTTTGTCGTCGCCCGCATCACCTCGATCGGATTGGCTGAGGCCCACGCCGTAAGCAGCACATCCAATGCGCGCTCAAGCGCGGCGATCTGGTCCTCAGTCGCGGTCAGCGCGCAGGCGCGCGCCGCGATGCCCTCCATCAGAGCGCGCAGTTCATAAATCTCATCGGTGCGGCTGAGATCCGGCCTGGCCACCGCGGGTCCGTGGCCCGGTATCATCTGGACAAGGCCCTCAGTCTCCAACTGCCGCAGAACTTCGCGCACCACCGAACGACTGACGCCGAGCTGATCGCAAAGCGGCCGCTCGACCAACCGTTCGCCGGGCTGGAAGTGAAACCCCATGATTGCGTCGCGCATGCGCTCCAGCGCCAGCGTTCTCAGCGTCTTGGCGGATCGTTCGATCCTCAGTGTGTCGTCGGCCAATTCATCTACTCCCAGCATCCGCAAACAAACAGTTTCGAAGGCCCGTTGACAAGAGATTTGGTCTTCAATAGTATGGTATACCATAAGACTGAGGCTAAAGGGAACTCTCCGAATGCCTCAGACGACCCGCACACCGAGGATTCGATGAAGCCGGCCATCCGAAAGATCGTCACCTATATCGAGAACACGCTGATTGAAGGCGGCAAGGTGGCCCCGCGGCCGCTGCGCCTGATCGGCGTGGCGGCAGTGCTCGACAATCCGTGGGCCGGACGCGTTTTCACCGAGGACCTTTCTCCCGAGATCCGCGCCTATGCGCCGGTTTTAGGGGAGATGCTGACCCATGAAATCCTCGCAGTCGCCGGATCCGGCGAAGCGATCGAAGGCTACGGCAAGGCCGCAATCTGCGGCACATCGGGCGAGATCGAGCATGCCTCGGCGCTCATCCACACGCTGCATTTCGGCAACCACTATCGGCGTGCCGTCGGCGCCAAGACCTATCTTGCCTTCACCAATCTGCGCGGCGGGCCGAACACGCCGATCATGATCCCGCTCATGGACAAGAACGATGAAGGCCGACGTTCGCACTACCTGACGGTGCATTTCCAGATCGGCGACGCGCCGGCGCCAGACGAGTTGGTGGTGGCGCTTGGCGCCTCGATCGGCGGGCGACCGCATCACCGCATCGGCGACCGCTACCAGGATCTCAAGGAGGTCGGCGACCTGCATGGCTGAGCTGACGGAGCCTGGCTGGCATCGCGGAACGGCGCCTGACGGCACCGGCTTCATCCGTGCCGGATCCGGCGCGCCGGTCCTCCTCATTCACGGCGTCGGCATGAATGCGGCGATCTGGAAGCCCCAGATCGCGCTGATGAAGGACAGATGGGATGTGATCGCGATCGACATGCTGGGACACGGCCTGTCGCCGCTGCCGACCGAGGATGCCAGCCTTGCCGACTATGCCGGACAGGCAATCCGGCTTCTTGATCACCTTGGCCTGGAAACCGTCTCGATCGTTGGCCATTCAATGGGGGCGCTGGTCGGGCAGGAAATCGCTCTCAATGCACCCGAACGGGTCCGCAGCATCGTCTCGCTCAACGTAGTTTTTCGCCGCCCGGCGGAGCTTGCGCAGGCGGTGCGCGAGCGCGCCGCAGAATTGAATGGTGCAGAAAATCCGTCGGGGACGGACGCAACGATCGCGCGCTGGTTCGGCAACCCAGTCCCCGACCGCCTGGCAGAGGCTGCAAGGACGACGCGCGCGGCACTGCAAAGCGTCAACCCGGACGGCTATGCGCGCACCTATCGCCTTTTCGCCCATGCGGATGCGGCGCATGGCGATCGTCTTCCTGGCCTCGCGGTGCCGGCCCTGTTCATGACCGGCTCCGACGATAAGAATTCCTCACCTGCGATGTCGGCGGCGATGGCGCGCCTCGCGCCGCGCGGTCGCTGCGTCGTCCTGAAGGGTGAACGACATATGATGGCCGTAGCCTCGCCCGACGGGGTCACACGGCGCATTGCCGATTTTCTCGAGAGCAACGACGGTGCAAGCACATCCGAGCGACCGGCGATGGACACGGCCTTCGACGCGGGCGAATTCAGGCGGGCGCTCGGTTCCTTCCTGACCGGCGTTACCATTGTCACCGCGATCGGGCCGGAAGGAGAGCCTAGAGGCTTCACCGCCAATTCGTTTACATCCGTTTCGCTCGATCCGCCGCTTGTGCTGGTCTGCGTCGCCAAGAAAGCGCTGGGTCATCCGGTATTTTCGACCTCGAAGTGCTTTGCCATCAACGTGCTCTCGGAGGAACAGCGAGCCGCATCCGGCGTCTTCGCTTCGAAATCGCAGGACAAGTTCTCGGCTGTCGAATGGCGCTTCGGCCCGACCGGCAGCCCGCTGCTCGCTGGATCGGTGGCGACGTTTGACTGTGACATGGAGCAGTTGGTCGACGCGGGCGACCATTCGATCCTCATCGGCCGCGTTCGCGAATTCTCCCACAATTCATCGCAGCCGCTCGGCTATTGCCGTGGGGCGTATGTCTCGCCCGGTCTCAGCCAGGAAGCGCTGGCGGCCGCGCCTCCGGACATGGAGGTCGGCGCCATCCTCGAAGATGAAGGCCGCGTGCTGTTCTTCGAAACCGCCGACGGCTTTTTCGAACTGCCGGCGGGCCGAGGACTGGGCTCGCCCGGCGACACGCGAAGCCTTAGGGGACGCCTCGCTGCGAAAGCCATCGAGGCGCATCTCGGCTTCCTGTTTGCGGTCTGGGATGACGCCGCAAGCCCATCGCGAACGCATGTCTACTACCGCGGCACGGTAGACGCGCCCCACTCCAGCGACGGCAAGGTCCGGCTCGTCGACATCGACAGGATTGCCGGACTGAACATCGCCGACGCTGCTGTGCGCTCGATGCTCGCCCGCTATGTTCGCGAATGTCGGGAGGATGCGTTTGGAGTCTATGTCGGCAACGAGGTCGAAGGTGAAGTCCGTCCGCTCGCCAAGCCGGCAGCCATGAACACTTCGGGGTGAACAGATATGAAGTTCTCGCTCTTCGTCCATATGGAACGCTCGGACCCGGCAAAGCCGCATGCCGAGCTCACCGACGAGCTTGAGGAACTGGTCGTGATGGCCGAGGCGGCAGGCTTCGAGTCGGCCTGGATCGGCGAGCACCACGGCATGGAGTTCACCATCTCGCCAAACCCGTTCATCAACATCGCCTATCTCGGCGCCAGGACGAAGCGCATCCGGCTTGGCACAGGAACCGTCATCGCGCCGTTCTGGCATCCGATCAAGCTCGCCGGCGAGGCAGCAATGACCGATGTCGTCACCGGTGGCCGGCTCGACATCGGCATCGCGCGCGGCGCCTACAGCTACGAATACCAGCGCCTGTTCCCGGGGCTCGACGCCTGGGGTGCGGGCCAGCGCATGCGCGAGATTATCCCGGCCATCAAGGGCCTCTGGGAGGGCGACTTCGAGATGTCCGGGGAGTTCTGGTCGTTTCCCTCAACCACCTCGTCGCCCAAGCCGGTGCAGAAACCGCACCCGCCGATCTGGGTGGCGGCGCGCGATCCGAACTCGCACGACTTCGCCGTCTCCAACGGCTGCAACGTCCAGGTGACGCCGCTCGCCTCGGGCGATGACGAGGTAACCAACCTGATGGAGCGCTTCGACGCGGCGTGCGCAGCGCATCCGGACATGGCCCGCCCCGAGATCATGCTGCTGATGCACACATTCGTTGCCGAAGACACCGCCGATGCGGAGCAGCTGACCAAGGACCTTTCGCTGTTCTACTGCCAGTTCGGCGCCTGGTTCCAGAACAAGAAGCCGGTTCGCCAAGGCATATTGGAAGCGCTCTCCGACGACGAGATCGCGGCGATGCCGCAATACGCGCCGGACAAGATCCGACAGAACCTGGTGATCGGCGAAGCCGAAGAGGTGATCGCCCGGCTGAAGGCATATGAGGCGCTTGGCTACGACCAGTATTCGATCTGGATCGACAGCGGCCTGCCACACGAGCGCAAGAAGAAGTCGCTGCAGCTGTTCGTCGACAAGGTGATGCCGGCCTTCGGACATGGGAGGCCGCAATGACCCTAGTGGCCTTCAGCAACTTCATAGATGGGGCGTTCGATACGCCGAAAAACACCTTCGAAAGCATCGATCCGTCCACCGGAGCGCCCTGGGCGACGATGCCCGCCGCAACCGAGGCCGAGGTCGACCGCGCCGTCGAGGCGGCGCAGCGGACGCTGCACTCGGCCGCGTGGGCTTCTCTGACGGCGACGGCGCGCGGCAAGCTGCTGGTGCGCCTCGGCGAGTTGGTCGCCGCCAATGCGGGGCGGCTGGCGGAGCTGGAGACGCGCGACACCGGCAAGATCATCCGCGAGACCCGCGCCCAGATCGCCTATGTCGGGGATTATTACCGCTACTATGGCGGGCTTGCCGACAAGCATGAAGGCTCGCATGTGCCGATCGACAAGGCCGATATGGACGTCACCATCCGGCGCGAGCCGATCGGCGTCGTCGCTGCCGTCGTGCCGTGGAACTCGCAGCTCTTCCTTTCGGCGGTCAAGCTCGGCCCGGCACTGGCCGCCGGCTGCACGGTCGTCCTGAAAGCCTCTGAGGACGGTCCAGCGCCGCTGCTGGCCTTCGCCGAACTCGTTCATGAGGCCGGATTTCCCGCCGGGAGCGTCAACATACTGACCGGGTTCGGGCAAGATTGCGGCCGACGCCTGACAAGTCACCCGCTGGTTTCACGCGTGGCCTTCACCGGCGGGCCTTCGACCGCTCGTGCGATCGTCCGCAACACGGCGGAAAATCTCGCCTATACGACGCTGGAGCTGGGCGGGAAAAGCCCGGTTGTGGTTTTCGCCGACGCCGACCTGGACAGTGCTGCCAACGCGGTCGTCGCCGGAATTTTTGCGGCGTCTGGACAAAGCTGTGTCGCCGGCTCCCGGCTGCTTGTCGAGCGTTCGATAAAGGGCGAGTTCCTGGACAGGCTGAAGCACAAGGCCGAGGCCATCAGGATAGGCGATCCGAAGGATCCGGCCACCGAAATGGGGCCGCTGGCAACGCCACGCCAGCGCGAATGGATCGAGAAGATCGTTGCCGAGAGCCTCGCCAGTGGCGGGACGCTGGTCACCGGCGGAAAAAGGCCCGACGATCATCCGGACGGCTTCTACTACGCACCGACCATCATCGATGCCGAGGACACAGGACTGCCTTGCGTGCGCGAGGAATTGTTCGGTCCGGTGCTCAGTGTCCTCACCTTCGACACAGAAGCCGAAGCCCTGGCGCTTGCCAACGATACGCCGTTCGGCCTCGCCTCGGGCGTGTTCACCACCAATCTCGCCAAGGCGCACCGCATGGCGCGCGACATCCATGCCGGCGTCGTCTGGGTCAACACCTACCGCGCCGTTTCGCCGCTCGTGCCGTTCGGCGGCTATGGTCAGTCCGGGCTCGGCCGCGAGGGCGGGCTCGACGCCATCCGCGATTACACGCGCTCGAAATCCGTCTGGATACGGATATCCGACGAGCCGATCCCGGACCCGTTCGTCATGCGATGAGGCGCGCAATTTCACAACAACAAGAAACAAAAACAACCAACAGAGGAGAATGACATGAAACTGATTTTGACCGGCATTTTGGCCGGACTAATAGCCGGACTCTTGGCAGACACTGCCGCGCAGGCCGATGAAATGGTGTTCACCAGCTGGGGCGGGACCACCCAGGAGGCGCAGACCAAATCCTGGGCTGCTCCGTTCGAAGCGAGTTCCGGCATCAAGGTCCTGCAGGACGGGCCGACCGACTACGGCAAGCTGAAGGCCATGGTGGAAGGCGGCAGCGTCGCCTGGGATGTCGTCGATGTCGAAATGGATTTCGCCATCAAGGCGGCCAAGGACGGCCTGCTCGAGCCGATCGATTTCAACGTCGTGCCGAAGGCCGATCTCGATCCTCGCTTCACCACCGAGCATGCGGTCGGCAGCTTCTACTACTCCTTCGTTCTTGCCTGGAACAAAGGGGCGGTGTCGGGCGAACCGGCGGGCTGGGCCGACATGTTCGACCTGACGAAATTTCCCGGCAAGCGCACCTTCTATAAATGGTCGGCGCCGGGCGTCATCGAGATTGCGCTATTGGCCGACGGCGTGCCTGCAAACAAGCTCTATCCGCTCGACCTCGACCGGGCGTTCAAGAAACTCGACACCATCAAATCGGAAATCGTCTGGTGGGACAGCGGCGCGCAGTCACAACAACTGATCGCTTCCGGTGAAGCAGCCTTCGGTCAGCTCTGGAACGGACGTGTCTTCGCTCTCGAGCAGGAAGGCGCCGATGTCGGCGCATCCTGGAATCAGAACCTGACCGCCGCCGACGTGCTCGTCATCCCCAAGGGTTCGAAGAACAAGGCGAGCGCCATGAAATTCCTGGCCGCTGCGACAAGCCCGAAAAGCCAGGCGATGTTTGCTGAAGCAAGCGGCTACGCGCCGATCAACGCGGCAGCCAAGGCCGAAATGCCGGCCGATGTCGTCAAGTCGTTGCCGGACGCCTATGGCGACGGGCAGATCAACCTCGACATGAACTACTGGGCTGAAAACCGCGACGCGATCGCGGAGCGTTGGTACGCCTGGCAGGCCAAATAGCCGCCGACCTCACCCATGAACCGGCGGGGCGTCGCTAGGCGTCCCGCCTGAACTGCCGGGATCATCGCCATGTCGGGCAATTTGCTTCATCGACAGCCAATCCGCCGAAGGCCAGATGGCGTCGGCGGCGCCTTGCCGGCGCTGACCCTCATCACCCTGTTCTTCGTGGTGCCGGTCGTCGCGTTGCTGTTGCGCAGCGTAACCGAACCCGTACCGGGCCTGCAGAACTATGCCACCCTGTTTGGCGACGGCACCTATGCGCGGGTCTTCTTCAACACCTTTCTGGTCGCCACCGTCGTCACCGCCGTCACCGTCATCGTGGCGTTTCCGGTCGCCTGGATGCTGGCGATCATGCCGCCTGCCCTCGGCTCGATTGTCTTCGGCATCATCATCCTGTCGATGTGGACCAATCTGCTCACCCGCACCTATGCCTGGATGGTGCTGCTTCAACGCACCGGCGTCATCAACCGGACGCTGATGGACATCGGCCTGATCAGCGAACCGCTGCCGCTGATCAACAACCTGACCGGCGTCACCATCGGCATGGTCTACATCATGCTGCCGTTCATGATACTGCCACTGGTCGGAACCCTGCGCGCCATCGATCCGATGACGCTGCGTGCCGCGGCGCTGTGCGGTGCGAGCCCCTTCGACGCCTTCCGCCGCATTCTGCTGCCATTGTCGCTTCCCGGAATCGCTGCAGGCGGCCTGATGGTTTTCGTCATGTCGCTCGGCTATTTCGTGACGCCGACGCTGCTCGGCGGCACCTCCAACATGATGCTCGCCGCAATGATTGCCCAGATGATCCAGTCCTTGCTCAACTGGGGGCTCGGAAGCGCGGCGGCTTTCATCCTGCTTGTGGTCACCATGGCACTCTACGCGCTGCAACTGCGCCTCGTCGGCGCCAAGCGCATGACAGGAGGCATCTGAGATGCTGCTCGACTACGACCGGCTCGGCTGGCTGCGTGCAGCACTTCTGGGTTTCACCGGCCTAGTTGCCGCGTTTCTGCTGCTGCCGGTGGTTTTCATCGTGCTTTTGTCGTTCGGGTCGTCGCGGTGGCTGGCTTTTCCGCCACCAAGCTGGACGCTGAAATGGTATGAGGAGCTGTTCGCCGATCCGGCCTGGCTCGAAGCGGCGCTGACCAGCGCGCGCATTGCCACAATGGCCGCGATTCTCGCCGTCGTCATCGGGCTCCTGGCTTCTTTCGCCCTGGTCAGGGGACAGTTTCGCGGGCGCAACACGCTTCGCGGCCTGCTGCTGACGCCAATGGTGCTGCCGGTCGTCGTCTTCGCCATCGCCATCTATGCGTTCTTCCTGCGGATCGGGCTCGGCGGCACCACGGCAGGCTTCGTCATCGCCCACACGGTCCTGGCACTGCCCTTCGCCATCATCCCGATCACCGCGGCACTCGAAGGTTTCGACAAATCCATCGAGGATGCGGCGATCGTCTGCGGCGCAAGCCCATTCGAGGCAAAACTCCGGGTCACCTTGCCGGCGATCAAGATCGGGATTTTTTCGGCGGCGATCTTCGCCTTCCTCGCCTCATGGGACGAGGTGGTGGTCGCGATCTTCATGGCCAGCCCCACCTTGCAGACCCTGCCGGTCAAGATCTGGGGCAGCCTGCGCCAGGATCTCAGCCCGGTCATCGCCGCGGCATCCAGCCTTCTCGTTCTCCTGACGCTGAGCCTGATGATCGTAACCGCACTCATTCGGCGGAAATTGTCGAAATGATCGAACCGTTCCTCTCCATTCGCGACCTGCGCAAGACATTCGGCAGCTTCGTCGCCGTGCACGATGTCACGATCGATATACCCAAGGGCGAGTTCCTGACCTTTCTCGGTCCTTCAGGCTCTGGCAAGTCGACGACGCTCTACGCGGTCGCCGGCTTTCAGCAGCCGACATCCGGCAACGTTCTTCTCGAGGGCAGGTCGCTGCTGTTGGTGCCGTCGCACAAGCGCAACATCGGCATGGTGTTCCAGCGCTACACGCTGTTCCAGCATCTCACCGTCGCCGAGAACGTTGCCTTTCCGTTGCGCGTGCGCCGCCGGCCGGACGCCGAGGTGAAACGAAAAGTCGCCGAGATGCTGTCCCTGGTGCGGCTGGAGAGTTTCGGCGGCCGGTATCCTGGTGCGCTTTCCGGCGGGCAGCAGCAGCGCGTGGCGCTTGCCCGGGCACTGGCCTACGATCCACCGATCCTTCTGATGGACGAGCCGCTTTCGGCGCTCGACAAGAAGCTGCGCGAGGAAATCCAGGCCGAGATACGACGCATCCACCGCGAAACCGGCGTAACGATTCTTTACGTCACCCACGATCAGGACGAGGCGCTGCATCTTTCGGATCGCATCGCCCTGTTTCGGGACGGGCGCATCGAGCAGATCGGCACCGGTGAGGACCTCTATCTGAGACCTGCGAGCGAATTCGTGGCCAGCTTTATCGGAAATTCCAATTTCCTGCCGGCCGAGCACCTTGAAACCGTCAACGGCTCCGCCACGATCCGCCTGGCCGATGGCTCGGTTGTCTCTGGCGTCAGGATCGATCAGGACTTCAGCCATGGCCAGAAGACCAGGCTGATGGTGCGGCCGGAAGCGTTTCGGCTGAGACCCGGCCCGGCCACTGCCGGGCTTGCGGTTGAGTTCATCGACACCGCCTTCTTCGGCGAACGGCGGCGCGTCATCGCGCGCACGGCCGCCGGCCAGGAGATCGACGTCAGGCCGACATCCGATGTGGCAGAAGCACATGAAGGCACCGTCTCGAGCAGACAGCAGATTTTCTTCGATCCCGCCGCCGCATTTCTGTTTCCAGCCTGACAGACGACAGTTTGCCTTCAGCGTGGCGGATCAGCCGGCGGCTCGATGGTGACTCCGTATTTGGCGGCGATGGCCACGAGCTTTCCCATTTCCGGCATGCCGGCGGTAGTCGCGGCGTCCAATTCTGCAAACATCTGATCAAGGCCGCAACTCGGCGCGCAAAGGACGAGCACGCGGGCCGGCTTGTCGCCGACATTGCGGATGGCATGGCGCCGGCCGCGTGCACCGAAGAAGAAGCCGCCGGGCGCAACGCGATGGGGCGCGGAGTCGCCCTCGAATTCGATGACGAGTTCGCCGCTCAGCACATAGAAGGCTTCATCCTCATGGGCATGGGTGTGCGGCGGAACTCCCGCACCCGGCGGAACCACGGACTCCCAGAGCGAGAAGGATCCCGCGGTCTCGGCGCCGGTGGCTTTGTAGATATGGGTGATGCCCAGAACGTTGAGCGTCGAGCCGGCCGCCGGCTCGCGAACGAACGCTTCGGCTGCTGTTGCTTTGGCATCCATCGTCGATCTCCTTCGTGGTTCGGGTCGCTCACCAAGAGATAGGCCGTTCTCGTCCGTCGATTAGCCGGAATTCTATGGACATGCCGTCCGGATTTCAGGACAATCCGATGATGGACCCGCTCGATGGCATCGCGGCATTCGCTCGCGTCGTGGACAGCGGCAGTTTCTCGGCTGCGGCTCACCGGCTCGGACTCTCCAAATCCGCCGTCAGCGCCCATGTGCAGCGGCTCGAACAGCGCCTGGGCATTCGCCTCCTCAACCGCACCACGCGTCGGCTCTCGATGACCGAAGCGGGCGCAGCCTACTACCGCCACTGCACCCGGATTCTCGCCGAAGCTGAAGCGGCGGAACAAGAAGCGAGCGCGCTGCAGCGCGAACCGCGCGGCACGATTCGCATATCAGCGCCCGACAGCTTCGGCTGGATGCATGTGGCGCCGGCCGTCCCGGAGTTCCTGAGGCGCTATCCGGAACTTTCCGTCGATATTGCTTTCAGCCCGGCGCATGTGAGTCTGGTCGATGAGGGGCTCGATCTGGCGATCCGCATCGGCGTGCTCCAGGATTCGCCGCTTGTCGTGCGCAAGCTCGCGCCATCCCGGCTCGTCGCCTGTGCTGCGCCCACCTATCTCGACAAGCATGGAATGCCGCGCGAGCCGGGCGACCTTGCCAAGCACAACTGCCTCTGCACAAGCCTCCTGCCTTGGGGCGATGAATGGCGCCTTGCCGGCAAAATTGGCGAGGTGCGGGTGGCCGTGGGCGGCAACTTTCGCAGCAATAATGCGGAGATGCTGCGCGTTGCGGCGCTCGACGGCATCGGCATCGCCCTACTGCCCACATGGGCGGTGGCGGAGCCGCTGCGCACCGGCGCGCTGCGACGCGTGCTGGATGGCTGGGAGCCTCCAGCCAGCACGATTTATGCCGTCTATCCCAGTAACAGGCTCATGTCGATGAAGGTCCGTGCCTTCGTCGACCACCTTGCGCGATGCATAGGGCGCACGCCGTATTGGGACGAAGGCCTTTGAGAGGAGCGCCCGTTCTGGATCGTTTCGAGCTACGGCAATCCATTTGATCCGGCCGCGCAACTTTCTGCCTGAATGCCGTCAACGACCGTCTCCCGTCGGTCAGAAAACTTGCGATCTTGACCTCAACAGGGAATTTCGGCGTTGGCTTGAAATTTCCTCGGTTTCGCCCAGGTACTGAGATTACGCCGGCTGCGAGGTGAGTTTTTTGGCTGCAAAAGCGTCGCTTACAGGGCCATCAAACCGGCAGCCTCGCAGCGCTCGGTAGCTGAGACCGCCGGCGTTCGCCGGTTCTCACTCGCGATAGCTGGAGCATCTGATGCCGACCCGCCCCTATGCCATCCTTGAAGCGCCGTCTTCACTGGGTCTGGCGACCGACGGCGTGGAGGGCTTGCCCGGTCGGCTGCTGGAACTAGGCCTCGCCGAACGCATCCATGCGCGCCGCGCCGGGCGGCTGGCGGTCCCGCCGAAGGACCCGAAGCCCGACCCTGCCACCCTGACGCTAAACGCCAACGCGATCGCGGCGTGGTCGCCCAAGCTCGCCGACGCCGTGGAGGAGGTGCTGGACGCGGGCGAATTCCCGGTGGTGCTGGGCGGCGACTGCACGATCTTGCTGGGTCCCATGTTGGCGCTGCGCCGGCGCGGTCGCTACGGCCTGTTCTTCATCGACGGCCACGCCGACTTCTTCCAGCCGGAAGCGGAGCCCAACAGCGAAGGCGCCTCGATGGATCTGGCCTTCGTCACCGGCCACGGGCCGGCGCTGCTGGCCGACCTGGAGGGCCGCCGACCGTTGGTTCGCTCCGAGGACGCTGTCGCCTTCGCGTTTCGCGACCACCAGGACCAGGCCAAATTCGGCAGCCAGCCTTTGCCAGCGGAGATCATGGCCTACGATCTCCACGCCATCCGCCGCCTGGGCGTCGAAGCCGCCGCCCGGGCCGCCGTTGGCCACCTGACGCGAGCGGAACTCGACGGCTTTTTCATCCATCTCGACGCCGATTGTCTCGACGATGCGATCATGCCGGCGGTCGATTTCCGCGTACCGGACGGGCTGTCCTGGGACGAGCTGTCGGCGGCGCTCCGCATCATCCTGGCGAGCGGAAAGGCGGTCGGGATCGAGGTCACCATCTACAATCCGCGCCTCGACGAGGACGGCAGCGCCGGACGTGGCCTCGCCGACGTCCTGGCCGCAGCGCTCGGCACAGCCGCGCCCGCTTAAGGCGGACGGGAGCAAGCGGCTATCGGGTGGCGTTGAAGCGTCACATGCAACCACCTGTCCGCCGAACGAGAACCCCGCGCCTTATCCGCCGCCTGGATGACGGCAAGCAACCAGGCGACCGTTCGAGCCGGAGCATTGAGGCTCTCCACCTGAGGGCCAGCGCCCCCTGACAGGGCAACCTATTAATAGTGCTAGCTGTAAATGCGCCGGGTCGCTTAGTACCGTCGGCCACAACAAGGCTTGGGAGGGTCCGTCACTTTGGTTCCTGCCGCGCCATGACACGGAGCTTGGAACTGTGACGGCACATGCGACCACCGAAGGATTTAGCGACTACAGGGATTACCGTACCTGGTATCGCGTAACCGGAGATCTCAACTCGGGCAAGCTGCCTTTGGTCGTCGCTCACGGCGGGCCGGGCTGCACCCACGACTATGTCGATTCTTTCAAGGAGCTTGCCGATACCGGGCGGGCCGTCATCCACTACGATCAGATCGGCAACGGCAAATCGACCCATCTGCCCGACAAGGGCGGCGACTTCTGGACCGTCGATTTCTTTTTGGGCGAACTCGATGCGCTGCTCGCTCGCATTGGCATTACCGAGCGCTACGCCCTACTCGGCCAGTCCTGGGGCGGCATCCTCTCGGCCGAACATGCGGTGCGACGCCCTGCCGGGCTCAAGGCATTGATCCTGGCCAATTCGCTGGCCTCAATGGCGCTATGGGTGGAAGGCGCGCTGCAATTGCGCGCCGGGCTGCCCGCCGATGTGCAAAACGCGCTTGACCGGCACGAGGCAGCCGGGACCACCGATCACCCGGATTATGTTGCGGCTACCAAGGCGTTCTATGACCGCCACGTCTGCCGTGTCCTTCCAACCCCGCCGGAAGTAGCCCGGACATTCGCGGCAATCGAGGAGGATCCGACGGTTTATCACACCATGAACGGACCCAATGAATTTCACGTCATCGGCACCATGCGGAACTGGACCATCGTCGACCGCCTGCATCTGATCGAGGCGCCGACCCTGGCGTTCCGCGGATTCTACGACGAAGCGACCGAGGCCTGTGTCCAGCCCTTTCTCGATCATATTCCCGATGTCGAAGGCATTGTCTTTCCGAATTCCAGCCACATGCCGCATGTCGAGGAGAAGGACGATTGCCTCGCCGCCGTCGAACGCTTTGTGGCCAAATACGATTGAGGTCCGCGCCCCACAGCAGCCTGTCTTTGCACAAGCTTATCGTGCAGGGCCTGGCCATTGCATTCATCCTGATGCGTTCCGTCGTTCCTTGAGCGCCTGGGCCAGGAAATCCTTGACCGGATCGAGAACCGCGTCCCGTTCGTGGGCTACCCCGGGCAGCAAATCAAAGCGCACCCGCACACCCGCTTCCTCGAAAGATCGACACAACGTCCCGAGGCGTTCCGGCCGCGTCCGTCCGGCATCGTTGGCGCCCGGCATCCAATGGGTGCTGCCCTCGATATGCGTGATTTCCCAAGTCTCCAGGTCGGCATCGCCGACGATCATCTGGACCGGCACTTTTGCCAGCGCTGGGGCATCGAAGGTGATGCCGAACTTCTCCGGCAGGTCGCGAATGCCCACCCACCAATCCCGCGCGGGATCGAGCAAGGTCACAGAGCCCGGCGCGCCGATCGACGCCGCCCATAGCCTATCGGGATGGAGGATGGCGAAGCGGTGGGTGAATTGCCCGCCGCCGGAAAATCCGAACATGGCGAAGCGGGTCCAGTCCTGACGGTATTTCGCCACGACTTCCTCTATTATGGCGAGCAGCACCTGATCGTAGCGGATGTCGCCCTCGATCATGTATTTGTATCCGCTGCGGGCGTCGTCGCCGAGAACGCCCATTGGAAACACCGGGCACAAGATGGCGCAGTCGTTCCAGCGTCCGAACTCGGCGAACGCGTCGCGGAAACCCAGGAACGAGGTGCGGCCAGTGCCGTGGACGGCCACCAGCAGGTCGACTTGGGCGCCTTCCCTAACCGCGGGCGGTACATACAGACAATAATGGAAGCGTGGGTCTGATTTGGAAGCAAAGATGGCGGTCGCGCCAAGATCGTATGTAGCGCGACCGCGATCCGCAACGGACCCCGTGGTGATGTTCGTCAACTCTACACCTCCTCAGACAGTTTTGGCATTCATGGCTAGCGTATACTGGTCGGCCCGCGTCGTGAACTGGAAGGTCCTTTCAGGCAGGCAGCCACGATGAGGACCTCGCATCGGAATCAGGGCGACGTCGTTGAAGACGATCTCGCTAAGTTCCGAGAGCATCTTTTCGCGCTTGCCATCGTCCAGCGTCAGCTTAGCCACAGCCAGTTCGCATCGAGATCGGGATTGGAGTAGCATCCCGAACTAGCGATACCCATACCAGCATCCGGGTTCTGCGTCGCGGCCAGCGCTGTCATCGGGTTAGGGTTTCGCCCGTGGTGACGCCCGAGGAGTCCAGATTGGTGCTGAAGTCATGGGCCTCCGCTTATCGGCATAAACCGACCAGCAAAAGCGAACTGGGCGGCAGGTAGCCCAGACAGCCCATCGTATTTCCGCCGCCCTTGGCTTTCGCTCGCCGGCTGCCACTGGGTTAGCGAGCTGAACCGGTGCCAAGCATCACACGACCTCGCCAGATTGCGACGAGGGGTGTATCTCCGGAACGGTGAAAACCGGCACCTCGCCCTTGAAGCCTTGGAGTTCAAAGGCGCCCGCCTGGACAACCGGCATCGATGCTCCTTGGGCAAATCCGGGACCAAGCACCAGGGGGATGCTCAGCTTTTTGGTCGTTGACTCGAGCCGTGCCGCGCGGTTCACCGGCGAGCCGATCGCGGTGTAATCGAAGCGCCGTTCGGAGCCGAAATTCCCTACGGAGCAGATGCCAGTCTCGATGGCGACGCCGATTTCGATAGGGGGGTGCCTGCGCGCGGTGAACGCGGCGTTTTCGCGCTTCACCCGTTCGATCAGGGCGAGCCCCGCTTCGAGCGCGCGCTCGCGATGATCTGGCTGATCAAGCGGCGCGTTCCAGAAAGCTAGCACGGCATCGCCCATGAACTTATCGATAGTCCCATCGCGCTTGAGTATCTCATCGGTCGCAAGGCCGAGGAAGTGGTTGACCACCTTTCCGATTTCTTGGGCATCGAGTTGTTCGCTCATCGTCGTGAAGCCGCGTATATCACTTAGCAGGATTGTGATCTCGCGCTTCTCTCCGGACAGGATCGCTTCGGTATCCGAATTTGCCAGGCGCTGCACCACGGAGGGCGACAGAAATTGCGAAAACTGCCGGGCCAGGGTGGACCGGCGCTGCTCGCTGCGCCTGTAGAGGGCATAGCCTTCGAAGCCAGCTACGAGGATCGTCGCAAGCGCCGGCTGCAGTGGATCGTAGAGCACACCCTGCAGGCTGTATTCGAGAGCGCCAAACACGAAGGGCGTGGCTGCCAGGAGCGCCAGAGCGAATGCGCCAAGCACGACCCGCTCGGCGAGCACTCCAGAAAGCCCGATGAAAACGATGCCACTGAGGACAAACCAGAGCCGCTCGAGCATTCGCGCTTGCGCAGGCTCTACTAGATAGCGCCCGGCAAGCATCTGGCCGATTGCATCTGCGTGGATGTCGACGCCTGGTCGCGCCGGACGCGTCGGGCTGGGCAAATACTGGGTCAATCCCACGGCCGACAGGTCAATAATCGCGATGGCATTCCGCAGCAGAGGATCGCCGTGGCCCGAAAGGACATTGCTGGCAGATATGCGCGGCGTATTGGTGTCGGTTTCCCAGAGGCGGATGCTACCCTGCGGCTCGAGCGGCACAATGCTGCCGGACATCCTGAGTGCGTCAAACCCGGCGGCATTCATTCGGGCTACGAAGCTGTTCTCTCCGGCGTAGAGGCGTAGGAGTTCCACTGCGAAAGAAGGCCAAAGCTGCACGCCTTGATCCGTATTTCGAAGCCAGAGCAGCGGCACATGGCGCAATACGCCGTCGGGATCGGTCAAAGTGCGAATTACCCCAAGGCCTGCAGCGGCGCTCGAGAAATCCGCAAGCGAGCCCGTCAGACCGGTGAAGCCAGGAAGCGTCTCGGGTACTTGCCCTACGATCGACCAGCCGGCTTTGGGCTCTGCTTCTGAAACCGTTGCCTCATTGCCCAGGCTGACGGCGAGCATGGTTCGATGTTTCGCCAGTGCCCGGGCGAGGCGCATGTCTCCAGCGATGCCATCAGGAGAGGTGTCAGCCTCGGGCAGCACCAGCGCAAGCCCGATCACGGCGGCACCAGACTCGGTGATACCATCGACCAGATCGGCCAAAAGGCCACGATTCCAAGGCCATCGCCCATATGCCTTAAGGCTCGCGTCGTCTATCGAGACAATTACAACAGGATTGCTCGTCGCCTGGCGCGGGGCGAGGGACTGGTAGAGGTCGTACGTGCGCTCGCGCAGACGCGACAGCGGCCCATCGAAAGCAAAATGGCAAGCGAGCAGCAAGAGTACGACCGCAAGACCAGGTATTTTCCGCCTGGCAGCCCGCCGCCAATCAGCCAAGGGGCTCATGCCGGTCGGCCGGCCTTACCGGCAGTCGGGAAAGCAGTCATCATCCTCATCCACCCCGCTGCCTACAGGGGGCGTTGGGCTGTCAGGGAAGTCCATGACCAATCCTGGCAATGAGCCGTCGGCGGACTTGCAGGCTTTGAGCGAGCTGCCGAGTGCTGACGCACAAATCGCGCTTACGTTCAGCCCCGGACCCGGCTCGCCAGGAAGGCCGGTGCCGGCTATCCGATCGATGCTGTCCAATATCGGGAAGGCGTCGATACCACCATAGCCGGTCAGCAGTTTGCCATTGTTCGACGTGCAGGCGTGGCCCGGGTTTGTGATCACGAGCCTTTGGCCATTCATCATGCAGGTCATGCGGCCAGCGCGCAGTATGCCGACGGTCTGACCAGCCATCACAAGCACTTCGATGATGCCGCCTCTGGCCCCGAGCACCATGTGCGGCGTCGCAACCTGCATGTCCCCGCCTTTCGAAACCTGGCCGCCGTAGAAACGCGCCAGGCCGCTGTTCATCCCGATGCCGATCTTTCCTGACCGGGAGCCCGGATTGTAGACGAATTCATCGATCGTCAGCCTGGTGTTCGGACCAATCTTGGCGCTCGACTCGTCCTGGAACACGAGCATTCCGAGACCGGTGGTATTGCTGCGCAGCTGGTCGCCGAGTGCGACGCCAGCGCCGACGTACATCGCCTCGCCGCCATTGCGGAAGATGTTGGTCTGATAGGCCGTCATGGACCCGACCGTTTCAGCGGCAGATGGTGCCGCAAAGGCAAGGCAGGCGATACAAGTGGCGATCTGACGATATAGGGTCCTCATCGCGACCTCCTTCAGTTGAGCGTCAACGTGTAGCTCACGAGCAATTCGAACGAATTTCGGTCGCGACCAGCGATATCGAAGTCGGTTTCGCGATAGGCGAGGTCGGCACTGATCTTCTGCCACTCCGTGAGCTGAAAATCGCTTTCTGAGGCAATGAGCCAGAAGTCGCTGTCTATGTTCGTGCCGATACCGATGGACAAGTCGGGCGTGTCGCTGTGACCGGCCGAGAAGGCGACCTGGTGAGACCATACGAGAAGGTCCGGTACTTCCATCACTATGCCGCCGTAGCGGACCTCTCCCATGTAGCCGCGGCCGATTTCGCCAACTCCGGAGGCGAAGTCATTCGAGCCGACCAGGCGCAGTCCGAGCGCCTGGCCATTGCGGAAGCGGTAGCTGCCGCCTGCCTCATAGAAAACCCCGCTATCGGCGAAGATGCCTTTCGAGGCGCTTAGATCGATGTAGCCGCCACCCGCGAAAAGCGTCGTCTCGACCGTGGGGCGCACGAGCAAGCGTCCACTGAGACCGACGCCGGTCTCGTGGATATCGCTGTCGAAGCGATCTGTGACGGCGAACGCGGAAAGCAGCAGCCGTAGCGAATCGATGCCACTGTTGGGCAGTCCCTTGTCCAAGGTAATCGCCGCGTCGCCTTGGATAAAAGTCTCCTCATCTCCGGGAACCGAGAGGTTTTCGGTGAAAAAGCGATCTGTCGCCGCCAACGAGCCCGACAGGACAAGCGCGTCAGCACTTGGCGTGCCGAGGTCCCATCGGACAAAGCCTTCCGCCCGCCCATAGGGCGAGACGAAGGTGCGGTCGTCTTCGGCCCCGCCCGGCTCAAAATCGGTGGATGCGCTGAACATGCCGCCAGTCAGAGCGATCTCCCAGGTGACGCCACGTAACGCCAGCTCGATGCGGGCGAGCAGGCGAACGGCTTCCTGCTGCTCATCTGCGGACAGGTCCCCGATCTCGACGCCGTACTGCACCTGCCGTCGGGCCAATTCATAGGAGCCGACATTGTAGTACAACCGGCCGGCCGCGAGGCGGGCGCGCGCATCGCGAGGATATCTGATGAGATACTGCTCGATTGACGAAATCGCCTGATCGTACTGCCCTGCATTGACGGCGACCGTGACGAATTGGGCTAGCGTCGCGTTGTCAGTCGGGTTGGCAATGCGGGCCGAAAACGCATCGTCATAGGCCGGATAGAGACCTTGTGCGCCGGCCGGCAATATGCCGGTACAAAGCAGCGCCGCGGCGAAGCCGAGGATCATTGAAAACGAGGAATGCATGCCGAGAACCCACCCAAACCCGACTAGTGCAGCGGATCTAGCACGCCGCCACGAAAAAAAGCGACAGAACTGTCGCGGGACCTTGCGAGTCTTCAGCAGCTGTTGCAGCTGCGCAACAAACTATCGGATTCATTCGCATTTCTCCTACGCTGGTTGGCCAAACATCTTTTCAGCGTTGCTGGACCAGAGAAAGTATTCGCTACAAACGGCAACTAAGACAAATCATAATCAGCCGTGGATTGCGCAGCCCACAAGATCAATATTGTTTGCGCGATTCTGCACGTATCTGGCCAACGCCTGACGCATCAGGGTCAAATGTGGCTCATCCGAAGGTCTTCGGTACAGTCGGTCCGCCCGATCGCCAGCACGGCACAGCACGGCGCCCGGCGCTCAAGCGGCGCGACGGACTACAGCACCAACATAGTGGCCAGCCCCAGCATCAGGCCCATGCCGACGATATCGGTCACGGTGGTTAGGAAGATCGCCGAAGCCACGGCCGGATCGGCGCCGACCCGCCGCAGGCCCAACGGGATCAGCACGCCGGAGATTCCGGACATAAGGCATGAACCGCACATGGCCAGCAGGATCACAAGTGCCAGCATGGGCGCCTGGGATGCCGAGTCCGGCTGCCGTGAAGCGTAGAACCACATGGCCGCAGCCGCCACCAGACCGACGAGCAAGCCGTTGGCGATACCGAGCGCCCCCTCCCTCAGCACAAGGTGCAGCTTTGGTCGTTTGTCCACATCCCCTAAGGCGAGGCCACGCAGCGTAATAGCCAGCGCCTGGCAGCCGGTGTTTCCGCTCTGTCCGGCCAACACCGGGAGGAACGCCGCCAACGCGACGATCTTCTCGATCGTGCCTGCGAACGAGCCGACCACGAAAGCGGCTATGAAGGCCGTCAGCAGGTTGAGCTGCAGCCACGGATGACGGTTCAAGAAGGCTGAAAACAGCGGCGTGAAAGAACGCTCCTCCTTCTGGACACCCACCATCTGGCCAGGCTGGGCAGAAATCTCGATGATTTGCTGCTCGAACAGCCGCCAGCCGCGAACCTGCCCGAGCAGCCGGTTCTCCACGTCCACCACGGGATAGACGGGGTAGTGACGGCGTACCGCCGCCTTGCAGGCTTCGCCCAAAGGCACATTGACGTGAAGGGCGAACGGTTTCGGCAGCATGATCTGATCTACCGTGGCGGCCGGTTCGCTCAGCATCAGATCGCGCAGAACCACCAGGCCAACGAGTTTGTCGCCCTCGTCCGTGATGTAGAGGTAAGTCAACTCGGTCGGCACCTGGGCTCGTCTGACGGCCTCCACCGCGGCGGCTACCGTCGTCCCGACATGAACGCTGGCGGGGATCGGGTCCATCAACTCGACGACGGATCCGCGGACCGCGATATCCTTGCCGTCGCTATGAGGCTTGATAGGCCTCATATCCGGAGGCAAATGCTCCGCCACCTTCCGGGCGTGCGTATCCGGCAACAACTTTAATACGTCTCGGATGAACTCGGGAGATTCTCGGGCAAGCAATTCAGCCGCGTCGTCAGGTGCTCGAGCACGCAACGTGCGCACCGACTTCTCGAAGTCGTTCTCTTGCCTCATCTGTTCCCCCAATCTTTAATATTGCGCCTCTGAACGTGTAGACAGGAGCGGTTCGCTCTGGCGCGCGCAGTGGCCCAGTGCCTCGATCCGGAAATCTCGCCTTCTCAGCGCGCAGAGTAGACCGACCCCGACAAATCTGAGCCATTGCGTGGGTGCATACAGGCGGGCTGTAACGTCAGCGTGTCGCCAAGAGAATTGACGTGTTGCAGAACTTCACAGTCGATTCCTGGGCTCTGCGAGCACGTCGCAACCCCATCAACGAAGTAAGTTCGGCAATGGGCCGTCGTGGCCTGCTCATTGGGGTGCGCTCAGCCCGACAGTTCGCGGTGTGAACGGCCGCGATTTAACCTGGGAAGATGGTGAAACCGCCGTCGACGCGAATGACCTGCCCGTTGATGAAACGCGCGCGCGGACCGGCGAGGAAGGCCACCGCTTCGGCGATCTCTTCAGGCTCGGCATAGCGGTTCAGCGATTTCTTGCTCGAATCCATGCGCTCCGGATCGACCACGCGGCTCGCCTGGAACCGTGCCGTCTTGGTGGCGCCCGGGCTCACCGCGTTGATGCGCACGCCGTCGTCGATCAATTCCTTGGCAAGGCAGCGCGTATAATGGACGACGGCCGCTTTAAGCGTGGAGTAGACCACCTCCGGCGAGCATCCGATATGCGCTGCCGCCGAGGCAATGTTGATTACCGAGCCTGAGCCGCGCTTGACCATAGGCGGAATGAACGCCTGGCAGACCAGCATCGTGCCGATGAGATTGTTGTCGGTCAGCACCTTGATGTCTTCATAGTCGATGTCGAGCGCGTTGTTGGGACTGGGCTTAACCCCTTTGGCGCCAATGTCCCCGCCGGCGCAGTTGACCAGAACATGCACATCGCCGAGCTCCGCCTCGATCTTCCTCTTCATTTCGGCAACGGCTTGCCTGTCACCGATGTTGCCCGTAACCGCGGTTACCCGTGTCCCATGTTTTTCCAGGCCTCTGGCGGATTCGCCGAGGTCTGCGAATTCGCCATACTGTGATGGCCGAGTCCAATCGAGATCATGGATCGCGACGTTTGCGCCAAGTTCGGCCAGGCGGTCGGCCATGACGCGGCCGAGGCCACGTCCCGAGCCGGTCACGAAGGCAGTCAGGCCGCTGAGTTCTCGGGCAGTCATGCTGATTTCTCCATTGCAATGAAGTCGAACTTCTTCATGTTAGCGGCGCTGCGCCGGATCATGTCGAGCTCATACGAAACGAGCGCACCGTCATCGTCGCGCTCCCATGGCGTCCGGTAGTCGGCGTCGTCCGCAAGGCGGTTTACGCGCGCAGCACTCAGGCAGGCCGCGAACTCGCGCGCAGTCTTGGGCGCATATCCGTTCCACCAGTCGTCGGTCAGACAGCGAACGTGGCGTGCCTCCAGTGCGCCCGGCTCGAGCGCAGCCGTCAGCGTGTCGTGGTGCTCGGCGAGGATCGCTGCCAGTTCGGCGAATGGCACGGCGCCGTCGCCGATCGCGCAGCGGACCAGACGATAGCCCTCATCCGTGAACTGCACGCGATAGTCCTTGAGGTGGACATGGCGGACATAGGGCGCGATCCGCCGCGTGAAGGCAAGCGGTGCCTCGCCGACGGGAAACGTGTTGCCCGTATCGTAGGTGATGCCGGCACCGGGCCCGCCGAGTTCGCAGAATGCGACCAGTTCGTCGCTGCCGAAGTCCTGATGGTTCTCGATGCCGAGCACCCGGCCCTCAGCCGCCGCACGCGGCCCCCATTCCGTCAGGGCAGCGCGGATCGTCGCGTTGAACTCGTTCCATTTCCCACCCCAGACGTTGCGGTCACCGCACAGGACGGGGGTCAGTGCGATACGGATCGTTGTCGCCTCGAGCAGGCGCGCAGCCCGAAACGCGTTGTCCAACGGACCGGCCACGATAAGACCGCCGCTGACCACCGGGACGAGGTCGAGCGCGGCCAGACGCCTGCGCAGCTCGACGACCTCGGCGTCCGGCAAGTCGGTCAGCCATGGTTCGTAGATCTCGAGCGTGCGTGCGCCGAGTTCCTGCGCAAGCGCTATGAAGCCTTCCAGCCCCGCCCCATCCGGATTGTGCCGCGGCGTACCGCGCCCCTGCAAGCCGAGATGGTAGGTCAGTCCGTAAGGGTTGAGACCGAGGCGAAGCATCAGTTTGGCAGTCCCGTTGAAAGATGTGGAAGCGATCGCATCAGCGCAGACCGGCATCGACGGTGATGGACTGCTTCGTGATCATGCGGCTGTCATCGGCTGCAAGGAAGAGCACGGTCCGTGCAATCTCCTCGCCCAGGAGGACGCGGCGGATAAATTGCCGCTGCACCGTCTGGTCGATTGCGTCCTGCGTCTTGAACCACAGCTCGCGCTGCCGCTCGGTGATGACGGCACCGGGTTCGACTGCATTGACGCGGATGTTGTCGGATCCGAACGACCGCGCCAATGCGCGCGTCAGCGCCACCACAGCCCCCTTGGCAGTGGCATAAGCTACCATCTGGTCCGCGCCGAAACGCCAGGCGATGGAAGAGAAGTTTATGATCGAGCCGAAGCCGAGTTCCTTCATATGCGGATGTACCGCCTGCGCAGCGAAGAAGTGATGCCGGAGATTGACGTCGAAGCTGCGGTCCCAATATTCGGCCGTCACCGCGTCAACGGGATGGCGCTGATCATCGGCAGCGTTGTTCACCAGGACGGCGACCGGACCAAGCCGCGCGCACACGCCTTCAACCGACGCCTGCAGCGCAGCGACGTCGGTCACATCGCAATGGAGGTACAGGGGAGCTCGCCCGCCGGCACCGCTGAGCTCACGGACCAGCGCCTCTGCGGGCCCATCCTGCACATCGAGAAAGGCCACACGGGCGCCATTCGAGGCAAAGGCGCGGACCATATCGGCCCCGATCCCGGAGGCGCCGCCGGAGATCAGCACGACGCGATCGGTCAAGCTCGGGTAAGTCGCAAATTGCATGGACATCAGATCACAGAAGCGCCTTGGTTGTTGGATCGAACAGACAGGCGCGCGACATGTCGATGCCAAGCGTTATCGTCTCGCCCATGACGGGAGCGTCATCCGGCTCGAATCGGCCGGTGATCTCCAGGTCCCCTAGCCTGAGGACGGCAAGCGTCTCGGCCCCGGTCGGCTCGACCAGTTCGACCGGCGCCTTCATGGACTCGACAGCAGGTTTGCGCGACTTCAGGTCCGCCGTGAAACGGTAGATATGTTCCGGCCGAACACCGAGCACCACGTCCTGTGGCGCACCGGCGGGCAAAGGCGCGGCAAGGGCAAGAGTAGCGTCGCTGCCGTCAGCGGCGCGTACCGAGATGCTGGTTGAGCCCGTAAGCCGGGCGGGGATGAAATTCATCGCCGGCGATCCCATGAAACCGGCCACGAACATGTTGGTCGGCCGGTCATAGATCCGCTTCGGCGTATCGAACTGCTGCACCGAGCCCTGGTTCATCACCGCAATGCGGGACGCGAGCGTCATCGCTTCGACCTGATCATGGGTAACGTACACCGTCGTCTTGCCGACGCGGTGGTGCAGCTTCTTGATTTCGGTGCGCATGTCCACGCGCAGCTTGGCGTCGAGATTGGACAGCGGCTCATCGAACAGAAACAGCTTCGGGTCGCGTACAAGGGCGCGCCCCATCGCAACGCGCTGCCGCTGCCCACCCGACAGCTGCCCAGGCTTGCGTTTGAGCAACTGCTCGATCTGCAGGAGTGCGGCAACCCGCTTTACGGCTTCCGCTTGCTCCGCTTTGGGCACGCCTCGGCTTCCCATGCCGAAGGTGATGTTCTGGCGCACCGTCATCGTGGGATAGAGGGCGTATGACTGAAACACCATCGCTATGTCGCGGTCCTTGGGCTGCACGGAATTCACCAGCCGGTCGCCAATCCAGATCTCGCCCGACGTGACGGTTTCCAGGCCAGCGATCATGGCGAGCAAGGTTGACTTGCCGCAGCCGGAGGGACCGACAAGGGCGATGAATTCCCCGGTCCGCGCCTCGAGATTGATGCCGGCCAGAATCTCGAGCCCGCCATAGCTCTTGTGAAGGTCGCGGATCATCAGCGCGGACATGGGCGATGCCTCATTTGATGGCGCCCTGTGTCAGGCCGCGCACGAAGTACTTTCCACCGAACAGGTAGATCAGCAACGGCGGCAGCGCGCCGATCAGCACGGCTGCGCTCATCACATCGTAAGCGCGGGCGGTCGTGCCGCCGGCAGTGAGGGCGACCAATGCCGCCGTAATCGGCTGCCGCTGGCCGGATGTGAAGACGACGCCGAACAGATACTCGTTCCAGATACCTGTGAATTGCCAGATGACGGTGACAATCAAAATCGGCGGCGACAGGGGCAGGATGATCTTGCGAAAAATCCGCCAGAAGCCGGCGCCGTCGATGCGTGCCGCCTTGATAAGGTCGTCCGGTATGCTGACGTAGAAGTTGCGGCAGAACAGGGTCGTGAACGAGATGCCCTGGACGACGTGTATCAGTACCAGCCCATACGTCGAATTGGTCAACCCGAGTTTGCCGAGCAGGAACGCCCACGGCATCAGCGAGATCTGGCCGGGCATGAAGACGCCGAGCAGCATCAGATTGAACAGAATTTCCGAGCCCTTGAAGCGCCATTTCGACAGCACGTAGCCGTTCATCGCCCCGAGGAGCGTGGAGATAACCGTCGCGGGGATCGTCATCCAGAGCGAGTTGAAGAAATTGCGCTTCATGCCTTCGCAGGTGCCGCTGACGCAATAAGTGCCCCAAGCCTCCCTCCACGCGTCGAGGCGGAAGCTGCGCGGCAGGGAGATGAGGCCGTTGCGGGCAATCTCGGACTGCTCCCGCAACGAGTTGAAGACCACGACCAGCAGCGGTGCAAGGTAGATGACAGCAAATAGCGTCAGCACCGCATAGATAAGAAAGCGACTCCAGAAATATCGCCGCGTAGCGGCGGCCGCTTCGGGATCATGCCGGGCGTTGAGGGCAATGTCAGCCATTGCGGCCCTCCGCCCGCCTGCGCCAAACGATCCACACGGAATAAGGCACCAGCACAACCGCAAGGGCGGCGAGCATCATCATCGCCGCAGCGGCACCCTCGCCGATCTGCCCGCGCTGGAACATCAGGTCGTAGACGTAGATCGCCGGGTCGACACACCTGGCCCACCCCGCGTCAACGCCGCCACCAGGTCGAACGTCTTGATGGCGAACTGGATCTGAATGACCGCCACCGCCAGAAAAATCGGGGCGATCGTCGGCAGGATGACCTTCCGATAGGTTCGGGAAACCGAGGCGCCGTCGATCTGCGCTGCTTTGATGAGATCCGGATCGACCGACCGCAGGCCAGCCAGGAAAAGCGCCATTGCGAAGCCAGACGACTGCCAGATACCGGTTATGATCACCGCATAGATTGCGGTGTTGCGGTTGGCCGTCAGGGCGAAGCTGAAGTCGGTCCAGCCGAGCCCCCGCACGAAGGCCTGGATGCCGTCGACGGGATTATAGAGCCAGCTCCACACCGTACCGGTGACGATGAAGGAGACTGCCAGCGGATAGAGGAAGATGGTGCGCCAAACCGCCTCGCCGCGAACGCGCTGGTCGATCAGGATCGCCAGAAGCAGTCCAATGGCCATCGAGCCGACAATATAGAAGCCGCTGAACAGGAAGAGGTTCGTATAGGCGATGTTCCAGCGCCGGTTCGCCCAGAGCGAAGCATAATTGTCCAGACCGACGAACCCATAGGTCGGCATCAGCGACGAATTGGAGAGCGAGAGATACAGCGTCCAAATCGTGAAGACGAAGACATAGATGAAACTCGCTGCAAGCGACGGCGCCAGCACCAGAATGGGCACCATCGTGCCCAGGCGCTCCCGCCACGGGGCTGCGGGAGGCACAACCGGTACAGTCAGGTCATGCGTGGACATCGGCTGCTCCGGCGAAGTCAGGCCGGGCGTGCCGCGCCGGGCCAATCATCGGCAGCTTCTTCACATCTGCGCTTCGGCCGCATCAGCCATCGCACTAGCTGCGTCCTGCGCGGTCATGTCCGGCGTCGCCACGAATTCGGTGACGGTATCCATGATCGCGCCGCGCACCTTCTGCGGGATCGTCATGTTATGCGCCATCGAACGGACAAGCGTGCCGCCATCGATCGACGCCTGCAGGTCCTTCTGGGAAAGCTGCTGGCAAGGATTGAAGCCGTTCGAAAGATCGACGTCGAGACGGGCCGGGATCGAGCCCTTGGTCTGATTGAAAATCGTCTGGAACTCAGGCGACAGGATCGTGCTGGCGAGCAGTTTCTGCCCCTCGACGTAGTCCGGATCCTTCTGCTGGAAGAACACGACCGAGTCGGAATTCAGGATGAAGCCCGGCTTGCCCCAGTCAGTCGGCGCCTGGGCGCAGACATAGTCGGTGCCCTCCTTGAAGCCGCCGGCCGTGAGCAGGCCGAGCGTCCAGTCGCCCATGATGTGGAAGGCGGCCTCGCCGCGGCCGACCAGATGCGACATGGTATCCCAGTCGCGCCCGTTCATGCCGGGGTCCATATATTTCGTCGTCATGGTGCGGAACTGTTCGAAGGCCTTGACCATGCCGTCGCTGCGCATCGCCTCGACGTCACCTTCGACGAAGGCCTTCTTGAAGAGATCGAGATCCATTCCGTAGACCACGACCTCGAACACCGTCGAATCGGTCCAGTCGGCAGTCGAGTGCGAGATGCAGATTTTGCCTGACGCCACGATCTTGTCGCAGGCGGCGTTGAAGTCCGCCCACGTCTTCGGCACCTCGGCGACGCCTGCTTCCTGCATGACCTTCGGCGATGCCCACAGCCAGTTGATGCGATGGATGTTCATCGGCGCCGCCACCCAGCTTCCGGTCGGCTTCATCACCGGCAGCAATTCGGGAGCGACGACCTTCTCCCAATTTTCCGCTGTCGCCAGTTCGTCGAGATTGGCTGTCATGCCGGTCTCGTTCCATTCGGCGATCTCGGGTCCCTTGAGCTGCACCGCGGGGGGTGCATTGCCGGCGATAACGTCGGCGCGCAGTTTCGCCAGCGTGTTGGCCGTGTGGCCCGCGATGGAGGTCTGCTGCCAGGTGCCACCCTTAGCGGTAAACATCTCGCCGAGCTTGGCGATAGCCTGGGCGTCCGATCCGGTCGCCCATTGATGCAACAGGTTGGTCTTGGGCTCTGCGAGCGCAGCTCCCGCAACAAAGGTGTACGCCGCAGCGGCCGTCCTCAGGTATTCCATCGTTTCACTCCCATATGTGATGTACGGTTCGTATCGACCGCTTGTGGACGCAATTTGAGCTCGCCGCAGACGGAGATGCGTATCTCCGTTCTTTCCAAGATGACATATTTGAGCTATCAGTCAACGTGATTTGTGCTCATCATGAACAAACCTTCGCTTAGAAATTGGCTGATCGACAGGCCCTCCGCGTCACCGGAGAGCCTGATCGTGCGATGCCTGCGTGAGCGCGGCGTGCTTTCTGCGTCGCAAATCACGCATATCACCGGATTGGCGAGATCGACGGTTTCAACCGCGCTCAATGGCTTGAGAAAGTCCGGAATGGTGATCGAATCCTCGGCCCACCATGACGGGGCCAGGGGCATTGGCAGGCCTGCCGCGACCTTGACGCTCAATCCCGCTGCGGGCACCTGCGTCGGAATCCACCTAGGCCTCGATGAGATGCGGTGCGTCGTCGCCGACGTGTCGCATTCTGTCATTACCGAACAAACTATCCCCATGGGTCTGGACTACCAACCGCAACAGGCGGCCCGGCTCGCCAAATCAGCAATTGCCCAATGCTACGAAGAGAACGGTCTGCCGATGGCGGGGCTCCTGGGGGTTGGGGTTTCCGTCTCGGGCCCTGTCAGCCGCGAAGGAGTGGTGCAGCGTGCGAGTATTGTTCCGACCTGGGCTGGGGTCAACATCCGCGATGTGTTCGGGCCGGTTCTCGAACAGCCGATTTTCGCCGACAACGAGAGCAACTGCTCCGCCATTGCCGAGCTGATGTGGGGCGCGGCCGTCGGCCAAGACGATTTCGTGCTGTTCAAGATCGATCTCGGCGTCGGCGGGGCCATAGTCCAGCATGGCCGGCTGGTGACGGGCATCGCCGGCGGCGCTGGCGAATTCGGGCATATCAGCCTCGATCCCGGCGGCGATCTTTGCCGGTGCGGCAATCGCGGATGCCTGGAGCTCTATGCGAGTTTTGCCCGGCCGCTCGAGCAGATTTCGCGCATCGTGCGGCGGCCGGTCACGATGGACGAGGTGATCATGATGGCTGAACAGGGCGACGTCGGGGCGCTGCGGATGATCGAGGACACCGCGGACTTCGCCGGCCGTGGTCTTGGTCTGATCGGCTCGGTGATCAATCCGCCACTCATCGTCATCGGTGGCCGCATGGCGTTGGCAGGCGACATTCTCCTGGCACCGCTGATCGCGTCATATGAACGCCACACGCTCATCAAGTCCCGCGATCTCGCGCCCGCCCTGCGCACGCGGATAATTGTCGGCAAGCACACAGAGAACGACGCATTGCTCGGCGCAGTCGGCCTGGTGCTGCGACACAACAGCCGGCTGCAATGATCTAGCTTTGCGCCGAGTGGCGCCCCGGGTCAGAACGTGACGCATGAAAACCCCTCACTGGAAGTGTTAAGCGCAATACGCTATATGACCATCTACATAGTCAGGAACGTGACATGAGTGTGATCAACCTGGCAGATGCCAAAGCCCATCTGAGCGAGCTAGTGGATCGGGTCGAGGCAGGAGATTCGATCGACATCACCCGGCGGGGTAAACCGGTCGCACGGCTCACCGCCGTGGCGAGACCGCGGCAGCGGATCGACGCGACCCTCCTGCAATCCTTGACCACGACCATGCCGCCTCAGGCCGAGAGTTCTGCCGATCTGGTACGGTCGATGCGCGATGGCGACCGCTACTGATGCACTATCTCGACACGTCGCTGATCGTTGCCGCCCTCTCAAATGAAGCGATGACGCCGCGCGTTCAGAGCTGGCTGGCGGAGCAGGATCCGGCGCAGCTTCTGATCAGCGACTGGACCATCACCGAGATGTCGTCTGCCATGGCGATCAAGCTGCGAACCGGGCAGATCAACCTGGAGCAGCGTGCAGCAGCGCTCGCGATGTTCCACAAGCTGGTCGCCGAGAGCTTCACCGTGCTGCCGGTCACGGGCGGGCATTTCCGCACGGCGGCAAAGTTAGTCGATCAGCATAGTCTCGGGCTTCGCGCTGGTGACGCGCTGCATCTCGCCACGGCATCGGAGCATGGCGCTACGGTGCATACGCTCGACCAAAAGCTCGCCGAGGCTGGACCGGTTCTCGGCGTGCCGACGCAGTTTCTGGCATGATGCGAGCCCCTCTCCTCCCTCGCCAATCCTGCTGGGAACGCCGTTCGACGCCGCCCCCGTGACCGATCCAAAACAGCACGATGTCACGCACGTCCGCAGACTAGAACGCCTTTCTCTCAGTCGGCCACGACCTGCCAGGTATCGTCCGGGTTGAAGCGGTCGATGTATTTGACGATCTGCTCGGTGGTTGGGCCGAGGTCGGTCTCGTAGACGACGCCGTGCTGGTTGACGGCGAAGGTTTTCACGCCGGTTTCGCCGTATTTGGCAGGCCAGGCGATGAGGCCGAAGCCGGCGATCATGTTGCCGTTTATGACGTAGTCGTAGGCGCCTCCGGCGATATGGTCGCCCTGGCCGGTCAGAATCTTGTACTTGTAGCCGAAATAGCCTTCGCCCTTGGCCGCGTCCTCGAGCTCGGCCTCACTAACGGCGTCACCGGCCGGACTCTCGCCGTTGATGTCGTCGGTCGGCCAGTAGAGCCCGTCGGTCGCGCCTTCCGAGCTTATCAGTTTCTGCGCGAACTCCTCCACGCCATCCTCGTCGCGGTCCTGCGATGCATAGTCCTCCTGCGCGTCGACATAGGCGCGCACCGTCTCGATCGCGGTGAGCTCGTTCTCGCCGACATACCGGTTCACGATCTCTTCGAGCCCGGCATAAGTGTCGAAAGCCCATTTGCCGTCCTCGCCCTTGACGATCGGAAAAGGCAGCGGCCACAGCTTGTCGCCGATCTGCAGCGTGCGGCGGTCGCCCTCGCCATCGACGACAAGCTGCTTGGCCACCCCCTCCTTGATCGCCGCCAGCGTCTCGTCCGAGTTCTCGTCGGCCTTCAGCTTTTCCGCATCGAGGCCGAGAAGGGCCGCAACCGCACCGTTGCCGGCGTCATTGAGGGCCTGCTTAAATGCTTCGACCGCTGCCTCGGGCGTATCGAAGACGGGCGGCTCGGCGGCGGCCGCAAAGGCGGTGATCTCCGGCGCCTCCGGCGCATCCTGTGCGGCGGCTGGCTGCGAGACAGCGATGATGCCCACTGCAAGCGCCACGGCGCAGACAGAGCGGAGAAGGATTGTATGCAAAAGTCCCGTGTGACGGGTGGTGCTGAACATCTGTATCATGATCCTGTCCTCCCGTTCCGTTAACGCCGGCGTCCGCCACTGGAGCGCTTGATCTGCTTGTGGCCGCCACCGCCGCGCTGGCCACCACCCATCGATTGGTGGCCGCGGTTGGAGCTGACCTTGGTCGCCTTGCCGCGATCGACGTTGCCAAGCCCCGACGGTTTCTTCGGCCGGTTGTCGACCCTTGCCGCAGGTTTTGGCTTGCCGGCCGGGCGGCTCACCTTGGCCGGCTTCGCCGCCGGGCGATTGGCGGTAGGCTTGGCCGCAGGTTTCTGGATGTTGGCGGGCTTGGCGGGGCGGGTCACGTTGGCGGGCTTGGCCTTCAGCCCGTCCAGCGTGCTCTTGCGGATGTCTCTCGTTGCAGCCGTCTTGCCCGGCACCCTGTTGGCGAGTTTGTCGTTCTTCTTGATGTCGCGTGCGCGGTCGCGGATGGCGTTGTCGCCGTCCTTCTCGATGCGGTTCTTGATATTGTTCTGGTCGAACTTGTTGAACTGGTTGCGATTGATGTTGATCTTGTCGCGGTCGATGTTCTTCCAGTCGACGTCGTTGAAGTTGATCTTGCCGTTGAAGTCGCGATTGTTGAAGCAATTGTTGCAGTCGATATCGATGTCGTTGCCGTCCCAGCGACCGCCCCATACACCCCAGTCGTCCCAGTCGACGGCGGCGGCCCAGATGGCGCCGGTCACAGCCCCGGCGAAAAAGGTCGCTCCCGGATACCAATAGTAGGGGTAAGGATCGGGATAATAGCGGATCGGTTCCCACACGTAATCCGGCTCATAAAACATCTGCGGCGGATATTGCGGGACGTAGATCACGTCAGGGCTTGCCGACTTGATGACGAAATTGTCGTTCTCCTTGACCACCTGGATCTTATCGTCGGTCTTGATGACGCCCTTGGCGACCGCCTCGTCGCGCAGCTGCTGGATGGCAACCAGCACGTCCTTCTGCTGGTAGGCAATGGCGTCGCCGAGCGCCTGCGTCCATTCGAGGTCGTCGCTCATCATCTTTACAATGTCCGGATAGTTGAGCAGCGACACCACCGAGCCGTCCCAGCTGTCCTTGGGCTTCAGGCCCTTGTCCTTCTCGTACCGCTCAAGGAACCGCGCCGCCTCGACGATCTGCAGCGGATAGAGTGCAGCAGCCGTGATCACCGCGATCAGTTCGTCCGGATAGAGCGCGATGCGCGCCACCAGCACCTCCATCTCGTCCGCGCTCAACGGCTCCGGCGAGGCCGCCGCATCGCTGGATGCGTCAGCCGCCGCGACCTGTTCTTGTGCAAAGACAGAATGCGCCGAGCCAGGCCCGGCAAGCAGCAGCGCCAGCGCCGCAGCGCCGACCTTCAACAAGTCATTGCCCGTCATGCTTCGATCCTCCCTGTCTGTCTCTGTCTCGGCAAGCCTAACGCCGGGCCCTCATTTGGGAAAGAGGAACGTCACCGCACCGCGGAAGCCTAGCCCGTCGGGCCGCTGTCGGGGCTTTCGGTCCAATAGCGCACCCGGCGGTGAAGCTCACTGGCTGATGGCCAAACTTGGTAAGCTTAGCCACAGTGAAGTTCACTGGAACCGACCAGTCCTCGGTTTCCCAATTGTATGTGCTTTCCGTGTTGACGCCGAACGTCCACGCGTCGGCAGTCGTGTAGGAGACGAAGGGCTGCAGGAAGGTGGAGCTGATATCCGCCCGGTCGCCCTCGCCGGCAAAGGACCAGATGTGGTCCCCCAGCGCGCCGAACGTCCAGCCGTCGATCTGCTTGAGGACGACAGCGGTCGGACCGGCGCCCCATTTGCCGCCGCCTAGCAGATCCTCGGTCGCGGTCGGGATGAGAAACGCCGGACCTACGCCCCAGACAATGCCCGACGGCCCCGGGTTCTTGGGCGAGAAGAAGCTTTGGGTGATATCGCCAAGGCCGGACTGCTCGCCCGAAGGTCCGGCGATGTCGTTCTGCCAGATAACAGGCAAGATGGTGCGCGAAATCATGTTCCAGTCGTCGTTAAGCGAGACGGGGATAACCGGCTGGATGTTGAGCACGGCCTTCTCGCCGTCATTCGGGCCGAAGCCTTCGTCGTAGTTGAACTGGAGAGGAACACTGATCAGCGAGGCGATCGGATTGGAAAGCTTCTTGGCAAGATCCTGGCTGTCGTCCTGGGCTGCAGCGAAATCGCAAAAGACAGATACGACGGCAAAGGCGATGCCCGTAGGAATGGTTTGGATTGCTTTCATGCAAACGCCTCCCGGCAGCGCGAAGTCACTTATTCGTTAGACAATCCCAACAAGGCGTCATCGATAGCAGACAGCAAAAAAGTGGCTGCGAAAGGCTTGCGAAGAAAGGCCACGCAGCCCGCGTCGCGCGCCTCCGCTTCAAGCGGTTCGTCGTCAACGGCGGTGATGAAGATAATCGGCAAGCTAGAGCCCAAATCGCGAAGCCAGCGCCGCAGCTGGATTCCGGACATGTTGGCGAGGTGAATGTCGAGCACCAGGCAGCCGATCGAGCCGGCAAAATCGGATTCAAGAAACGTCTCCGCCGACGCGTATCCATGCGTTTGGTGACCGTGCGCGTTTAACAACCGTTCGATGCTTCTCCGCATGCTCGGATCGTCTTCCACGACGGCCACTGTTCGTGGCGGGCTTTCCACATTTGGCTCCTCGAAGGGGCGACGCGTGCGAGTATCAACGGAGAGATTGTGGGCCGAGTTAACGTCACTGGATATTGGCCTTTGGGGAAGCACCGAATGTTGGATTTGAGCCTGTTTGCGCTGCCCGAACGGCCCCCAGCCTCTCCGCGATCGATACCATCTCGGCGAGGGACGTAACGCCCAACTTTTCCATGACGCTGTGCCGATGCGCCTTGACCGTGCGCTCGGAGGTGTTCAGGTCGTATGCAACCTGCTTGTTACGCCTGCCGCGAACGACCAGATCGAAAACCTGGATTTCGCGTGGCGTTAGGCTGAACACTTTGGTCTGGAGCGCCTGAATCTGATCGTGTCCGGCGCGCCGTTTTTCATTCTTGGCGAGCGCGCGCTCGATCGCCTCACGTAAGATTTGGGACGAAATGGGTTTCTCCAGAAAATCATCGGCACCTGCCTTCATTGCCTGAACACTCGCGGCAATCGTGCCTTGGCCCGTCAAGAAGACGATGGGTAGCAGCGGGACCGCCAGTACGAGCCTTTCCTGCAGCTCCGGACCGCTGAGCCCTGGCATGCGCAGATCAAGAAGGATGCAGCCGGCTTCCGATTCCGGCAGCCGCGCCAGGAAATCCTCGCCCGACTGGTAGCCGCTAACCCGAAAACCATAGGTTTCGACGAGACGTCCGAGCGCCGTTCGAAACGATGCGTCGTCATCGATAATGTGAATGAATGGTTCCATAGGCGTTCAAGTGGCCTCCGCGAGCGGCAGGACGAAGCGGAACACCGCGCCGCCGCCGACGCGATTGTCCGCCCAGATCTTTCCACCGTAAGTTTCCACGATCGCGCGAGCGATGGAGAGCCCCAGCCCGGTTCCGGTTGGCTTTGTCGTGTAGAATGCTGCGAAGATACTATCGAGATGGTCTTTTGGGATGCCCCTGCCGGTGTCTGAAATCGACATCTCGACCCTGGCATCGCCCTGTAACGCCGTCTGAAACACAAGCTTGCGGTTCGCTGTTACCGATTCGACCATCGCGTCCATTGCATTGGTCGCGAGATTCAGGATGACCTGCTGCAGATGAACCTTGTCGGCGCGAACCGGCAGTCTGCCCGTGGATTGCTCGGCGCTTACGGCCACCTGTTTCTTCGCGGCTTCAGCGCGCAAGATACAAATGGCGCCGTCGACGACCTCATTGAGGTCAAACTCCTGCCAGTCGATCGCACTCCTTTTCTTCAGCATACCCCGAAGGCGAAGAATAATATCGCCTGCTCGCTGGTCGTCGTCCCTGATGTCAGCCAAAATCTGCTGGATGAGATCCAGATCAGGCGTCTTTCCCTTGAGTATCATCTCCGCTGCCTCGGCATTGCTGAGAATGGCGCCCAGCGGCTGGTTGAGTTCGTGAGCGATCGATGCCGACAATGCGCCTGCGGTTGCAGACTGATTCATGTGGACCAGCTCAAGGAGACGCTGGCTGGATTCACCTTCGGCGGCGAAACGCCGGCGTCGCTCGAAGAGCAGCCCAGTGATGATCAGGGCCTGTAAGGCGACCAGGGCAATGGCTCCCGCGACCAAATCGCCATGCTGCTCCCAAAGCATAGGTTCTCTGAAACTCAACGCGGTCTCTGCAGGAAGCGCGCTTTCCGACAGGCCCCATCGCTTTAGCTGCCTTGCGTCGGCAAAGAATGTTTGCGGCACTTCGATGTCTGTGATCGGCTTTCCCGCGAGTGCATCCAAAGCCAAGCCGGCGACCGCGTTTCCCAAGGACTCGAAGGTTACCGAGTTTCCGCCTACGACACCTTGACCAAGGTAGGTGTCATAGGGGCCATAAATCGGCGCACTGGCCTTCGCCGCCACTATTGCTAAAGCGTCTTTGGGCAGGAAGTTGCGGCCTGTACTATCGGCAAGAATGGTGAGGAACAGGACAATACTGTCCGGTGGAAAGTGGGAGGCACGCTCCACGAATTCATCGATCGAATAACCTTCCAGGTAGGTGGTTGCGTAATCTTTTGAAGCGACTGCGAGGTCGGTTCTAGCGCTGTCAAGCCAAGTGCGATCGAAAGCTGCCGAACCGCCAATGATGAAAAGATTTTCGGCGTCGGGCTGGAGGGCGCGGGCCAATTCGAGCGTCTTGGCAATATCGAATTCGCTGAAAGCCCCGACGACATCTGCCGGCAAGTTGAGTTTCGAAGCACTGTCACGCCCGAAGCCGCAGAACACGATCTTTGCGTCGGGCGCGATCGCCTCACGGTTATTGACGATGAAACGGGTTGCCGATTCGCCGAGCGCGATCACGACGTCCGGGCGATGACCGACGTATTTCTCGGACATATACCGCGCCATGCGGTCGATATGGGCTTCCTCGGGAAACCTCGAGAGGTCCAGGAACTCCGAGAAGAGATCGACATTGCCGGACGTCGCCTCGATAAGCCGATTTCTGGCGTTCTCCCCGGCAATCGAGCTTGCGGGCAGTCGCTCGTCATACGGATGGAGGATGAGCACACGCGGAGACCGGCCGACGACCTCAGCTGCTGCAGAGCCGCCGTCCAGAAAAATCGCAATCAAAATTGCAACAAGGAACCTGACCGCGTTCTGGGCGCGTCGGCGCGACCGAACAGGCGGATCGCACAGCATGATGGATACCCCCTCACAAGCCAAGCTTTTAGCTGGGAAAGTAGATCGGGCAGCGTTACCGCATCTGCACCTGAACAACTTCCCCAAAGGACAATATCACCATGTGTTAGCTAGGGCTACCGTAGCGTGATCTTGAGCGCTCCGACTGGTGACGGGAGGTCGTTCAGGCTCGAAATCGTGCCGTGGGCGGTGGCGAGGCATCTATCCGTAAGCAACCAGAGGAGAGGGAAATGAGTCGTAGAATCCTTGACTGCAGCATTGGGATACTGACCGCTGCGACGGTCCTTTGGGGCGCGCATGCGCCGGCACAGGCCCAGGATGCGCAAAAGCCCAACATCCTGTTCATCATGGGCGATGATATCGGCTGGATGCAGCCCAGCATCTATCATCAGGGCCTGATGGTCGGCGAAACGCCCAACATCGATCGCATCGGCCAGGGAGGTGCGAAATTCATGACCTACTATGCCGAGCAGAGCTGCACTGCCGGGCGTACCGCCTTCATCACCGGCATGCAGCCGGTGCGCGTCGGCATGGTCCTGCCGGAGATTCCCGGAAGCCCGTCCTACCTGCGGGCCGGCACGCCCCACCTCGCCAGGTTCCTGAATGATCTCGGCTACTCGACAGGTGAGTTCGGCAAGAACCATCTCGGAGATACCACCGAATCCCTGCCGACCGCACACGGGTTCCAGGAATTTTGGGGCTACCTCTATCACCTCGACGCCATGCAGGGCGTGAGCTTCCCTGACATCAACAAGAGCCCAACCGAGCAGGGGATCGCGCCGCCCTGCATGAATACACCGATCCCCGGCCTGGCCGAGGTTCCGGGCGCTGTCGATCCGAAGACCACAACCTGCCTGACGCCACCGCGTCCAATGCTCGCGTGCACATCCTCCGACGGATCCCCGGCAAATCAGTCCTGCAAGGACGAGGGCCCGCTGACGCTGGAGCGGTCAAAGACCATCGACGAGGAAATCTCCGCCAAGGTCGTCGACTTCCTCGACCGAAACGACCCGAAGACGACCAACAAGCCGTTCTTCGTCTGGTACAACCCGGCCCGCATGCACATCACGACGGTGTTGCCGGACAAGTATCTCAATATGATCGGCGAGCCCGGCGGCAAGGACTGGGGCATGAACGAAGCCGGCATGAAGCAGATGGACGACAATATCGGCGTCGTCCTGAAGAAGCTGGAAGACATGGGCCAGCTCGACAACACCATCGTCGTCTTCACCACCGACAACGGAGCCGAGACGATCACCTTCCCGGATGGCGGCACCACCCCGTTCAAGGGTGGCAAGCTCAGCACCTGGGAAGGCGGCATGCGGGCACCACTGGTCGTTCGCTGGCCGGGGCATATCGAGCCCGGCACCGTCAAGAACGACATGTTCTCGGCGCTCGACTGGCTGCCGACGTTGGTGAACATCGCCGGCGGCCCCAAGGGCGACGAGCTGAAGAAACAGATCGAGGCAGGCACGTATCCGAATGTCGTCAAGACCACACTCGATGGGATCGATCAGCGTGACTTCCTGGAAGGCAAGGCGCCGTCTGCGCGCGACTCTTTCTTGTACTATTCCGGCAAGGAGCCGTCGGCGGTCCGCTACAAGAACTGGAAGATGTACTTCGCGATGGTTTCGGATGACCCAGCCGGGTTCATAAACGGAGTAATGCCCTTTGCCTGGACCCAGGTCGTCAACATCAAGCGCGATCCGTTCGAGACCTCGGTCGGACAGCAGATCAAGACACTTTTCGGTATGGGCGGCTCCATCGCGTCACCGTCCACCGCCTACGTCTATGACTGGAACATCCTGCCCATCGGCCAGCAGTTGTGGCTGAAGCATCTCGAGACCTACATCGCCTTCCCGCCGCTCCAGGACCCTGCAAGCTACAATCTGGAGCAAGTGATGGCGCAAGTCCGGAGCATGAAGACAGGTCACGACTGACGCACCCGCCAATGCCGGACGCCCCAGGGCGTCCGGTCGTGCGTGAGCCCGGCTGCGCGCCACCCAACAGGCGCACGGTCCGATCGACTTCCCCAAAGGACAATATCATCAAGCGTTGCTCGGATTTACCGTCGCGTCAGCCTTGTGTGCTGACTGATCAAGCGAGGGGCGCACGGGCGCGGAATCGTTCCAATTCGGGCGGTTGGCGAGATTTCCAGCAGGAGGAGCTGAACATGAGACCTGGAATTCCGAGTTACGGCATCGCAACCTGGGTGACCGCAATTGCGCTTTGCGGCGGTATGGCATCGGTTGCCTATGCGCAGGACGCGCAAAAACCGAACATCGTCGTCATCATGGGCGACGACATCGGCATGTGGAACATCGGCGCCTATCACCGCGGCGTGATGGCGGGCCGCACGCCCAACCTCGACAAGATCGCCGCCGAGGGCATGCTCTTCACCGACTATTACGCCGAGGCGAGCTGCACGGCTGGCCGGGCGAACTTTATCACCGGCGAGCTTCCGATTCGCACCGGCATGACCACCGTCGGGCAGGCCGGCGCCACCACCGGTCTGCCGGCCGAAGCGATCACTCTCGCGACTGCCCTGAAAGACATGGGCTACACCACCGGCCAGTTCGGAAAGAACCACCTTGGCGACTTGAACGAGTTCCTGCCGACCGTCCACGGCTTCGACGAGTTCTTCGGTTACCTCTATCACCTCGACGCCATGGAAGACCCTGCACACCCGAACTACCCGCAGGACCTGCTGGACAAGGTGGGGCCGCGCAACATGCTCCACACTTGGGCGACCGAAACTGACGACCCGACCGTCGACCCACGCTGGGGCAAGGTCGGCAAGCAGAAGATCGAAGACGCCGGCACTCTCTATCCCGAACGCATGGAAACAGTGGACGACGAAATCCGCGACAACGCCTTGAAGTTCGTGGAGAAGGCCAAGGCTGACAACAAGCCTTTCTTCTTGTGGCTCAACCCCACACGCATGCACGTCATCACCCATCTTTCGCCCAAATACGAGGCCTTGCGCAACTCGGAGAACGGCTGGTCGCTGCAGGAAGCCGGTATGGCTCAGCTCGACGATGACGTCGGCCTGGTGATGCAGAAGCTCAAGGACCTTGGCGTTGATGACAACACCATCGTCATGTTCACCACCGACAATGGCACCGAGACCTTCACATGGCCTGATGGCGGCAACACGCCGTACCGGGGGCAGAAGGGCACGATCTACGAAGGCGGCTTCCGCGTACCGGCCTTCATTCGCTGGCCGGGCAAGATCGCAGCAGGCAAGGTGGAGAACGGCATCATGTCCGGGCTCGACTGGCTGCCGACCTTCGTGGCCGCCGCAGGCAACCCCAACATCAAGGCCGAACTGCTGGCGGGAAAGCAGATCGGCGACCGCACCTACAAGAACTATCTCGACGGCTACAACCAAATGGACCTCATCACCGGCAAGGGACCATCGGCTCGGCATGAGATCTTCTATTTTGGAGAAAGCACACTCGGCGCCGTACGCATAGATGACTACAAATACCGCTTCATCGAGCAACCGAACGGTTGGCTCGGAGCCAAGGAGCACGTCGACGCACCGTCGATCACGAACCTTCGCCTCGATCCGTTCGAACGCCTGGGCACGCCGGCAAACGGAACGCTCGACGGCGCACAAGGGTACTTCAACGAGTGGTTTATGTACCAGTTCTGGCGCTTCGTGTTTGTCCAACAGCAAGTGGGGAAGCTGGCCGAGACCGCGATCGAATTCCCGCCGATGCAGAAGGGCGCGAGCTTCAATCTCGACGCTGTCAAGGCACAGATCGAGGCGGCTAGAGCAGCGATGGCCAAGTAACGGGAGGGCTTATGGCGGGCGGCTTTCCCGGGCCGCCCGCCATGGTGGCTACACGCTTGATGTCCACCACCGACCGTGGCCCCGCCAGCCACTTACGCATGAGGAGACAGCCGCCATGAGTAACATCTCGGTTCATTCAGCCGAAAAACGACGCGGATATTCGAAACGCTTGGCAGTGCTTGTAGCTTGTTTCGGATTGATGCTTGGCTCCGGGACAGCACAGGAAAATCCCGTCACGGCCATCGACATCGCGCTGGAACCGGACGCAACGATGATCCAGCACGCGGAGGCTGCTAATGCCAACCTGCGCAAGGTTTTCCCGCAGGGCTACCCATTAGATGCAACGCACAGCCCGCACATCACAATGCTACAGCGGTTCGTCCGGACGGACGCCCTCGACAAAGTCTACGCTGCCGTCGGCGATGTAGTGGCCGGGGAGAAGCCAGCCGGATGGACGCTAAAGGCGTTCAAATATGACTATGTCGTCTGGGATAAGGCCGGTGTGACCGTGATTTTGATCGAGCCGACCGACCAACTCATCCAGTTCCAACAGGAACTGATTGACGCAGTTGCCCCCTTTATCGTCGATACAGGGACATCTGCTGCGTTCTTCACCACGCCGGAAGACCCCGACATCAACCAGCCAACGATTGACTATGTGACTCGCTATGTGCCGGACTCAAGCGGCAAAAAACTCGTGCCCCACGTCACCGTAGGCCTGGCCCCCCCGGATTATCTTAGGAAGATGGTCGCCGAACCGTTCGATGCTTTCACGTTCTCGCCGGCGGCGGTGTCGGTTTATCAGCTTGGCAACTTCGGAACGGCAGCCAAGCAACTCGCTAGCTTCTGAGGAGATGGCTATGAAAGCTCTGCTTTTCATAATTGGCTTACTGACTCCGGCCGTTGCGCTTGCCCAGTCCGACCCGCTGCCGTCTTGGAACGACACCGCGCCGAAGGCTGCGATCGTCGAGTTCGTCGAGAAGGTGAGCAAGGAGGGTTCGCCCGACTTCGTGCCGGAGCCCGAACGCATCGCGGTGTTCGACAATGACGGCACGCTGTGGGTCGAACATCCGATGTATGTGCAACTCGCCTTCGCGCTCGACCGTGTAAAAGCCGAGGCGCCAAGTCATCCCGAATGGGCGACCACCCAGCCGTTTCAGGCCGTGCTCGAAGGCGACATGAAGGCGCTCGCAGCAGCCGGTGAAAAGGGCCTGGTGGAACTCATCATGGCGACCCACGCCGGCATGACCGTCACGCAATTCCAGACAATCGTGACCGACTGGATCGCCAACGCGCGCGATCCACGCTTCAAGAAGCCTTATACCGAGTTGGTCTACCAGCCGATGCTCGAACTTCTCGCCTATCTGCGGGCCAACGGGTTCAAAACCTTCATCGTGTCTGGCGGCGGCATCGAGTTCATGCGCCCCTGGACGGAAAAGGTTTACGGCGTTCCGCCGGAACAGGTGGTCGGCTCTTCGATCAAGACGAAGTTCGCGATGAAAGACGGCGCGCCGACGCTGTTTCGGCTGCCTGAGGTCAACTTCATCGACGACAAGACCGGCAAGCCGGTTGGCATCCAGCAGCATATCGGCCGCAGGCCAATCGCGGCTTTCGGCAACTCGGACGGTGACCTCGAAATGCTGCAATGGACGACGCTTACCGACGGCGCACGCTTCGGCTTGATCGTTCATCACACCGACGCAGAGCGCGAATATGCCTACGACCGGAAAAGCGAGTTCGGCCATCTCGACCTGGCTCTCGACGCCGCCGCCATCAACAAATGGACGATCGTGGACATGAAGGCCGACTGGAAGCAGATCTTTCCGGGAAACTAGAGCCAGCGTGTGAACGCTTGGATTCCGCCACTTAGACGAGAGGATAATTCTATGAACGTCAATCGCATCATGACCACGATAGCCCTCGCAGGCGGCCTGGCTTTGGCAACTGCCGGCGCAATGGCACAGGATTCCGCAGGGAAGCCGCACGTGCCACTGCAAAAGACCATCGGCCAGGCTACTCCGACCGGTCCGATTCCGTCGCTCGCCGTCATCAATGCGCAGGGCGCCACGCTCGACGGCGGCAAGCTCGTCCTGACCGGCGTTTCGAAAAACTCAATCGTCTTTGCCGATCGGCCGGTGCGGGCCGCCGGTCATGTTGCGACCGAGCAGTTCATTATGCAGTGGGATGAGGGCAAGGACAGCTTCGCCGTCGACCCGCCGAACGCAACGGTCTCAGTTCTTGGGGGAGACGGCTCGGAGGTGGATGATGCCGTGGTTACGCTCAAAGCGCCGAAACTTGAGGGGAACACGCTGACGTTCGACGTTGTCGTTCTGGAAGGCAGTCTCAACAATGCGAGCGGGCCTGCGGCACTTTTCATTGACGCCTTCGCGTTTCGCGGACCGGGCGGTGGCGGATTCGCCCATGTGGGCGGCTACGGCGGCGCGGTCTGGCATGGTGGCGGATACGGTTATCACGGTGGCGCATACTGGCATGCTCCTGTCTATCGTGGAGCTTGGTATGGTGCTGGCGCTGTGGCGGGGGCCGCAGTTGCCGGAGCCGCTGTTGGCGCCGCTGTCGGGGCCGCCGCCCCATACGCATATCCGCCGTACTGCGGATATTATCCTTACCCCCCGTGCTATTGAGACAATCTGCAACAAGGACGCTGAGCACGGTTTACAAAATGATTTTCAGCGGTCTGATCCTGATGGCCTCCTTTGCGCTCGCCGGCCCTGGGCGAGCGCAAACGATCAGCTATGGCGACGCCATCACGGTATTTGCCAAAGACTGCGGCGCAGACATCAAGAAATATTGCAGGGGCCTCAATCTCGGCAACAACGAGATCCGCAATTGCGGTGAACAGGCGTGTGCAGCTCATCAATTTGGGCGTGGCAAACTGAGTGCGAGCCTAACGTGAACCAACATGCTCGAATGCGCGTCCCGCTTGTCGTTGAGCATCCTCGGGAGGCGAGAACTATCAGGATTTTGACGGTGCTGGCAGTGTTGGGCGCAACATCCGACGCGATGGCAGAAAGTACGTCCCTGGGAATATCGGTGACGTCCGACCGGCAGGAACAGGACCTTAGCGTTCCGCAAAGCACCAAGGTCGATGTCAGCGCGTCGCACACGTTTGATGTCGGCGTCATTCTGGGTGCCTCGGTCCAATATTCCGACACTGCCTTCAGCAATTCCGCGACCGCAAACCTCGAAACTACGGCAGGCTATCGAGTTCATTTCAACGATATAGTCTCTGTCATGGGCAGCGTCGGGGTTGGCGCACGGATGCAGGTATCGGGGGACGGCGACGACATTGCATACTATGTGCTGCGCACAGAGGCTGATATAAAGCTCAACAACACAGTGGCCTGGAATGCCATTGCGTTTCGATACCGCGATGCATTCGATGTCGATGACGACTACCTAACGCCGCAGCTTGCGACCGGCTTCACTTTTAAACTGGACGAGCACAATTCAGTTTCGAGCAAGGTCCAGTATAACTGGAAGGACTGGAACCCGGACACGATAGGCTTCGAACTAAGCTATGCCCATTCTTTCTAGACGCTCGTTCGAGCGCCTGCCCCATCACCCGTCCTAGCTGGTGATTGGCATTACAGCGTGCTCATGCCAACCGAGCGAAGCCCGTCATGAATGACCGTAACTTGCCTGGCCGAGCCGCTGCTAGTCTGGCAATAGCAGCGCTGGGCTCCTTGCTTGTGATAACTACGCCCAGGGCCGGTCTGGCTGCAGAAATAAGTGGTTCCACATCTGATCCACAGATCTCCATTCACGACGGGTTCGTCGACGAAAAAAGATGCGTCTCATGCCATGCGGACCAGGCAGCGGCCTTCGCCAAATCGAACCATGCCAAGGCTATGGCTGTCGCAGACGACAGCACGGTGCGCGCGAACTTCGATGGTGCTCGCTACGAGCATGACGGCGTCCTGACGACCTTCTTCAAACGGGGAAGCCAGTTTTTCGTTCGGACCGAGGGACCGGACGGCAGGCAGGGCGAGTTTCAAGTCAAATACACCTTCGCTTACGAACCGCTGCAGCAGTACCTCGTCGACATAGGCGGCGGCAGGCTGCAAGCGCTCGATATCGCCTGGGACACGATCAGACGGGAATGGCTCTGGCTCGGCACAGGCAAGCCCGCAAAACCCGGCACGACTTACCACTGGACCGGACCCTTCTATCGCTGGAACCGGACTTGCATCGACTGTCACTCCACCGATCCTCAGGCGAATTTTCAGCCGGAGACCGACGAGTACAAATCGACCTATGTCGCGACGAGCATCGGCTGCCAGTCATGCCACGGTGGCGGCGCGAAACATGTGGACTGGGCCGAGGCGGGCACTTCCCAATCGCTCGCCAACTTCGGCCTCGCCCCGGTTGACCAGGATGTGTGCTTGGGCTGTCATTCTCGACGGACGAAGCTTCTCGGCGGTCACGGGCCAGGAAAGGCTTTTCTCGATCATTTCTCACCGAGCCTGCTGCGCCCGGACCTATACTTTCCAGATGGCCAAATCCTGGACGAGGTGTTCGAATACGGCTCGTTCCAGCACAGCAAGATGGCGAGAGCCGGCGTCGTCTGCCTCGACTGCCACAGACAACACGAGGCGACCCTGAAAGCGGAGGGCAACTCCGTATGCACCCAATGCCATACCGAGACAAAGCCGGAGCGATTTACGGACTTCGACCCGAGCGGGGATTTTGACACGCCCGCGCATACACATCACCCAGCAGGTTCCGCGGGCGCCCTCTGTGCAAACTGCCATATGCCCGAGCGCACCTATATGAAGGTCGACCCGCGGCGCGACCATTCATTCGTCATTCCACGGCCCGACCTGTCGATAGCCTACGGCACTCCGAACGCCTGCACGACTTGTCATGCAACTCAGACGAACGAGTGGGCGGCGGAAGCGATGGACAAATGGTATGGCGCAGCCTGGCGCGAGCGCCCGACCATCGCCCATGCCTTCGCAGGTGCTGCCCAAAACGATCCGGTAGCTATCGAAGCTTTGCGTGCGCTCGTCGCCGACCGGGAACAGGCGGCCATCGTCAAAGGCAGCGCGATCGTGGAGATGGGACGCCTCGGCGGCGATGCCGTTTTTGCAGATGTGGCTGCCGCGGCAGCAAGCCCCGATCCGCTCGTCCGGCTCGGTGCGGCACAGGCTGCCGGCAGCCTGCCGCCTGAACTGCGGCTCAATGCCATCGGCAAGCTGCTTGCCGACGAGACGCGCGCCGTTCGGGTAGCCGCTGTGACGGCTCTCGGCGATGCGCCGACGAATGATCTGCTCGGTGACCAGCGCCGCAGCTTCGACGTCGCGCTGGAGGATTTGCGCGCCTATGTGCAAGCCAATGCGGACATGGCTGAAGCACAGAACGCGTACGGTCTCTTCCTGATGGGTCAGCGTCAAGCGGATAACGCGGAGGCTGCGCTGCGTCGCGCGATCTCGCTCGACAGCAGCCTCGCCGGAGCGCACGCCAATCTGGCCGAAGTTTACAGGGCGACCGGCCAGAACGAGAAGTCGGAAAGTACCTACGCTGAGGCCATTAGGGTTTCGCCCGAAGATCCGCTGCTCCGATACGGTCACGCCCTGTCGCTGGTTCGCGCGAAAAACATGACTGGCGCAATAAGCGAGTTGGAGGCTTCGGTGCGGCTTGCTCCAGCCAATGTTCAATACAGGACCACGCTAGCGATAGCTCTCGACTCGGTCGATCGCACAGGCGATGCATTCCAAATGCTTGGCGAATCGGTCACCAACGGCTCCGCCGATCCGAACCTGCTCGGCACCGCCATTCAATTTGGGCTTAAGTTGCGGCGCTACCCCGAAACGCTGAGACTGGCTGAAGAACTTGCCCGGCAGCAACCGGACAACGCGCAACTTGCCGACTTGATCGTGCAATTGCGCGCTAGCCGATGAGTGGGAACGCTTGCAGATATTCAGCCAGCGGCAGCTATTGGCCTAACTTTCCTGTTCAATGAGCATAAGCTCCGCCTTTTCTGCCGTCAGCCGCGACCTGTTCTTGTGCGAAGACAGGATGCGCCGAGCCAAACCCGGCAAACAGCAGCGCCAGCGCCGCAGCGCCGACCTTCAAAATATCATTGCCCGTCATGCTTCGATCCTCCCTGTCTGTCTCTGTCTCGGCAAGCCTTAGGCCGGGCCTTTCTTGCAGTATTTGTCACGTTCTGCGTGCAATGCAGCGGAAACCTAAATGGCACGTCGACATATCGATCGGCTGCGCCATCCGCGCGGCCGGGGGGTAGCGCCGGCAATAGTTGGGCGCGCAAAGATGCGATCCGCCTTTCATCACCTTGCGCGGGATTCTGATCTGCGGCTGCCGTGGATCGAGGCTGTCCTCCCGTTTGGCACCGCGGGGGTTGTCAACCGTGCAGCACGGGCTGTCGATCTTGCGAAGCTGATCGGCGTTCTGCGCGGTGGCAGAGGCAGCGACCCCCAATAACAGGAAGATGGACAACAGGTAGCGCTTCGCGGCGCAAGCAAGATTCGGCTTTCCTCAATGAGCCAAGGAAGAACTCTTCGTTCTGCGCACGGGCAACCGCAACGAGACCACTGCTGCGTGTTCTTCACCAAATCCGGCTTTTTTTCGAGCCAGGCGCGTTCACACTGAGCGATCCGTGCGTGAACATCTTGGTCCGCCAGAGTCGCACATTTACAAGAGTCAACAGATCAACCGACGTCCTTGCTTCAACCATTGCTTCTCGACGCGACTCGATGATCGCCGCTTTCTATTCACCCTGTACAGGCTGGGCTGCTTTTTGCTGGGCAAGCGATATCACATTAGCCGCAGCCATGGCCGCCTGCTTCTCATCGGTTCCCACCTGGACCGTGGGCTGGGCAAAATGGATGCCGTTCTCTGCGAACGCCTGCTGGATCATGGTGTAGGCCTTGCGCCTGACGCCGAATTGGTGACCGGGCTTGGTCATGAAGGCGAAGCTCAGCTCGATGCCGAAGTCGCCGAACTGCTCGACGCCCTTCATCTTCACCGTCTCGATGATCTCCGGCGCCAGTTCAGGATCAGCAAGCAATTCCGCACCGATACCCTTCAAGAGCTTCTTCACCTTCCTGATGTCGGTGTCGAACGACACCCGGATCCTGAACTTGTCGATCACCCAGTCGCGGCTCATGTTCTGCACCGCGCCAAGGTCGCCGAACGGAACCGTGAACACCGGGCCGCGATGATGGCGCAGCTTCACCGAGCGTAGGCTGAAGGACTCGACGGTTCCCTTGTAGCTGCCGCTCTCGATGTACTCACCGACCCGGAAGGCATCGTCGAGCATGTAGAAGACGCCGCTGAGCACATCCTTGACCAGGGTCTGCGAGCCGAAGCCGATGGCAACCCCGAAGATACCCGCGCCGGCGATCAACGGAGCGATCTGCACGCCGAGCCCCGAAAGCACCATGAGAACGGCCACAGTAGCAAGCAGCACAGCCAGCATGTTGCGGAAGATCGGCAGCAAGGTCCTGAGCCGGCTCCGGCGTGCCGCCTCAGCCGGCGTGTTTGTGTCGTCGACCGCGGCCAGTTCCAGCGTCCGGCCGATATAGGCTTTCGCCAGTTGCCAGATGAGATCGGCAACCAGCAAGATCAGGACACCGTGGAACAGGCCGCGCACGATGCGGTTTATCGTGGTATTACCTTCTGCCATTGCACCTGGGTCCAGGCGCCAGACCAGGCTCAGCCACAGCACCGCGAGCAGGATCACCAGCGCGCGAACGCCTCGGTTGATCAGCACTGTGCGAACGGAATTCGCCGAGGTGGCATTGTCCGGCCGGACCACCAGCGCCTCTGCCACATGGCCAGCGATGGTCAACGCCTTTGACAATAGCAAGGCATAGATGCCGAGCCATAGCGCGCCGTTGAGATCGGCGACCCAGAGCCCCCAGAGGAGAACCAGGTAGATGGTAAGGAGCCATTCCCTCGTGCTTATGCGCTGTGTGGTCGCTGGGCCGCCTGGACGCCGCCAGACCATCTCGACGGCGAGGACCAGAAGCCCGATGCCCAGCAGATAGGCGATCAAACGCGTTGCATCCGGCGAAAAGCCCAGGTGCGGAAGCAGGCTGACGGTCGCCCATCCGGCCATCAGATAGCCGGTGAAAACGGCCAGCCGGCGATACCAGAAATGGGCTTCGGCATCGCTCGCCGGAACAAGCCGGACCGGTTTCTCCTGTCCCGCCGGAATGGCGCTGCCATTCGGTGCAAGCAGGATACTGCCGATGGCCATCACCACCCGCGCGACGATGAATGCGACCAGATAGGTCAGGATGACAACGCGCAGCAAGGCGGGCCAATCGAAGGCCAGGAAAACCCCAGCGCTTACGAGGGAAAACACGACGAGCGGCGCCAGTTCCGCGAGTAATCGGGCGGCACGATTGGCCTCGCGTGCGGCGCTTGCATCGGCTGCCTGGCCCGAGCCAGGCTGCTTCACTCCGCTCACCGCACGCTTGAATAGCCACTCCGCTCCGAAGCCAAGCGCCAGCAAGGCTGCGAAGAGAACAAGTATGGTGGCGAATCCACGGTTGTTGATTTCTGACCTCACAATTCGGACGGCGTTTGCGGCCTCGCCCGGGATGCGCGGAACCGCGTTACGCAACGCAACGAGATGGCTGCGAATGAGGCTGTCCCAGACCGCCATCTGCGAGGCGGCTGGCGCACCTGGTTTGTCCGCAGGGGGCACTGCCATGGCGTCCAGCCGCGCGCGGATGTCGGGATCATCAAGCATCTTGATGAACGCCTGAAATTTTTCATCCGCCACCGGCATGGTCGAAGTTTGCTGCGCCTGCGCCATCGAGGCGCTGCCCATTGCCGCCAACCACACCAATGCCAGCACGGCCATGACGCACACCGCCAAAAATGGCGACTTTTGCCGGGATATCTCGATCGCTCTCATGCTGCCCTCCGCGAAAATCCGATCTCGACTGATCTACCCAGTCACCGAGCAGGCTCCCAAATAACAACCAATCCTTCGAGCCACATTATCACCAAAGCTCCACTTTCTTTCATGCTTTGAGGCATGCTTGGCGAGCTGGATTTCGCGATTTCGTCCCTCGAGTATCCCGCTGGCCTCCCCGTCAGTCAGCTCGGCCGCCTAGCATGCGGGTCGAGTTCATCCGCCAAGCGGATGGAAGGGTCTATGTCCTTGGCGGCGTTCTCCTTTGCCCGATCATAGTCGCCTTTTGCGTAGTAAGCGATGGCGATGACCGCATAGGCCTGATGCAGCTTCGCCAGCAACAGTCCGACTACGTAACTTACATACTGATACTGGCACCATCAAAAAGACTGTGCGCATTCTAGCGCATAAGGGATGAGGCATTCCGCGACAGTAGGAGCTGCTCTACGGGAGGCTGAAGCATCGGAAAATCGGCCGCCGCGGTGATGGCGGCAGGTCACATCGGAAGGAGAAGGCATTGATTGTTTTCGGTCTTCTACTCCGCTGTCGGGCAACATTTCGGCGGCCCAGGATGACACAAGAGAACTAGCCAAGAATTGTCAAATCCGATCGCCTCAAACTTTACGGTCGACGATTGTAGCCAACCGATCGGTTTGACGGCGGGCGTTCGCTATCAGGCTGAAGCGAACCCGGATCACGCTCCTGTTTCCGAATAAAAATCGCCGAACACTGGACGAACACTGGATTGGAGATGAAACATGAACCAAGCAGTCTTGAAATCCCGCTGTAGATCGCGGCCGCGATCTATCGCAATAGCGGCAATCTCAATCGGGCTAGCGCTTTCCGTTTCGCCGTCGTGGAGTCAGAACGTCATCGACGCCGATGCTGACGGTATTCTTATGGCCATGACGAACCAACTCAAAAGCCTGCAGGCGTTCACGGTCGACTATGACACCGATCATGAGATCGTCGACCTGGCCGGCCAGAAGTTGCAATACAGCGCTTCCGGCTCCGTCCAGGCGTCCCGCGGCGGCGGCTTCCGCATGACCCGCAAAGGCCCTTTTGCCGATGTAGAACTCACCTTCGATGGCAAGGTAATCTCGCTCTACGGCAAGGGCATGAACGTCTATGCGCAGTTGGACAGCCCTGGGGCATCGATTGATGAGGCGGTCGAGGAATTCAGGGTGTCGACCGGACTTGACGTTGCGGGCGCCGACTTTTTAGTCACCGATCCTTATGCCGTTTTGACCGAAGGCACCACGTCGGGGAGACTGGTCGGCGATGCCTTTGTCGGCGGCGTTGAATGCGATCAACTGGCTTTTCGCAATGACGACGTGGACTGGCAGATCTGGATCAGCAAAGGCGCCCAGAGACTGCCTGTCAAATATGTGATCACCACCAAATGGGTGACGGGCGCACCGCAATATTCGTTGCGATTCAGCAACTGGAAAGCCGGTAAGGTCGACGCCAAGCTGTTTTCGTTCAAGCCTCCGGCCAACGCGAAAAAGCTGGAACGGATAGACTCCGACGAGGTCGGCGAACTTGTGCTGGAGGGCAGCAAATGAACGCGCAGCGCATGTTCCGCAATCATCTCTTGGTCGCCGCTGTTATGACGGCGTTTCTTGTAACCGATGGCCTGATGGGCGGTTACTTCATTCCGGCAGGTTCGATCGTCTCCAGCGCGGAAGCGCGCGTCGGCAGGCCGCTTACGCCCGGCAGCGTCGCCGGCGTTGCGCGGCGCACAACGCGCCGGGTGGTTCGCCGCTCGACGATATACGTGGCGGCGCTCCCCCCTGCCTGCGTTAGAACCAACATCAACGGTGCTACGGTTTGGCAGTGCGGCGGGACATACTACCAGCCCTATGGCGGCCGTTACGTCGTCGTCTACGTGAACTGATCGTAGCCGCCCAAACGACCAGAGGGTCTCCAATGGTCAAGGTTCTGGTGCCGCTGCCAGCGGTTTCGATGACGACGCTGACTGGCCCGCCCTTTGCTGTCTCATCGATCATCGGGTACCGGGCACTGGGCGTCGAAGATTCCGATGGATTTTGACTACGCCTTTCGCTTGCAGCCACTCTCCCCGGAGACGTAGCATGCAGCCAGAACACCATAAAAGGGCGAGGAGCCAATATGTGCAGCTGCGGCATTCAAAACTCGAGGCGCTCATGAAGAACAAGCTACGGCTCGGGTTCTTGCCAGTTGTCGTCGTGCTCTTGCTAGCGCTCTTGCAGGGAACTTCGCTCGCTCAACAGCCTTCCCCCGACCTTCCGCCCGAAAAGGCAAAGCAGTTCCTCGAGCTTTTGTCCGATCCGGAACTAAAGGCATGGCTCGAGGGAAAGGTTCCAGCGGCCACGGGCGAGCCCGGCCTGTCCATTTCCGAGGACATCTTGAGCCTGGAGGCGGGTATTCGTGCCCGTATCGGTGCGCTCGGCGCCGCGATCCCGCGCCTGCCGGAAGAACTGTCGCGCGCCGCCGACGTTGTCTCGCATGACGTGAACTCCGGCAGGCCAGGGCTGGTTATGGGCATCCTGGCGGTCTTGATCGCGGTCGGTTTCGGAGCCGAGTGGGCGGTCCGACGAGCGCTCGCCAGGACGAGGAGCGCGATTGCTCAGGAAGACGCAGGACAAGCGATCCTCTTCGACACTGTCGCCCTGCTGACTTTTGCGCTCGCCAGCGCCGGTTCGTTCTTGGCATTCGGATGGCCACCCTTACTCCGCAGGATCATTCTGACCCTGCTTCTTGCGTTCATCGCGTTCCGTGTCGTTCGCGCGGCCGCCCGATTGCTGTTTGCGTTCGGCGGTGCGACGAGCGACCCCTCGGACAGGCCGACTCCGCTTTTCGAAAGCGAAGCTTCGACCCGTTTCTGGCGTTGGCGAGTCAGCCTTGTGGCCGGGTTCCTGTTGTTCGGCTGGGCGATCGCCAGCCTCATGCCTGGCCTGGGCTTCTCTCGAGAGGTTGCAGAGCTCGCCGCCTTCCTGTTCGGGCTTGGCATTCTGGCGACCGCAATCGACGTCGTCTGGCAACGGCCCGACGGGCGAGGCTCTCTGGTCAAGCAATCGTTTCTCACCTTGTTCCTGATCGTGCTCTGGGGGGCTTGGGTCGCCGGCCTGCTCGGCGTCCTGTGGCTTGGGATTTTCGCCCTGGTGCTGCCGACAGCCTTGCGCGGCGTCGGCGCCGCGGCACAGGCCTTCGCCGGCAGGTGGAAGCGCAGCGGCGCGATGGGCGTCGTACTCAACGTGCTCATTGTCAGGGGCGCCAGGGCGGCGGTCATTGCCGCGGCGGTCGCATGGCTCGCCTATATCTGGCGGCTCAGGGCCGCAACTTTCGCCGGCAGCGAGACCGGCGGCTTCCTGATAGCCGGGCTGTTCAACGGCATCATCATTTTGCTGATCGCCGACATGCTCTGGCAACTGTCGAAGGCATTGATCGAATATCACATGAACCTCGCGCCGGCGGATGGGAGCAGCGCCGATGAACTGGCTCGCAGCGGCCGGCTTCGCACGCTGTTGCCGATTTTTCGCAACGCCCTTGCCGTGTTCATAGTCGCCGTCACCATTCTGACCATCCTCGCTGGGCTCGGCGTGCAGATTGCGCCGCTGATTGCGGGTGCCGGAATTTTCGGCGTCGCCATCGGCTTCGGCTCGCAGACCCTGGTCAAAGATGTGCTGAGCGGCGTCTTCTTCATGATGGACGACGCCTTCCGGGTCGGTGAATACATCCAGAGCGGCAGCTACAAAGGCACGGTCGAATCCTTCAGCCTGCGTTCGGTGCGTCTGCGACATCATCGCGGCCCCGTCTACACCGTCCCATTCGGTGAGCTCGGGGCGGTCCAGAACATGAGCAGGGATTGGGTGCTCGACAAGATGATGATCAACGTTACCTACGATTCCGACGTGGATCTGGCGCGCAAGCTCATCAAGAAGATCGGCCAGGAACTGGCAGCCGATCCTGAATTTGCGGCCGACACGATCGAACCGCTCAAGATGCAGGGCATCGACAGTTTCGGGGACTATGCGATCGTTCTCAGGATGAAGTTGATGACGAAGCCCGGGACCCAATTCGGCATCAAGCGGCGCGCACTCATGATGATCAAGGCGGCATTCGCGGAAAACGGTATCAAGATCGCGGTTCCCACCGTTCACGTCGAGGGTGGCGGGGAGACTGCGGCCGCTGCTCATCAGGCAAACCAAACCCTGAAAAAGAGCAAGGCCCCCTTGGAGGCGGTGAGGGACACGCCATAGAGCTGCGCGGTCCTGTCCACGTCATCCGAACTCGGCCTGACCTCTCTGAGAAAGGCATCGATGTTGACCGTGTACGTGGCTCAGATTTCAGGACGTGGGATTGTCGCCTCGACGCGGCGAACGAAAACGAGGCTAGAGCGCGGCTGGCAGACAGGACAATTCGGCCTGCCCATCTGGCGGAGGCTTCGGCATCCTCATAGGCGACATGGACCACCGAATGGTCCATTAGCTTGCCGATCGAACTCGCCGGCCCGCGCGGACGGCTCCAGTTGGCTCCCGTCACATAGGCCCACCAGTTGTAGTGGTTGCTCATGTCCACACCGGCCCGGCCGGCTTGTTGAACTTGGTCGAGTACGGAACGAGCATCTCGGGTCTGGCGCCGGGATAGTCGTCCGGATTGGCCGGCCGCTCGGCCAGCGTCACGTAACTAGTCGTGGTGACGAAGCGATCGAAGTCGCGATTGGTTACGGCCGATACCTCCATCCAGAAGCCGCCGACACACACGCGGTGCGCCGGCGCTTCCTCTGGATAGTGGCTGTCCGACCCATCAGGAACGCCCCGCCGGGTATCCAGACCATGCCCGGAAATGGAGAGTGACTTGCCAAGGCTGGCTACTTTCCGGCGCCGCGGGAACCCTGCTCCAGCGCCGCCAGCGCCTTGTCGACGCCGAAGTTCGAGGGAGGCGAGCTCGGCGGGTATTCCTTGAACGACTCGAGGAACTGGCCGACGATCGTGGTCGCGGGAAGGAAGGTCCACATCTTCTCGCCCCACCATTTGCCGTACAGCATCGATTCGGACTGGTAGCGCTCCCACGGATCCTGCCGCAGATTGGTGACAAGCGGCGCGTTCGTGCTTGCCTCGTGGCCGTTGAAAAGGTTGCCTTCAACCGTCTTGAAGCTGACCTTCCAGTCATCGTAGCGCAGGGCGTTGAGCTCTCCGCCGTCGGTGAAATAGAAGAACTCGTGGCGTGGCGACGTGGCAACCTCACCCTTGAAGTAAGGCAGGAAGTTATAGCCATCGAGGTGGTTCTTGAAGGTCTTGCCGCCCACCTCCATGCCCTTCAGCAGCTTTTCCTTCACGCCCGGATCGCCGGCAGCGGCGACAAGCGTCGGCATCCAGTCCTCATGTGCCATGATGTCGTTAACGATCGTGCCCGGCTTGATGGCGCCTGGCCAGCGCACCACGAGCGGCACGCGGAAGCCGCCTTCGAAGGTGGTGCCTTTCTCGCCCCTGAACGGCTGGTTGCCGCCGTCCGGCCAGGTGAACACCTCGGGCCCGTTGTCGCTGGTGAAGAGCACGATCGTGTTGTCGGCGACGTTGAGTTCGTCGAGCTTCTTGAGCAGCTCGCCGACCTCCCAGTCGAGTTCCATCATGCCGTCCGCATACAGGCCATGACCGCTCTTTCCGTCCCATTGGTCGGAAAGGTGCGTCCACACGTGCATGCGTGTGCTGTTGTGCCAGAGAAAGAACGGCTTATTGTCTTTCACCGAGCGGTCGATGAAGTCGAGCGAGCGGCGCACCAACTCGGGTTCGACGGTTTCCATGCTGACCTTGGCGGCAGGGTCCATTCCGGGATGCGGCGGCAGCGGACCGCTGTCGACGATCGTCTGCTTGCCGACCTTGCCCCAGCGCGGATCGACAGTGGCATCATCCTGGTCCGTCGCCTTGCTGTCCAAGATGTTGCGCGGGCCGAACTATGCGCGGAAGGCAGCGTCCTTGGGGTAGTCGTTTTCGAATGGCTCCTCCATGGCGTTCAGGTGGTAGAGTATGCCGTAAAACTCGTCGAAGCCGTGCACCGTGGGCAAGAACTCATTGCGGTCGCCGAGGTGGTTCTTCCCGATCTGTCCGGTCGCATAGCCCAAGGGCTTCAGCAGCTCGGCGATCGTCGGATCCTTGTCCTGTAGACCCTGCTTGGCGGCCGGCAGGCCGACCTTGAGCAGGCCCGTTCGAAACGGCGTCTGCCCGAGGATGAACGCGGCCCGGCCCGCGGTGCAGGATTGCTGAGCGTAATAGTCCGTAAAAAGCGCGCCTTCCTTCGCAATGCGGTCGAGATTGGGCGTGCTGCCGCCCATCATCCCGCGGTGATAGGCGCTGAGATTCCAGGTGCCCACGTCATCGCCCATGATGACGAGGATGTTGGGCTGGCCAGACTGCGCATGGGCCAGCGTTGCCGATACCGCCAAGGCGGCGCCAGCAAGCAGCGATGAGACGTAACGTTTCATGAGTCCTCCTACAATCGTCGCTGAAGGCAAATAGTCGTCCGCTGGCATTGGCGCCGATGGCCCGTCACTATCTTTGATGCTTGGCGGCCAATGGAAACAACAGCGTCTGTTGGGTTCAACAGGCGCTGATATTCCCTGCTTGCCCTGTCGGCGTGCTACCTCCCAGACGATCCAAGTTTGACCGTCAGCCTGTCGATCTTGCCGGTGAACGGGAACGGCACCTGGTAGTCAGCGTCGTCCACCGGCGTGCCGGTGTCGATGCCGACGTTGAACGTCTCGTCCCAGGCAGTGGAGATCGGCAGGCTCTTCGGCATGGGGTGGCTGTCGACCACCACGCCGTCCACCTTCAGCGTGCCCGTGCCGCCTTTGCCGAGGCCCGGGCCGTCGTACTTCCAGTCGAACTCAACCGTGTGCTTGCCGGCTGCGAGCGCCTCCTTGCTCTGCCACTTCACCCGTTCGAGATCGATCAGGTTCCATGTGAACACAGGCACGCCCTTCAGTACATAGAAGCCGTAGCCGGCGAACCGGCCGCCGTCGGTCATAAGCACGCCTTCGGCGCCACCCTTGGAAACCTCGATCTCCGCAGTGACCGTGTAGGACCGGTTGAGCAGGCTCGGCGCGGTCCCGGTATCCGGGAACGGAACGTTCATGATGGTCCCCGAATAGGTGAACTCGGTACGGCTGGGCGAGTAGCTAGGCTTCTCGGAGATAAATCTCTGAAGGCGCCTGTCGTCGAGCGGGAAGACGCGGTACTTGGCCGCCTCCATGATGAAGAGCTGCTGCATGTCACGAAGCTTGTCCGGCATCTCGGCGGCCAGGTCGTGCGCCTGCGTCCAGTCCTTGTTGGTGTCATAGAGCTCCCACGTGAAGCCGTTCATGACATCCGCCGGTGGCGCATCGAGAGTCAGGATCCATGGCGCGCCGGTAGGCGGGGCCGAAGCGATCCAGCCGTCGTGATAAATGGCCCGGGAGCCGAACATCTCGAAATACTGCGTCGTCCGCCGGTCTGGCGCGTTGGCGTTGTCGAAGGTGTAGGCCATGCTGACGCCTTCGATTGGTCGCTGCGCGACGCCGTTGACCGAAACCGGCTGCGGCAAGCCGGCCGCCTCCAGGATGGTCGGCACGACGTCGATCACATGATGGAACTGGTTGCGGATGCCGCCTGCGTCCTTGATGCGCGCGGGCCAGGATATCGCCATGCCGTTGCGCGTGCCGCCGAAATGGGAGGCGACCTCCTTGGTCCATTGGTACGGAGTATCCCAGGCCAAGGCCCAGCCCACCGCGTAGTGCGGGTAGGTCTGGTCGGTGCCCCACTCGTCGTAGAATTTCATGTTCTGTTCGACCGTCGGGTTCACGGCATTCGCAACGGCGAACTCGTTGAACAGCCCGTTGAGCGTGCCTTCCGGGCTCGAGCCGTTGTCGCCGCTGATGTAGATGATCAGCGTATTGTCGAGCTTGCCGGCATCCTCGACCGCCTGGATCACGCGACCGATCTCGTGGTCGGTGTAGGCGAGGTAGGCCGCGTAGATCTCGGCCTGGCGGATAAAAAGCTTTTTCTCGTCGGCGGAGAGCGAATCCCACTCTGGGATGGTGCCCGGCCAGGCGGTGAGTTCGGCGCTCTCAGGTATCACGCCAAGCTTCTTCTGGTAGGCGAAGATCGTGTCCCGGAGCTTGTTCCACCCATCGTCAAACAGGTGCCTATCCCTGATCTTGTCCACCCATTCCGGTGTCGGATGGTGCGGCGCATGGGTTCCGCCGGGCGCGTAGTAGATCATGAACGGCCGGTCGGGCTGCACTTCGTTCAGCATCTTGATCCGCCCGATCGCCTCGTCGGCCATAGCGGTGATCAAGTTCCAGCCGGAATTGCCGAGATAGGGCTCGATCGGCGTGGTGTTGCGAAACAGGTTGTTCGGCTGCCAGTGGCTGGTGTCGTCGCCGATGAAGCCGTAGTAGTAGTCAAATCCCTTGACGGCTCCGGTCGGCCAGTTGTGGAAGGGGCCGGCCTGGCTGCCTTCCCACTGCGGCACGTTGTGATCCTTGCCGTACCACGATGTGTCGTAGCCGTTCTGCCGGAGGATCTCGCCGATGGCCACGGCGTCGCGCGGTATGACGCTGTCGTAGCCCGGATAGCCGGTCGCCTGGTCGACGACGACGCCGGTCGCCACCGAGTGGTGATTGCGCCCGGTAAGTAGCGCTGCTCGCGTCGGCGAGCAGAGCGCGGTGGTGTGCATCCTAGTGTAGCGGAGGCCTTCGTTGGCGATGCGGTCGAGGGCCGGCGTCGGGATCACGCCGCCAAAGGTTGACGGCGCCGAGAAGCCCACGTCGTCGGTCATGATCAGGAGGATGTTCGGCGCACCCTCCGGCGGGACGATGCGCGCCGGCCAGGAGGGCTTCGACTGTGCGGCATTGGTCTGGATGTCGCCCTCGAACGCCGGTAGCGGATTCGGCAGGTATCTGCCATCGATGGTCGTGGTAGCCTCGGGCGAGCCGGGCGTTCCGGTGACCTGCTGGGCCGATGCCGCAGTCGCGCTGACAGCAAAGACAGCACCGAGCGCGGTCGCGAGCAAGAAATGCTTATGGTTAGACCTAGACATCGAACCTCCTCCTCTTCGAGTCGTAGCGGGCGTATGCGACTCGGCACAAAGATGGCGCCCTGCGCTCCGTTGCTGACGCTGGCTAGTACAACACTGCCCGCCTGAAGGAGCGCCTCGCAACGCCGGCATAGGACAGCGGTGTCAGCGGCATGCCGATGACATCGATGAACACCGACACCTCGGACCCCTTGTCGGGCATCTCACCATCGATCACCTGGACCGCGTAGGAAAGGTTATTGCCGTCCAGCGCAGGATTCTTCAGGACGACCACGACCTGCTTGAGTTGGTCTCCCTCGAGGATCGACAAGTCGGCGTTCGGCGGATCGGAGAGAAAGCTGTCCTTGCCCTTGCTCCAGAACGGGATGAAGGCCGCGGTCTTCATGTTCCCGGCAACGCGCTCGGGGCGATCCGAAAAGAACAAGGTGGAGCCGGCAACATCCACCAGCGTCAGCTTGTTCGTTGCCTTGTCATAGGTCATCGCATCGGCGGTCTGGACGAACAGGAAATCTGCCATGTCGTCGGCCGCTTGCGCCAGCCTTGGCCTTGTCGATCCCACAGCCACAGCGATGGCGGACGAGGCCAGAACAAAGTTTCGTCTGGTGGTCATCTTACTCACGGCGCACTCCTTTATTACGGCTGCGAACACGCGCAGCATTTGCTGCTTAAGACGATAGTCAATGACTTCGTTGTGGCCCGAACGATGCACGCCATCGCCAAATGGGACTACTCACGGAGTGCATTGCTAGGCCCTGGAATGCAAAAATCATCGACAATAGTCTTTCGACTATACTGAATCTTCTGGGTACGAGCCGCCGAGCGACCGTGCCGCTCGCAGCCAGGCTGTGGCGGCTACCGCCCGCTGCGGCGGCCAGGACCTGACACTGACTCCTTCTTTGCGCAGGACTGCGCCGAGCCACGCCGCCTGTCGATTCAGGTGCTGATCGTGGACGATTGCGGCGCGCTTCACTGACCGGGCGGCCTTGCCCCACGCCGCCAGCGTCTTGGGCTGCGGGGCTGTGAACGCCCAACGCTCGATACCGAGCCAGTCAAGGCGGAGCAGCCCGGCACCATGGGGCGCGGAATGGGAGACGGTTGCGGCAAGATCGGTGAACTCGCGTTCCGTCATCGTGCCGTAATGGCGAAATGCGACGATTTCGTCGCCAAAGTTGGGATCGACCTCGATCATGTCGATCGATGCATTACCTCTCGGGATCGAATTGGGACGCGTAGTACTCTCTTTGACTGAACTGCCGGATGTACAGTTCACCAGCGGGCAATGCTGCGCTACTCTGGCAGCGCAGCTTTCGGCCAAAAAATGCGCAGAAGCCGAAAATATTCGGGTGAGGGGTGGCCATGGATATCGTTAGGAAAGATCCGTTGAGCCGGTTTCCGGCCGCCAGGACTCAGGACGTCGGCGAACTGCGCCAGCGCCTGTCCGGCCTGTTTTCCGTGCGGTCAATCGACATCGAGCGGGGGGCGCAGCGAGATTTTGACGGGCACCTCAACCATTGCGAACTCCCAAATGTTGGGCTGAGCTACGCCCGGTATGGGGCCGCGGTCACGGTGTCGCTTGCCCACACGGATGTCTTTCTTCAAGGTTTCCCACTCCGAGGCGGCGGCAGCCTTGTTGTCGACGGCTCGGAGGCGCTGATATCGCGCGGCCACGGCGCGGTGGGCGGACCGGGTGCGGAGGTGCAACTCAAATACTCACCAGACTTCGAGAATCTCATCGTCAGGATCAAGCCGCAGGCATTGACCAGGAAGCTTAGTGCGTTGCTCGGCCGACCAGTCGACCCGCCGTTGCGAATTGCGACCGACCTCGGCCCCGATCCGGCGGCTGCTGCGGCACAGTTCCGTCTTCTCGAGTTCGTCGTGGGAGAGCTCGACCGCAACGACGCCGCGCTTCCGCCGCTGGTCCTTGCCGAACTCGAGCAAGCATTGATCGTCGCGTTTCTCTGCAGCAACCGCCACAACTACAGCCATCTGCTCGGCGGCGAGCCGCTTCCTTCGGCGCCAAGGCAGGTGCGTCGGGTCGAGGAATACGTCGAGCAGAATTGGGACCATCCGATAACGATCGAGGCGCTCGCCCTCGTTGCAAATACCAGCGTGCGCAGTCTCTTCTATTCCTTCAAGAAGAGTCGCGACGTCTCGCCGATGACGTTCGTCAAGCAGGTTCGCATGCGCCACGCCAGGACGATGCTGGCCAATGCCGATCCCGCCACAAGCGTGACCTCGGTCGCATTCGCATGTGGATTCAGCAATCTCGGGCATTTCGCGAAATACTACTACAGCATCTATGGCGAGCGTCCTTCGGACACGCTCAGGACGGCCGTTCGTGACGCAGGCGAGTGATCGCAGCGAGCTTGCGGAGCGTGAGAGCAAGCGGCACGAGAACGAGAAGCTGCACGACAAAGAAGACCGCGGCGAAGGCTGCAAACTCGGTGCGGCCAGCGACCTGAACGGCCAGGAGCGTTGCAAACCCCAGGTTTCGTGCAGGGAAGCCAGCCAAGGCAGCGACCATCTCGGGGAACCTGGTTGCGAACAGGCGAACCGTCAGAGCTCCGGCAATTGTGAGTATGATCGTGAAGAGCAGCGCGAATTGAACCAACGCAATCAAAATCGCGGTCGGCATCGAGAGTACCTGCGTGGCGAAAATCAGGCCAACGACCAACACGACGACAATCAGACTCAATCACTGCAGCCAGGCGCTCCACCTGGCGACCCATTCGCTCGCGTGAAAGCGGATCGCGATCCCTGCTGCGAGCGGCAGCACGAGGGTGAGAAGGGATTGCAGCAGTACGCCCCCCGCGGGAATTTCAACGCCAAGGGCATGCTCCGGAAGCAAGCTGGAGAGAAGCACCAGGGACATCGGTGCGGCGGCAAGCGCAAGCACGCTCGACAAGGCGGTCAAAGCAACGGCCAAGCCGAGATTGCCTCGTGCAAGCATGACGTAGAAATTGGACAACGAAGCAATCGGGCTCACCGCAACCAACGCCATGCCGACAGCGACAACTGGCGGCGGCGACATCCACAATATGAGCGCGACTGTGACCAGGGGAAGCATCAACCATTGGCTCGCAAGGGCGGCGGCTATGAGGGAGAGAGCGCCGACTGCGCGCTTGAGGTCCGCTAACGTCAGCTGACTGCCGACGACCATCATGATGAATACCAGGCCGACCGGCACGAGTATGTTGACAAGCGACGTCAAAGCCATGGTAGCGGGCCACCCTTACTCCCCGAGACGCGCAATAGCGCGGACAGAGGGCCACTGCTAGCGCGCTTCGGTTACGGAAACTTGGTCCGGCCAACAACCAGAAAAAGCAGCGTCATGCCGAATCCCGCCGTGACACTGCCAAGGCGCTTCGGCTGTTCCGGGATACGCTGCGCGCCCTGGTCGCTGCCAACGAAACCGGAAAGGACGCGATTGACGTTCTCGATCGGGATGTCGGCTGGTATAAGCTGTTGCAGGCCAAGCCGATGATCGAAGCCATGGTCAAGGACGCCGATCCCGATCCCCTGATCCTGGCGGCGGAACGCTATACCAATGTGCGCAGGTATGCCGTCCGCTTCCTGCGGACTTTCATCTTTCGCTCATCGCGACGGCACGATCCACTGCTCGCCGCCGAATTGGCGCTCAAGCTGTTCAATCAGATCGGTGAGGAAATCGCGGGGGACCCGGAGCTTGCCCCGATCTATCGGAGCCCTTCAAGAGCAAAGGTATTGCCGATCTCGAGGACGGTACCCTTGTCATTCGGGCAAAGTTCACGGCGAAACCGGGCAAGCAATCCGCGATCCGCCGGGCGGCACTGAAGGCGGTCCACAACGCATTCCGAGAGAACGGAATTCGGGCCGTGCCAAAACCGACATCCGACCAAAGGGCAATGGCTATCGCATGATAGTCGTTCGCCGGCTATCTCTCAGGAACGGCCGCAACGGGGTCAAACCGGACATCATGCCCTCGTTGCCGACGTTCTGACGAACATAGTCGGATGGCAAGAGATTAAGCGGCGTTCTATGCGTGCCAACCGAATTTGTCGATGGCGTCAAGGACCGAACGGTCCGCAGGCGCTGGCCAGTATTAGCCCGTAGGTTACAGTTATTTACGTTCCCTGACGTGAGCCGATCGGCCAAGGTCACTCACAGCGCGTAATATCGCCTCGCCCCGCAAAGAGGACAGCAGCCTCTGAGCAATCGAAATGGGGCGCCTTTAGCCAGAAACAATCCTGCACACAAGGGGAATATCAATGCGAAAATTCATGACACTCATCGCGGCAACGTCAGTAGCACTGTCGTCTGCGATGGCAGCCTACGCACAAGATCAAAACCCCCTTCCCAAGGCCAGCGATGTGCTTGTCCGATACGGGGACGACGTCGAGGGCTGGACCGTCTATGCCAATCAAACCCGCGGAGATTGCTTGATCGTGCACTCGGATGGCCCAAGTTCGGTGCAAATGGGCGTTACCGAAAATCAGGAGGTCGGGTATCTTGGCGTGTTCACGAAGGAGGATATCGGCCTTCAGAACGGGAACAAGTCGGAAATCTTCGTCTCCATCGGCGGCCATCTCTACGAGGGTGTGGCCACCAGCACGAGCGGCGAACTCAAGGGCGGATATTCTGGCGGCTACATCTTGACCGACGACCCGAATTTCAAGCGCGACGTGGCGAAGAAATATGAAATGACCGTGTTTCCGGAAACCGAGGGGGCCTTTGTCGTCGATCTGAAGGGGACTTTCAAGGCAATGGCAATGGGCCGCAAGTGCCTCAAGCAATGAGACCGCCGCTCTGACCTTTCATTTGCCTTTCATGGGTCCGGAACGCGAGGTTGGCGTTTGAAACAGAATTGGCAATTCTGTTTCACCCGACGCCTAGTTGGGCACCGGGCGCGGGTGTATTTCTTGGGTGGCGCGGAGCACCGTGGTCCGGCGGGCGCGGTCGCGGCAAGCGTCCTACTTGACTTAGTCGCGGACTTTTCAGCAAATACCATTGGCATCGCAGCGATATCACGCGATATGCCACAAGCAACGTGACGTTGTCCTTTTTCAAGGACCCCCTCAGTTGTCACCGACTTGTCGGCGGAGTTCGCTCGGAACGCCACGTAGAAGCGGACAACTCCAGACGGCAAGAAGCGCGTGAAATCCAGCCGCGGACCAAAGCATGACGCCGGTCATCTTTAGGACTGCACCCGCGTAGACGAGGAGAATTGATACGGCCGTGTTGTAAATCAGAATGCCAACAAGCGCTCCATCCATGAGGACGCGCGGGACATGGCCAGAGAGGCTCGGGAGTGTCCAGTATGGGCGTTTTAGCGGAAGTTTGGGGGGTCGATCTGAAAGCGTCGTTTAGTTAGCCGCAATGTCACCCGAATGAACGCCCCCGCCAGTATTCTCATGAGCGCTGACGGAAAAGGTCCGGTCACGGAAAAATGGCAGGCAACGCTGCCCGCCATCTCCGACTTCACCAAACCGGCAGCGTTTACTGGTGGCCAACCATCGTGCAGAAGTCGCCATGCGACTGGTCATCACTGGGTATGTCGCCGCATTCCTGCTTTATCGCGGCGCGATCCTCGTCTTTCAACCCCTCCCAAGCGGCCTTGAAGTCGTCTTCCGATTTTAAGGTCTTCATGTCGGCAGCGGTGTAGAAGGGCGCCATTTTCGTCGGCTCGTCGAGGGCGCCGCCGTGCTCGGCAAGTGCGGCGCCGGTCATCATCGAAAGCGCCATCGCGCCCGTGCAAAGCATCTTGAGGTTCATGATCATTTCTCCTGGTTGCTCTTAATTTCGTCCAAGCAGCGATCCATGCAGGAACGCGTCACCTTGGCCGATTGCTTTGCTTTAGGGAACGTAACTAACTGTATCCTACAGGTGGAATTGCAGGCGGGACCGAGACAGTCAGCCTTTGATGGCAGTACCGATCCATGCAGGAGCGCGCCGTTAGGGGCGGGTTTACTTAGCTTCGGTCACTTGAGCTGCTTGATCTGGAATCAGAACCACCCGGTAGGTCACGCCCTCGCACTTGAGCAGGTAGACAGTGTGATTGGGGGCGGACTCCGCTTCGATACGCTCAGCCGAGCTTGGATTGTCGCAAGGAAAGGCCTGGCTTCGCACCTGGTCGCCAACGATCCTTACGTCAGCGCTCTGGTCTTGGGCTGTGGCGGTCGCAATAGGACCTCCGAGACCAACCGATAAGAGAACGCGTGTGGCGAGGGATCGAATCCACAACGATCTTGGACGGCTATTCATTGCGCTCTCCTTGGCACGCGGCACGCAGTTTCCGAAGCGCCGCTGCTCCATGCCCCCAAACTGTTTCAAAAGGCGGCGAAAGCCTAAACTGGCGCACTGCAGCCGAGAACCGCTCTTCGTCTATCAGGCGGTTCGCCTTCCATCCTCATGGCGCAATTCGTGTTTTCCCAGGCAGTAGCCTAATCGTATGGAGGCGGTAGCGGAATGTAAGTTACGTGGGTGACGGGGTATTTGCTGAACATCCCGCAGCGAGCGCGGTCGGCATGAACGCCCATAAAAGGCGCACAAGGCAGGGTACACGGCGTTCGGCAAGGCAATCCACGAAATGGACGGCAGTAACCGCGACCACGACGGAGCCAGCCGGACTGAGGAAATGGCGCTGCTGGCTGTATGCGCTATCCTGCGGTCAGGGAAGGTGATCGCCGGGCCAAGGCCCGATATCTTCTGAAGATCGGAGGCGCGCGGTGAGCACGATCTAGCAGAGCATATGCAGGCTCTTCTCCGTTCGCCTGGCGTCGCCGCAATGGTAAAAACCGCATGGCACAAGTGATCTTATAGGAAACGTATCGCCGGCCCTTTCCAGAAGCATCATGAGGCCCCATTGGTCTTCACCTGTGAAGGGCAGCGCCAATTTTCAACACTATGCACCCGTTGCCGACCTTTACATGGTCAGGTTGCATCCTCCTGAGAGGACGATTGCTGCCGTTCGGACTACAGTTGCCCACGTAAGTTACACCCCCGCGACTTGCCCTGTGGAGTATGGGCTGCCCTACTCTACGCCAACAACGGTTGGCTAGCACTCAGGGCGGCGGAGCCCCGGTCCAGCAGTTGAATTTAATATCTGCGCAGCATGGCAAGCACCGGGCGTTCGGTGACACCCGATGTCAGTTCGCACCGATATGGAGGGGGCAATGGATCTTCGATCTACCACTCGGGTTCGGCTAGTTGCAGCCTGGCTGTTTCCGGCGTTGTTCAGCGGCGCGGCATCTGCTCAGGACGACACGCAGGAACTCGCCAAGAAGCTGTCGAACCCGATCGCCTCGCTGATCAGCGTGCCGTTTCAGTTCAACTACGACAGCGGCTACGGCCCGAACGACGGCGAGAAAGCCTATGTCAACATCCAGCCGGTCATCCCCGTCTCGCTGAATGCCGACTGGAACATGATCTCGCGCACGATCGCGCCGGTGATCTGGCAAAACGACATAGCCGGCCCGTCGGGCGAGCAATCCGGCCTCGGCGACATCACGCAGAGTCTGTTCTTCTCGCCGTCAAAACCGACCGAATCCGGCATCGTCTGGGGCGTCGGCCCGGTGTTTCTGCTTCCTACCGCGACCGACGACCTGCTCGGCGGCGGCAAATGGGGCGCAGGCCCGACCGCCGTCGTGCTGAAGCAGAGCCACGGATGGACGGTCGGCGCATTGGCGAACCACGTCTGGTCGTTCGCGGGCGACAGCGATCGCGGCGACATCAGTTCGACGTTCCTGCAGCCCTTCGTCTCCTACACGACCAAGGACGCCTGGACGTTCACGCTGAACACGGAGAGCACCTACAACTGGGAGGCGGAGGAATGGTCCGTTCCCGTCAACTTCCAGGTCGCGAAGCTTGTCGTCGTCGACAAGCAGCCCATCAGCCTCTTCGCCGGCGTCCGCTACTGGGCTGAAAGCCCCGACAGCGGCCCGGACGGGTGGGGCTTTCGCACCGGGATTACGCTTCTGTTCCCGAAGAAATGAGAACACCGGCCCGCCTGCCGGCGCGGCGCGAACTGACGAAAAGAATTGTGAAACACACGAATTCGATAACTCATCGAATGATAAAGGAGTACGGCAAATGTTGACAAAGCGAGATCTACTTCGCTCAGCCGCGGCGATTGCGGCTGGCGCCGCGATTGCGAAGCCAAACCTGCTGATGGCGCAGAGCTACCCCGGCATCATCGAGGCCAAGGACATCGCCGAGGAAGGCTTCATCTACGGCCTGCCGCTCGTGATGAACTATGCCGTGATGAATGAATTCGCCGTCGACCCGAAGTCCAGCCAGTTCAAGGCGCCATTCAACAAGATCGACAACATGAACCATGTGGCGACCTACGAAGACACGGCAATCATCACGCCGAACAGCGACACGCCATACTCAATACTGTGGCTGGATCTGCGTGCCGAGCCGATGGTGATCTCCGTGCCGGCCGTGGAGAAGGAGCGCTACTATTCGGTGCAACTGATCGACGGCAATACCTACAATTTTGGCTACATCGGCACGCGCGCCACCGGGCCCGAGTCGGGCGACTATCTGGTGGTCGGACCCGACTGGAAAGGCGAGAAGCCCACCGGCATCAAGCAGGTCTTTTCCTCGACCACCCCGTTCGTGTTCGCCAACTTCCGGACCCAGCTTATCAACGTCGAAGATATGCCGAACGTGGAAAAGGTGCAGGCCGGCTACAACGTGCAGCCGCTGTCGGCCTTCCTGAAGCAGCCGGCGCCTCCTGCCGCGCCGAAGATCGACTTCCTGCCGGCCACAACGCAGGGCATCAAAGAGAATTTCTTCGACTATCTCGATGCCGCCCTCGAGTTCGTGCCGCCCACGCAAGAGGATGAGGCCATTCGTGCCAAGCTCGCACGTATTGGCGTTGGCCCGGGTAAATCATTCGATTTCAAGGACCTTCCAATCGCTCACAAGCTGGAGATCGGCCTTGGCATGAAGGATGGCGATGAGAAGGTCGCCAAGTTTGCGGCGAGCGGAAACAAAATCATCAACGGCTGGAGCGTCGGTTCATTCTTTGGCGACCGAAACTTCTACAAGGGTGATTGGCTAAAACGCGCCGCCGGTGCCAAGGCGGGTCTCTACGGGAACGACGCCGTGGAAGCCATGTATCCCTTTACCCGCACGAATACGGCAGGCGAAACACTCGACGCCAGCAAGCACAACTACACCATCACCTTTCCCGCCGGGCAACTCCCGCCGGTGAACTCCTTCTGGTCGGTGACGATGTATGACGGCAAGAGCCAACTGCTGATCAAGAACCCGATCAGTCGCTACCTCATCAACTCGCCGATGTTGCCGGGTATGAAGAAGAACGAGGATGGCTCGCTCACCCTCTATATCCAGAAAGACAGCCCCGGCGCGGACAAGGAGGCAAATTGGCTGCCTGCGCCCAACGACACAGTCTATCTCGTCATGCGGTTGTACTGGCCGAAGAGCGAAGCGCCTTCGATCCTGCCGGTCGGCGAAGGCACCTGGCAGCCGCCCGGTATCACCGTGGCGCAATAATTATCCCGACCATGAATTATCCCGACCAGGCTGACGCGTGGCGTCGGATGTCGATGAGGAGAGAGCAATGATACGCACGACGAGATTGATTTGCGCCACCGCTGCGGTGGTACTCTTAAGCCTGGGCACCGCGTCCGCCCAGACGGCGCCGAAGATGAAAATGACGACGCCGATACCGGATTCGATCGTCACGCCGGAGAGTCTAGACACCAGGCTTGGCAAGCTGAACTTTTTCGATGGCTTCCCGGACGACGCCACTTCGGAGAAACTCTACGACAATCTCGATTTCATGCGCGGCGTCGATGCTTTTCTCAACGCCATGCCCGGTGCATCCGTCGAAGCTATGCGGGTTGGCCTCGCCAGCCAGGGCGCCGACAACAACCAGACTATCCTGATCTTTGAAAACCTCATGGACTCGCATTCGTTGTTCCTGACCGGCAACACCGAAAGCATTTACAATCTCATGTGGCTGGACACCAAGGCCGGTCCGCTGGTCATCGAAACACCACCCAACATCCTGGGCATGATCGACAACCACTGGTTCGAGTATGTCGGCGATGTCGGCAATGCCGGTCCGGACAAGGGCAAGGGTGGAAAATACCTGCTCTTACCGCCGGGCTACGAGGGCGAGGTCCCCGAAGGTTATTTCGTGTTTCGAACCTCAACTTACGGAAACCTGTTCTTCTGGCGCGGCTTCCTCGAAAATGGCAGCACTGCAACCGCGATCGAAAACACCAAGAAGTTCGCCAAGGTGTATCCTCTTTCGGACGCCGGCAACCCGCCGCCGATGAAGATCATCAATACCTCTGGCAAGGAGTACAACACCATCCATGCCAATGACTTTCATTTCTACGAGGAAGTGAACAACATCGTCCAATACGAGCCGAACGAGGCCTACCACCCGGAAGTGCTGGGACAGCTCGCCGCCATCGGCATCGAAAAGGGCAAACCCTTCGCACCCGACGAGCGGATGAAGAAGATCCTCACTGAAGCCGTCGCCGTCGGCAATGCGACGGCGCGCACCATCACCTTCAAGACCCGCATGAAGGACGCCTACTATTATCCGGACAGTGCCTGGTTCACCGGCTTTGTCGGCGGCAGCTACGAGTTTCTTCTGCAGCCCGGCGTTCGCTATCTGGATGCCCGTGTTCTGTTCCACTACTATGCGACGGGCATCACGCCGGCCATGGCGATAAAGCGCGTCGGCATCGGTTCGCAATACGCCGGTGCCACGACCGACAAGGACCGCAAGCCGTTCGACGGCGGCAAGACTTATAAGGTGCACCTGCCGCCAAACATTCCGGCAAAGGAATTCTGGTCGTTCGTTGTGTATGACAATCAGACGCGTTCGATGCTGCAGACGGACCAGCAATTTCCCAGCATCGGCAGCGACAAGAAAGACATTGTGATCAACGCGGACTCCTCCGTCGATGTCTGGTTCGGCCCGACAGCGCCGGAAGGCCATGAGGCCAATTGGGTCCAGACAGTTCCCGGCAAGGGCTGGAACGTTCTTCTTCGCCTCTATGGCCCGCTTGAGTCATGGTTCGACAAGACCTGGAAGCCAAGCGAGATCGAGCTGGTGCAATAGGGGAAAACAGTCGAATCGAGCGGATGGTTCTCCGTCCGCTCGCTCGATCTTCAGGCGAAGGCTCAATGACTGCGGTAAGCGATTGCCGCTCAAAATCGGCATAATTCAGATGAGGAAGTTTCACTGCGCAGTTGGACTGGACGTACCGGATTGCTGGCCTCGACGGCTTTCTTGCTGATCCAAGCGTCGGCACATTCTCAAGAGCGGCAAGCATATTTCGGCGAGACGCACGTCCAATGCGGTCGACCAGGGTCCGCAATATAGCATCCAGTTCAGCCACTGGAAGACCGGTTCTGATGTTCCCGCGGACGATTTTCGCCTTCAAGGCCCCGGCCGATGCCAAGCAGATCGACCTCAAGGATCTCGTCGATATCGATGAACTACCAGCACAGTTCTTGCCGAAAGGTGCCCAATAACCATGGCCAAGAGACTGAGAATGATCCTGCTCGCCGGAGCCGTTGGATTAATCGGACTCGGAGCCTCGGAGCAGCTTACGCTTCCCGGCTTTGGCGGTCTTGTGTCGCCCGCCGAAGCCAGGATCGGGCGGCCGCTCACGCCGTTCAGCGTGGCTGGCGTAGCGCGGCGCATGGTACGGCGCTGCGCGGTTGGTATGTACTATTGCTAGGTAGAAGCGCGGGTGGGCGGAATTCTGGCGTGCGCTCGCCTCGCCCTTGCGGAAAGACTGCAATTCTGCCCGTAGCATACAGTTAGTTACGTTCCGTCGGGTCAAGTAATGGGCCAACGTTCATTGGGAATGCGCCAACCGGCGCCGTGATCTGGCGACTGCGGTGGGGCGAAGTTTTTGAACGACATCAGCCAAGGGATGGAGTGACGCATGGCCAATAGACTGAGCGTTCTTAGCGGGACGGTCCTGATTGCCGTTCTTGTCCAAACCGGGGTCGGGCAGACGCAAACCATCAGCTATGCCGACGCCGCAACATTGCTTGCCAAGGAGTGCGGCGCCGACGTCAAGAAATTCTGCAAAGGCCTCAATCTCGGCAATGGGCGAATCCAGAACTGCCTTGCGCAGCATCAGGCGAAGGTCTCACCGGCCTGCACCTCGACCATGGCCGGCGTGATCGCCTCGATCCAGCAACGGCTGGCGGCGCAGGAAAGCGTCAACAAGATATGTGCGCGTGACGCAGCCAGGGCGTGCAGAGGCGTGGTGCCGGGCAAGGCGCACATTCTTGGATGTCTCCTGAAGGCGACGCGTATCGTCGGCGCGAAATGCAGTCAGGCCATCACCGATGCTGGATGGCGGTGACCCATGTTGAGACCGGGAGAAAAGAAAATGTCTATTCGTCGATTTCGCAATACCTTGGCGCTGACCGTTCTACTGGCCGCTGCCGGCGACGCCGGGGCTCAGCAGTTGAGTGAACATCAACTCGTCAACACGTTAGGACAGGTCGCCGAAGCCGCATCAGCCGTCGACGTGGCGATGCTTGCGCAAGAATTGGCTGCCAATCCGGGCAAGGGGATTGCCAGTCTGCCCCACTGGAGCCAGTTGGCGACCCTCCCGCAGTTCTTTGTCGAGATCAACTTCGAGAACAACTCCGTCGCAATCGAACCCGGGTCTTATAGGACGCTTGGCTTGATCGCCGACGCGCTCCACCATCCGCTGCTGCTCCGCTACAAATTTCTCGTCGTTGGGCACACCAATGCCACCGGCGATGCCAAGCGCAACCTTGACCTCAGCGCACGGCGCGCTGAAGCCATTGCGGAAGCGCTGGGGACGACCTTTTCGGTGGCACCGAATCGCTTGTTCTCAATCGGAGTGGGATCAGAGATGCCGGTCGACCCCGCCAATCCGAAGGCAGCGGACAACCGTCGGGTTCAATTGCTCAATATTGGGTTGGTCAAGTAGCTGCGCTCGGGATCGGGAGGTGCTGTGCAGCTACTCTCGTTCATACTGGGCGTTGGCGTCCAGTGTAGTGACATCAGGTCCGCCGAATGCGGCTAACATCTGAGGAGATTTGCCATGACATTCAATCACGCCGCACGTCTGATGCTCTTTGTCGGAGGCCTGGGGTTGGCAACCACCGGAGCCGTCGCCCAGGATACAACCAAGAAGCCGCATGTCCCGCTGGAGAAGACCATCGGCCAGGCTACGGCGACAGGACCGATTCCGTCGCTCGCCGTCATCAATGCGCAGGGCGCCACGCTCGACGGCGGCAAGCTCGTCCTGACCGGCGTTTCGAAAAACTCAATCGTCTTTGCCGATCGGCCGGTGCGGGCCGCCGGTCATGTTGCGACCGAGCAGTTCATTATGCAGTGGGATGAGGGCAAGGACAGCTTCGCCGTCGACCCGCCGAACGCAACGGTCTCAGTTCTTGGGGGAGACGGCTCGGAGGTGGATGATGCCGTGGTTACGCTCAAAGCGCCGAAACTTGAGGGGAACACGCTGACGTTCGACGTTGTCGTTCTGGAAGGCAGTCTCAACAATGCGAGCGGGCCTGCGGCACTTTTCATTGACGCCTTCGCGTTTCGCGGACCGGGCGGTGGCGGATTCGCCCATGTGGGCGGCTACGGCGGCGCGGTCTGGCATGGTGGCGGATACGGTTATCACGGTGGCGCATACTGGCATGCTCCTGTCTATCGTGGAGCTTGGTATGGTGCTGGCGCTGTGGCGGGGGCCGCAGTTGCCGGAGCCGCTCTTGGCGCTGCCGTCGGGGCCGCCGCCCCATACGCATATCCGCCCTACTGTGGTTATTACCCTTACCCCCCGTGCTATTGAGGGCGAGCGCGGCCGTCTCGCAATCCGATGCAGCCGAACCGGTCGCGCGACACCCCCGACATGGCATCCGTCTGGTTCGTCTCGCGGGTTGCCGGATTCATCGAATTACGGAGAATGCAAGTTTCTGGTTCGACACACGTAAAGGTCCGGGTGATGGCGCCTTCTAAGTCAGGCCGACGACATGCAACCGAACCGCAGACAGGAGGTGGAGCCTGATGCAGCCGGCTCGCACTCCCGATTGTGCTGGCCGCACTGGCAACTACGGCCAAATCCCCACGAGAGTGCTTCCTTCAAACAATCGAACTCGCATTCATTAGGCTAGAAAGACAACTCGATGGACGAAGGGGCATCTCCCAGGCCGGTTTTGGAAATTGTTTTCGGCACGTTGATAATGATTGTCATTATTTTCGTCCACGGCGCGGGAATTCGGACAATCCATCAGCGCTTCAGCGAGTCTTGGGTTCAGGTGAATGAAACCACGGCATATTGGCGCCTCAACCTGTTGCTCGCCATCACGATAGGGTCTCTGGCAGCATTGCATTTCGCCGAAACGCTCCTCTGGGCCATCCCTATATTTTTGGCCGGATCAATTCCGTCAATGCGTGACAGCTACTACTACGTCCTGGAGAGCTATACGACGCTCGGCGAGGGCAGCATTAGTTTGCCTGATCGATGGCGTTTGGTCGGGCCGATCATAGCGATGTCGGGGTTGTTCACATTCGGTTGGACGGGGAGCGCCCTGGTAAGCATCATGACCGATTTTGGCAAACTCGACAAAGTGCGGGCCAAGGATTTGAGGGATCGCGGGCCTCCTGAAGGGACTGAGCCAGAACCATGACTACAGGTCAGTGGGCGCAGCGCCGCCCTCTCCGTGACCGGCAGCGTAGGAATTGGCGAGGTGCTGCCGCACCACCGCAGCCCGGAGCAAAATAGAGGATAGAATGCCCATGTGGCGTCGAACCAATATACGGCCTGCCACCACCGTTGTACTTGGTGTAGCGATCGTCTATTTGCTCATCGCCTATTTCGTCGTGCCGGAAATCTGGGTGTTTCGAGATGCCTCACGGGTATCGGACTTCGGCAGCATGCTCACGCATACCGAGCAGGATATCCCGGGCGATCCGATCAACGTCGGGCTCGTCGGAACAAAGGAAGAGGTCATTCGTGCATTCGTGGCAGCTGACTGGGACCCTGCCGACCCCATCACGCTCCGTTCTTCCATCGATATCGGTCTCAGCGTCGTGCTCCACCGACCCGATCTGGATGCTCCTGTCAGCGCCTTGCTTTTTGAGGGAAGGAAGCAAGACCTGGCTTTTGAAAAACCGGTCGGAGACAGTGCGGACCAGCGCAATCATGTCCGTTTCTGGCTGACCAAGAAATTGGGCAGCGATGGCCGTCCGCTTTGGCTGGGTTCGGCCAGTTTCGATCGCGGCGTCGGACTTAGCCATGACACCGGCCAAATCACCCACCACATAGGCCCCGATGTCGACGCCGAACGCGATCTGGTCATCAGCGACCTGACGGCAGCCGGACAGCTTTCCTCCAGTTACGAGATTCCCGGAATGGGTGCCACCAAAGACGGCCGCAACGGCGGTGGGGATCCGTATTATACGGACGGGAAGGCTCTCGTTGGTATGCTGAAAGGACGTTCGCCTATTTAGACTCGATCGGATTGAGGTCCGGCGAGTAGGGCGGAAGATAGCGTAGGCATGCGCCGGCCGCCTCGATGATCTCGCGAACGCCGGCCACCTTGTGAGCTTGCGCATTTAGGGCGGAGACGGTACGCCAACACGGATCAATCTCGAAAAATCCGGCGACAGGCCTGACTTTCGTGCGCGCTCGTCTATGTGGGCTAACGCTCTTAAGTCTGACAATGGCAAGCGGGTGTCGAGTGCACCCTGTGCATACGCATATTCGGGAAGGTAGCCGTTAACGATGAGGCGCCAGTCAAGGGGGACCACGTCACCGACCGCTCGCATCATCTTGACGATCGTGGTCGTGCAGTTCGTCGTGACGGAATTATAGAATTCTGGAGTCGTGGAAAGTGCATTTGCGTCCAACACGTATTCCAGCAAGAGCGCCCGGGCCGCTTCCGGTGACGTTTTTAGCCGATAGATTTGGACATCTTCTCCCCGAACGTTTGACCTGACGCCGACGACGTCTCGCTCGTCAGCCGCAATAATGACCAAGGGATTGCTCTTGAACAGGTCTGCCATGGGAGAAAACTTGCCGCCTCCATGGCGTCGCACCTCAATCGACCAGGCAAGATAGTCACCTCCTGCAAAGCCGAAGCTTATGATGACATGGGCGATTTTGGTCCCGGACCAATAAGACATGAAGAGGTCGACCGTCTGAAGGTTGGAGAGGTCGTAGGTCCGCGTTGTCCAGCGTTCGGTGAAATCAGTAGCGCTACGCCATTCGAAGTCGCGCACATCGGTCAGCGTCAACAGCTTCCCGTCGCGGGTGCCGGTCACCTGACGGGCGACGTCGGGCGCCCAGTCCGCGTGATCAAAAGGCCTGATAGTGCTCCACCAAACCAGAACCACAGCAAACGCCGCTGCAAACAGGACGAACGCCCTGATGCGAAACCGGCTGAACAGCGCGATGATAGTGGCGAGGCCGAACAAGGTGAAAAGGCCGCCGACCACAGCCCGTCCAAACTCAGCCACGGGCAGGCGATACCACATGGCAAGCCCGGCCCAGGCAGTCAGGATTGCGACGGCTAGCGAAAGGATAATGGCAAGCGATATCCGAGCGATGCGACGCATTCATCCCCCCTTTTCAGCCCAGACGGGACCGCGGCAACGTTCCTGCGGATGCGGTTGACTCTCCCCGTCATCGCTTCAGTGCTGCCGCTTTGGCTTCGACGAATGATTATTTCTTGCAGTCATTCCTAGTCGGAGAGGAAGCAGCGCAATCCTTACTGCTAGGGTTCGATTTCTGGCTGGTCTGGGAACCCGTCAAGGCGCTGATGTGATTGCCAAGATTTTCCCTGCTGTTTTGATCGACCGCCGCAACAGGTGCCGCAATCACCAGCCCTGCCGCGCTGCCGGCCGCTGCCGCCGCACCGGTCGTTGCGTGGATGATCGTGTCGCCGAGGCCTATCCTGTTGTCGGTCAACGTCTGGCCGCCGGCCATACGCGCCCCGATCAGTTGCACGATCTGCGGTGACTCCGCGAACTTGCCGTGATGCAAAGGATCTCCGGATTTGACTTTGGTCAGATCGATGACGGTTATGTTGTTGGTGGCGAGTTCTTCCTTGTATGGAGCTTGTTCCGGATCAATCGATCCGAGCCGGGGGATATCGCCCCAGACCCGTCGCGAAACTTTCAGCGCGCGATCGTCCTGCGAGACAAAGAGGGTGAACTGCGGGTGCTGTTTGCCCATGTCGGCAATCTGAGTGCGAAACACGTCGACATCGACGTCAGGCGCGGCCAGCATGACGTTTTTGAACTTCGCCGGAAGGCCGCCATTGCGGATGGCCATCTGGCGCAAGCCTTCCAACGCAAGCCAGTTGCCCATCGAATGGGCGAGGACCGAAACTTCCTTTACTTCAGAATCGCGTGCAAGATATTGGAACAGCAGCTCAAGCGCATTTCGCGTGTAGTTGGTGCTTTCACGATCGTAGCCATAGGCCAGCGCACTGCCTCGGGAGGGCCATGTGACCAGGATCGGAACGCTCTGCGTGCCGGTGTCCTTTGCGATCTGCGCAAAACGATAGACCGAGTCTTCAAAGCGATTGTTGAATCCGTGAATGAAGACGAGGACGCTGTGATCCGGGCTCTTCCTGACGGAGGCGCTAAGCCACCCCTTCGCTGTCTGGAGCGTCAATTCTTGGGCCTGCACGACTGCGAAATCAGTCGCCGGGTTTGATGGCAGCTTCTTGGGCCATGCGACCTCTCCAACCTTGCGGACCGATGCCGGAGGGATCGACACCGTAATCTCCGCGAACGAGGGGGCCAGTCCGCGCTCGCCCGTATACATTTGTGCCGGATTGGAGGAACGACTGCGTGTCGTTGTGACCAGCATCTCCACCTTGCTTGAGGAAGGAGAGGTATCGGCCACGGGCAGCAGCACATTCGTCGGACGGGACGCGCACCCCCACAGCAGGCCAACCAACGCCGACGCCAACAAAACGTTGCTGATACGTCTGACTGTGGACAGACCCACGAAACAGTTTCCCAAACTCTTCTCCCGTTCGAAGTCGTCCCAAAGCGACCTCGGGTCGCGAAAGCCGCCCCCGCAACCGGGAGTGAAAACGATCAGCACTGCACTGCTAGCGCGAACCTCAGACACGCGACCGTGATCTATTTAAAAATCGCCGGCGCAGATCCGATCAGAACCGAAATCTGGCGCCGATGATTGGTCCCTGCATTGCTATGTCAAACACAAATCCGTCGTCCTCGTAGTCTACGGCAAGGTAGCGATAGCCCGCTTCCAGCGTGACCGAATCACTGTACCGGTATTGAAGCGTGCCCTGCACTTGCCAATCGATTTCGGCGCCAAGGCCGAAGCCACCGACATCCGCCTCGCCATGGAGTCCGAAACCGTTACCGAGAGCAACATCGCCGGCCACACCAATCACGGGGTCGACCCAGGTCTTGCTGCCGCTGGCCTCCCTCGTGGCGAGAGGGCCAGTAACGGTCAAATCCGCATCTAGGTACCAGAGCCGTCCGCCGGCCAGAACGTCCAAGGTCGCGGTGCCATTGTCGACGACCCGATAGGAGCCGCCGAAGGTCCACACCACCGTGTTTATGTTCGCTTCGGCTGAAAAAAGAGCCAACGGGCCGGGCGACGTGCCATCGGCCTCGAGTCCCAGGTATATGAAGTCAGTGAAAAGAGCGTAGCGGCCATTGCGCGCCTCACCGGCAAGCATGACCGGCGGGGGAGACCAATCGATGTGGTCGAAAATCTCGCTGAAATCGACGTCGATATCTACCGGCGACAGGCCCCTGACGCCGACCCTGCCCTTCATGCCTGCCATCCAGAAATAGGGCTCTGCGGTGAAGGTCCAGACCGGCGCGGCTTCAGCAGGCGCGGGCGCGGCTTCAGGAAGTTGCGTCGCAGCGTCCGCAGCGATCGCCGGCACCGCAAACAGCGCTGCCACTGTTCCCGCCGAAGCCAACACGAGAGCTCGGATGATTCCCATATTGTAGTCCCCTCTAAGTCTGTCTTTTACTTCTGTCCGATGCGATCGTCTTAAGCCGGCAGTGACAACATATCTGTATTCGCGCTGGGCTGCTAATGGATTTCGGATTCCGATCGTTTTTCATGTCGACAGCGGTTCATTTGTTCGTGCCTGTCACGGACGGACAGTGCCGGGCCTACTTCGGGAACAGCAGGGTAATTCCCGTGCGCAATCCAAGCCCGTCGGGTCCGCTATCGGGGCTTACCGTGACGACAAGCAGGGCCGGGAGCATGGCTGCTATAGTTTGTGGAGATCGCTTGCCAGACGGAAATTCCAAGCCAGCCTCCGCTTAGTTCTGGCGTGGCGGCCAAGGAATGACATGCGGTTTCCGGATGGAGTCCGCGTGCAACACGGCTCCGACTTCCCCAACCAACTGATCCACCAGTTCCTGCCATTCGGCCCGTCTAGACTCGCGCAATGCCGGCGGGACCTTGTCGATCCTCGACAGTGCGAGCTCCGCTTCTGCAAGTTCCTCGCACATATCCTGAAAACTCTCACTTCGGTCCATCAGCCGATGGATCGCCAATTCAAACTGCGGGAATCGACGCACCGCCGCCGAGACCGCTCTTTGTCTATCAGCCGGTTCGTCGTCCATCCTCATGGCGCAATTCGTATCCCGAGACCACCGTAGCCTAGCGCATGGAGGCGGCTGCGGAATGTAAGTTACGTGGGCTACAGGGTAATTTCTGAACATCCATAGCGAGCTCGGTGGGCGCCAAGCCAATAAAATTGCAAATTCAAATTGCGCTTGCCGGTGAGGCCGCCTAACTGTTGATCCGTTGTCGTCCGCCGCTTCATTGCACGAACCGTCGCCGTCGTCCCAGCGTTATCCGTTCAGAATACTGGGAGTATTGCAAGAACAGGCTCGCGGATGTAAATTACGCAGCGAGGGTAACCGGCGAAAAATGAAATATAACTGGGAGTAGTCACCCCAGAACGTCAGGTGAGGGAACCAAGGTGATCCAGGCGGACACAGCCGCGGGGAGCGGGCATCAGCTCACCCCAGAGGTCGTGCCCACCTTGCCCTGATCTTCACCAGTACGGGGTTGCCTGGGTTACTGTCCGCATGACGCAGACGGCTGCTAATATTGGCTGGGGTGGGCTGGCAGAGGAGCGTTTCCGCATGGTGCGCACGATGCTGGCTCTATCCTGCTTGGCCTTGCCGTCGCACGCCCGCTCCTTGTTTCCTCTCGTGATCGCATTCTTTGCCTCACAAACCTGCAACCCGCCGGGGATCCTCAGGCTGACCGTACGAGCAATCCGCTGCTTAGGTCGACTTGCGTCGGCGGTCTCCAAAACGGCCCTTATCAGAAGTTACAACGGACGATCGACCCGAAACGTCCTGTCAGCGGCCGCCATTCTTGCGTTTCAAGCGAGCCTGACCATTGCGACTGCGAGCGCCGACCCGGCCGTCCACCGTATTTTGATCCTGCACCAGGATAGCAGCACGATGACATCCGCCATCGAGATCGCCGACGGACTGGCAAAGGGCCTCGGAAAGCTGGCGACGACGAAGCTGGAGATCTATACGGAATTCCTGGATAGCGGCCGTTTTTCTACACCGGACCATCTGCGACGTTTGCCTGATGGTTTGCACGCAAAATTCGAAAGCATTCCTCTTCACGTGGTTGTCGCGGTCGGCCCTGAAGCTTTGCGCTTCATATTGGATCATCGTAGCCCCATTGCCCCGACCGCCGCCATCATCTTTGGAGACCTGAGCGAGAGGTCGCTGAAGCGACTTTCTCCCCGGCCGGACATGAAAGGGGTGGTCAGCGCTTACGACATCGCGAAGACGACCGATCTCGCAATCGGCCCGCAGCCCGACGCTCGACGGATCGTGGTGGTGTCTGGATCGGCTGAATTCGATCGATCCTGGCAGGACAATGCCCGGCAGATCCTAGGCGACAGATATCACGATCTGCCCGTTGAGTATCTCCGGCCTCACGCTCGAATCGATGATGGCCGAAACAGAGAAGTTGACGGCACAGACCATCCTGCTCATCCTTACGATTTTCGAGGATGCCAGCGGCACGAAGTATCGCCCCCGCGATGCCGCCGCGAAAATCGCGGCGGTTTCCGGTGCGCCGAGCTACAGTCTGCTGAGTTCGTATGTCGGCCTGGGAGTAGTGGGCGGCAACATGGGGACGTATCGGTCCATCGGCGAAGACATTGCGGCCAAGGTCATTGAACGTATTTCCGGTGACGAATCCGCTCCGCAGATTGTCTATGCGACCAACTTTCCGGTCCTCGACTGGCGTCAACTAGAACGCTGGGGTTTGGACAAGGCCAGCCTCCGGGACGACGCCAATATCCTTCACTATACGCCGACGCTTTGGGAGACGTATCGATGGCAGATCACCCTCGTCGGCTTGGCCTTGCTGGCGCAGAGCCTGGCGATCCTCGGACTGTTCTACGAGCGTCGCCGCCGGCATGCAGCTGAAATCCAGTCGCGTCATCGCCTGCTTGAGGTCGTCCATCTCAACCAGTCCGCAACGGCGGGCGCCCTGTCCGCGTCGATCGCGCATGAACTCAACCAGCCGCTCGGCGCGATACGCAGCAACGCGGAAGCGGCCGAGATACTGCTTCAGAGCGATCAGCCCGACCTCAAGCTCATCCAACAGATCATCGCCGACATAAAGGACGATGACCAGCGCGCGGGAGACATCATTCAGCGCCTGCGCAAAATGCTCAAGAAGCGGGGTGAGATCGATTGGCAGGATTTCGACCTCAACGAGGTTCTCGACAGTTCAATCAACATCCTGCACGCCGAAGCCGAACGCCAGAAAGTATCCGTCCGTTCGGTTCGGGGGGCCAGGCACCTGCCCGTGCGCGCCGACAGGGTTCACATCCAGCAGGTCATCATCAATCTCGCGATGAATGCGATGGATGCGATGGATGAGAAGGCTTCGCCAGAGCGGAGACTCGAATTCCAGACCGTCATTACCAACAACTCCACGGTCGAGCTCTCGATTTCGGATACGGGCGTCGGCATCCCCAATGAGCGGCTTGCCGCAGTCTTCGATCCCTTCTACACCACCAAGCCGGCAGGCACCGGACTGGGCCTGTCCATCGCGCGGACGATCATCGAGACGTATGGCGGCAGGATCTGGGCCGCCAACCGCCCGGAGGGCGGCACCGTCTTTCGCTTCGACCTGCCGCTGGCGCAGAGCATCCAATGACACCGGTCATCCACATTGTCGACGACGACGCGTCGTTTCGAACGGCTCTCGGCCGGCTGGTCGAGGCATCCGGGTTTCGAGTAGCTTCCTACGGTTCGGGTGAAGAGATCCTTTCGCGCCTGCCGACAGCGGAACCAGGCTGCATACTGCTCGACCTGCAGATGCCCGGCCTGAGCGGCGCGGATCTGCAGGACCGCCTTTCACAGGAGGCGCCGCTTTTGCCGACCGTCTTCCTCACCGGGCACGGCGATATCGCCACGACTGTTCGCGCCATCAAGGCGGGTGCCGAGGATTTTCTGGAGAAGCCCGTCTCGGCCAAGGACCTGCTGGAGGCCATCAATCGTGCGCTGCTGCAGAACGAGAAACGCTGCGCCGAGCATCATAGAATCGACAAGCTTCATGCACTCGCAGCCGGCCTGACGCCGCGCGAGTTTCAGGTCTTCGACATGGTCGTGCGCGGTAAGCGCAACAAGCAGGTGGCTTTCGAACTTGGCACGTCCGAAAGGACGGTGAAGGCCCACAGGCACGCGATCATGGAGAAGCTTGAAGTGAATTCGCTGGCCGAGATGGTGTCGATCGCCGAGCGACTGGGACTCCTGAACGCCCCAAAAAGAGGCGGTTCTGCCCCTTAGGCCAGTATCATACGCGCCCGGTTATGCCTACCGTCCGGATGTGGTTACCCAGATGCCAAGACGGGAAAGGGGCGCGCCTTGGAAAGCCTGCCAGGCAGGATAGCCGTCGTAGAGGACGATCCCAGCATGCGGAGGAGTGTCGAGCGCCTGCTCAACGCCCATGGATTTCCGACTGAGGGTTATGGATCGGCTGAAACCTTTCTCGGTCGCGACCCGGCAAGCTCGATCTTGTGCGTCGTGCTCGATATCCAGCTCGGTGGGATTTCCGGACTGGAGCTCAGGCGGCGCTTGCAGAGCTCCGATCCTTGGCTGCCTGTCATTTTCATTACCGCCGTCGATGACGGTGCCATCGAGGTGGAAGCCGTTCGCTTGGGCTGCGGCGCCTATCTCCAAAAACCCTTCCCTGCCGCCTTGCTGATCCGTGCGATCCAGGCGGCGCTCGCGTCGTCCTCAGGCAACTTAAACTAAAACTAGTTTCCCGGCCTTTCGGGCGATCTCATTTTGGGCTGCAATAGGTTTCTGCCTCCTTCCCAAAGATCAATTAGCGCGGCCAGTCTTCCTGGATGCCTTCCCGATCGTGAGGCGAACCAAGGGACATCCAATGGATCCGCAGGGCGGGAGTCGATCCGGCCAGGCGGCACCGCGCTACCTCGACCTGGCGCTGATCGCAGCGGGCGTTCCAGTGCCTTGCCCTTGGACAGATGCACCCGCTAGGGCTGCGGTTCCCCAAAGGCCAATAGCGGTATCTGCTCAACTCGCTAGACTTTAGTCATACCTCGATCGGGAAGCGTTCTTTTTACAGGGAGGCTCGCGTGGCCGTAATAAGAGCGACTTGCGGCACGGGAACTCGGCCGCTGCGGCTGGGCATTGGGTTTTGCGTCGGGCTGGCGCGTGCGGACTCGGCCGCCTGGGGACAAACCGTCATCGAGCCGGAAGCCGATTCCCATCTTGTGGGCCGTCGCCGACCAGCTGAAGGCCCTAGATGCATTCAGCCTCGACTACCAGGCGGATCACGGACTCATCGATTTGCAAGGCCAGAAATTCCAGTACAGTGGCTCCGGCAAGGTCATGTGAGGGGACCAAGGTGATCCGGGCGGAAATAGCTGCAGGGAATGGGCATAGGCTCGCCCCAGAGGATTGTCGTGCCCAGCTTGCCCTGATCCTCAACAGCGCGGACTTCGATGCAACCGGTCGCGAGCGCCGCTTCCTCAGCCATGTGGTGGAGGAGACGTTGGCGGGTCGCGGTGATCGTATCAAGGCCTATTCGATCGCAGTCGAAGTGTTCGGCCGCGATATGTCCTTCGACCCACAGACGGATCCGATTGTCCGCATCGAGGCTGGCCACCTCCGGCGCGGGCTCGAGCGTTACTACCTGACTGCCGGACACGACGATCCAATTCTCATCACGATCCCGAAGGGCGGTTACGTTCCAACGTTCTCGGTGCGATCGCCCCCCGAGACCATTGAGCCGGCCTTGCCGATTAACTGGGCAGAGAAAGTCCCGACCCCTCCTCGATGGATGAAGGCATCATGGCTGTCAGTGGCTCTTGCGGCTACCGTCGCGGCATTGGCTGTTCTGGCGGTGGGATTGACGAGCGGCGGCGTCCGCCCGACTTCGCCTGAGATTCCTCGACTGCTGGTCGAGACGTTTGACGATCTTTCAGGAACAGAAGCCTCCAGGGCGATTGCGAGCGGACTGACACAGGAAATTGTCGGGCAACTCTCTAAGTTCAAGGACGTCATCGTCGTCCAGTCTTCCGAAAACTCGGTCGCGCCGTCGCGCTTTGTTCTTGCGGGAAGCGTCCACCTGTCGGCCGATGCCTTCCGGCTTCGGATCAGGTTTATCAACCGCGCCGACGGCTCCGTCCTGTGGGCGGACAGTTATGATGGAGCGATAAAAGTCGCGGCGCTTCTCGAGAACGAGGCCAATATCGCACAGAAAGTGGCGACGAGCCTGGCCCAGACATACGGCGTGATCTATCAGGCGGACGCCTCGCTCAACGTTTCGAATCCTCCCGACGATTGGGCTGCCTATTCCTGCACGCTTTCCTTCTACGCATACCGGGCAAAGCTCGATCAAAGGGCACTTCCAGCGGTGCGTGCGTGCCTGGAGAAGGCCGTTGAGCGCTTCCCGGGCTACGCCACGGCCTGGGGTCTGCTGTCGCAGGCTTACATCGACGAGATTCGATTCCTCTATCCTTCCAACGAAGCCGCGACGTCGGCCTCGATCGTTCGCGCTCTTGCCGCGGCCAGGCGGGCTGTGGAACTGGACCCGCTCAATATCCGCGGCCTGCAGGCGGAAATGTTCGCGCTCTATTTCAGCAAAGAGATCGAGGCGGCGCTGCTAGTGGGCAAACGTGCCTTGACCATCAACCCCAACGATACCGAACTGATGGGCGAATACGGATATCGGCTGGCGCTTTCAGGAGGCTGGGACGACGGCTGTCCGCTGGTCGAGGAAGCTCGCACACGCAATCCGGGTCCCTTAGCCTATTACGAGACCGCGCTTGCCCTTTGCGCCTATTTTCGTGGCGATTATCCGCAGGCGGCCATGTGGATCAGGAAAGCGACGGTTCCCGGCAACGCGAACTATCACACCATCGCGGCCGCGATTTTCGGCGAGGGCGGATATGAAGCGGACGCCCGGCGCGAGCGTGTCTGGCTTGAAGAAAACGCGCCAGGCTTGATCAAGAACCTCCGGCAGGAGGTCGCAATGCGGATCATTAGACCAGAGGACGTCGATTTCTTCCTCGGTTCGCTCAAAAAGGCCGGGCTCGCATTCAAGGACTTAGGCGGGCAGACGTAAAACTCTGCCCGTAAGACACGGCAACGCGCCGCCTGATGCCGCAACGCAAGCCCACCCGTAGCGCCAGTGGAGGGCATCATGAACATTTCGCGGCGCAACCGTATCGATCGGCACTGAAAGCTGGCACCGTGCTATTGCATTACGATCATAATTTCTATAATTGAGTGTAATGCAATAGTGGGCCGCTGGTGGAAGCTCCAGAGTTTTGGAGGCAGCGGTGAACTTAAATTCCAAAAAAACGGCTCTCGTAACGAGAGCCTCGTCCGGCATTGGTCACGCGAGTGCCGAAGCCTTAGTACGAGCCGGCTTCACAGTCTTCGGCACTAGCCGCAAGGCGAGTGGCAAGAGCCCGAGCCAGGTCTCGATGCTGGCTTGTAACGTGACTGATGAAGCCTCTGTGGCTTCACTCGTTTCGACGGTACTCTCAAGCACCGGGCGTATCGACGTTCTCGTCAACAATGCCGGCTTGGGCCTGTTTGGGGTGCCGAAGAGTCCTCGGTCGCTCGGTCTATATGCATCAGGAATTTAGCTGATGACTTTTCGCCCATCGCGTGATCGCATCTCGGGATGTAGGGGCGGGTCCAAAGAAGTGTTCTTGCTTCGAAATATTCGAAACATAGACGCCCTTCTTGAAGAACAGGAACATCTGAATCAGATCATACCCAAGCTCGGAAAACAGCTTTACCGGGCGTGCGAGCAAGCGGAAAACCAGCCACGGCACAACCCGCACCTTGAGGCGTTTCTTTATAACCTCGGAGACAAGATCGGCGACCTCTTGCTGGCTCTTGGGCCCATCGCGCCAGCCGACATCGATCGTTTGGTTGTTGATTTCACTACCAGGAAACGTCGCGGCTTTTGCAAGATATGAGGCCAGATCATCTGTCAAAACATAGGACCATTTTGTAGTCTTATCGCCCATCGCCAGGAACCGGCCAGCTTTCACACCCTTCGCGATATAGTCTGAGCTTTGATCGAGAAATGTAGGGGCGCGGACAAATACATATGGCACACCAGAGGCCTTAATCAGATCCTCGGCCACTTTCTTGGCGTGGAAATGTGGCACTGCTGACGCCGCCTCGCAGCTAACGATGCTGAGAAAAACAAATCGGCCAACATTGGCTCTTGCTGCGGCCTCGATAAGATTCTTGTTGCCCTCAAAGTCCGTGTCGAGGCTTCCCTTCATGTAACTGTTAGCCGAACTGACTACGACGTCCACACCCTGCAAAGCACGATCCAATGACGCTGGATCCATCATATCGCCGCGCACCCATTCGACGTCGGCGCTCTCATTTGAGGGCGCGCCCTTTCGCGACATCGCAACGACGGCAACGCTCGCATCAAGCGCCAAGTTGCGGAGAATCTTGGCTCCGAGGAATCCTGTGGCGCCGACGAGCAGGACCTTTTTTGTCCCCGTCGCGCTTGCGGTCTCGGCAAGTGCCTTCTTATCCGAGGGAGTCGAGGGATGCGGTGATTGAGTCAATCTAATCTCCTGTCATGAACTGGTATCGGTCCGTGGCTCCCCCAGCCCTGCTCTGATCGATCATCCGTTCAGGGCTTCGATTTTGGCACCGGCTTCCGCCGCCTGATCTGATAGTCAATCTTGCGCCCAGGTCTCGATGATGGGCGGCGCTGCCTCAACGAGAGACATGGCATTGACGAGCCAATGCTGAGCGGCGACGGACACTGGAGCTCGACAACGGGTATGGCCGCGTACCCTAGGCGCTCAGGACGGGGTAATCGATGTAGCCCTGTGCGGTGCCGCCGAAGAAGGTGTCGTGGTCTGCCTCGTTCATCGCTGCATTGCCCTTCAGCCGCACGATGAAGTCCGGATTGGCCAGAACCATCTGGCCATAGGCTTCCAGATCGGCCAGTCCCGAAGCCACGTCGGCGCCGATCTGGTCGCGCGGACGCCCCGGCCGGTTGAGGATCAGCGATTGGTGCCAGAGCTTGCGAATATCGGCCAGCAACGGCTCGTCGCCCTGGTGCATGAGGTGCAGATAGGCGAGCCCGAGCTTATCAAGTTCGGCCACGAGGTGCCGGTAGAGATCCGGCCCCTCGGCGCCTTCGTCGATCCCCCACATGATCGTGCCGGGGGACAGGCGGATCGCGGTGCGGTCCGCGCCGATCTCCTCGGCGATCGCCGTGGCGACCTCGATCGCGAAGCGGGCGCGGTTCTCGATGGAGCCGCCATATTCGTCCGTGCGCCTGTTGGCGCTCGGCGCGAAGAACTGCTGGACGAGGTAGGCGTTCGCGCCGTGAATCTCGACGCCGTCGGCACCGGCCTCGATCGCCGAACGCGCCGCATGGCGGAAGTCGGCGACGGTCTGGCGCACCTCTTCGGTCGTCAGCGCGCGCGGCGTGGGAATGTCCTGCATCCCGGTCGCCGTGAACATGCCGGTCCCCGGCGCGATCGCGGACGGCGCGACACCCTGGCGGTGATGCGGCGTGTTGTCGGAATGCGACATGCGTCCGGCGTGCATCAGCTGGATGAAGATGTGGCCGCCTTTGTCGTGCACGGCGGAGGTGATCTTCCGCCAGCCGGCGATGTGTGCGGGCGTGTAGATGCCGGGGGTGGTGAGATAGCCCTGGCCGTCATCCGAGGGCTGGGTGCCTTCGGTGACGATCAAGCCGACGCCGGCGCGCTGGGCATAATATTCGGCGGCCAGCGCGCCAGGCGTACCGTCGAAGCCGGCGCGGCTGCGGGTCATCGGGGCCATGACGAGGCGGTTGGAAAGCATGTAGCGGCCAATGCGGGCCGGGGTGAACAGTGGATTCATCGGGTTCTCCATTCGTCGGAGTCCTTGTGCACCATTCCGATCTCGGGATAAATCCGGCAGAATTGAAATCATCTTTCCATCTATGGAGCAATCGGTTGAACAATTTGAACGACATGGCGCTGTTCGTGGAGGTGGCCAGAGCCAGGAGCTTTCGGAAGGCGGCGGAGGCCCTCGGCATGCCGAATTCCACCCTGTCGCGACGTATCAGCGAGCTGGAGAAGGCGATCGGCCTGAGACTGCTGCATCGCACGACGCGCAAGATCGAGCTCACCGAGGCCGGCCAGCTCTATTATGAGCGAAGCAGGCGAATCGTCGACGAGGCACGGCTGGCGCACGAACAGCTCGGCGCGATGCTTGAGCAGCCGAGCGGCGTCCTACGGGTTTCGCTCCCGGTCGACCTCGCCACGCTTTACCTCACGCCGATCATCGGCGATTTCGCGCGGCACTATCCCGGCATCACGTTTGAATTCGACCTGACCCCCCGCCGCGTCGATCTGGTCGCCGAGCCGTTCGATGTGGCGATCCGCATCGGCAAACTGGAAGATTCCAGCCTGATCGCTCGCCTGATCGGGCGGCATTCGCGCCACCTCTATGCGTCTCCTGGCTATATCGAAGCGGCGGGCGAGCCCGCGACACCGGCGGACCTGGCGGAGCATGAATGCATCTGCATGCCGCGGAGCCCGACCTGGACTTTGCACCAGGAGATGAACAAGGTCGATGTCGGCGTTCGCGGCCGCTTCACGCTCAACAGCGTCGGGATGATCCGCGCCCTGGCGGTCAACCACCAGGGCATCGCCCTGCTTGCCGAGAAGATCGTCGCCGAAGACTTGGCCTCTGGCCGGCTCCGACGCATCCTGCCCGAATGGCAGGGGTCGTCGGTCAGCATTTACGCCGTCACCGAAACTCGCCTTATTCCAGCCAAGACCCAGCGGTTCATCGAATTCCTGTCCTCCACGCTGATGGAAGCTTGAGGCTATTGCCGCCGTTTGCCCGCTACTCCCACTCGATTGTGCCCGGCGGCTGCTGGCGAAACATCTCCACCACGCCTGATGCCTGGTCCTTGCGCATCAGCCCGTGGTCGGCGGCGGAGAATCTCATCTTGCTCAGTCGCAATGGCAAGTGAGCGACCTACAGTGACTAATTCGCGGGAACAGCATGCTCACCATTTGGACATACCACCGGGTGCCCGGCGGCGAAAATGGCCCCAGTGGCTTTGTGCGTGATCTCCGGCTGAGATGGGCCTGCGAGGAAGCGGCACTCGACTACGCGCTGAAGAGTACTGCGCGATTGAAGCGATCATGCGTTCAGCCACTGCTCGTCATGCAATCTTCCCCCGCAAGCTGTCGGCGAGTGCAGAAAGCGTATCGGCAAGTTGTCTCGTGGCTTCCGGTGGCGGCAGCGGCATTTTGAGGCTTTGCGCGCCGGTGGCGGGATTGCGCTCAATCCATGGATGCGCCGGAGCACCGGGATCGTTGGCGGACGCCAGCGCGGCGACAAACTGGGCGCCGACCTGCAGCAAGGCGCGCCAGGGATCGGCACCTGTATCGCTCGGTGGTGCTCCGGCCGCATCAGTTCGGGCGATCGCCAACTCGCCCGCTCCAGTGTCTACATCCCCATTTATATCTTCCGCGGAACCGGCCGCATCTGCAGCGGCGATGTTCCTCACTTCCTCGGCCGGTGTTACGGCCTCGCCCTCACCCATGCTCCCGGTGACATTTTCCACGTCCTTCATGAAGCGGTTGAGACGCGAACCGCCGAGCGAAATCTCGCCGCTGGCACCATCGAGAATTCCCGCCGACAAAGAGCGTTTGAACGCCAGCACCGAAAGCATGCCTTCCTCGATGGTGCCCTTGGCCACGAAATTGATGACCCGCACCGGCCGTTTCTGACCCATGCGATGAATGCGCGCGATGCGCTGTTCGAGGATCGCCGGGTTCCACGGCAAGTCCATGTTCACCAGGGTCGAAGCATGCTGCAGATTGAGCCCCGTGCTGCCGGCATCGGTGGACAGAAACACGCGGCAGGCGGGGTCGTCGCGAAACCGCTCGACCAATGCCGGCCGCTTCTCGGACGGGACGCCGCCGTGGAAGCTGACGTAGCCCAGCTTACGCGCTTCGAGGCGGCGGATGACGATGTCGTGGGTCCGCGTCCACTGCGAAAACACCACCGCCTTGGCGTCGGGCTCGGCGAACAAATCCTCGAACAGCGCCGCCAGTTCGTCGGCCTTAACGCCATGATCGGTTTCCTGGTCCAGCAGATAGGTGCTGTTGCACGACATGCGCATGTTCTGTAGCGCACAGGCCAGCCGGCGCTGATCCTTGTCCGACAGAAACCTGGTCTTGCGCCAGCGCTGGACGATTTTCGCCACCACGTCAGCGCTTTCCTGATGATAGAGCATTTGCATCTCGGTCATCGGCATCAGCAGATTCTGGTCGGTCCGGCTGGGCAGTTGCCGCAGCACCTCGGATTTGCGCCGGCGGATCATGACCGGCGCCAGCGTTTGGCTGACCTTCTCCAGCCCGGTATAGCCGGTAACACGCCCGGTATCGTCCTTGACCTGATGTTCGTGCAGCAGCTTCCAGGTCGGTCCCAGCCGGTGCTGATCGACAAACTGGACGATGGACACCAGTTCCTCCAGCTTGTTTTCCAACGGCGTCCCGGTAAGCACGATCGCATAGGAGCTATCGATGCGCTTCAATGCGCGCGCGGCAATTGTGTTCCAGTTCTTGACCCGTTGCGCTTCATCGACGATGACCAGTTCGGGTCCCCATGCGGCGATCAGGTCGAGATCGGGCTTGAGTTTCTCATAATTTGTGATCTTGCAGAAATCGTCAAAGGCGTAGTCCATCTGCCGCTGCGCCCGACCGCCGTTGATCACGCGTGCCGCATTTTCACCTTCCCGCCCCGAGAAACGCATAATCTCGCTTTGCCACTGGTATTTGAGCGAGGTCGGGCAGACCACCAGCACTTTCGAGACGCCAAAGTGTCGCGCCAGTATTTCAGATGCGGCAATTGCCTGTATGGTCTTGCCCAATCCCATATCGTCGGCGATCAATGCCCGGCCGGTTCGCACCGCAAACAGCGCGCCTTCGGCCTGATAGGGATAGAGCGGTACCTTCAGAAGTGCCAGCAGCTTGGGATCGGCGGCACCGCGCTGGAACAATTGTTCGAGCTTTGCTGTGCGCCGGTCCGCATCGCGCCTTCCCGCGATAAAATCGAGCGCATCGTCATAGGCCCGCATCTCATGGCCGCACTTCGACACCAAGGTCATGAAGCGCTCCAACTCGCCAAACCGCTCGTCCGGCAGCATCCCGTTGTGTTCGGCATCGAACAACCCGTCGGCGGCCTCGGCCACCGCCGGCGGGCAGTCCGTTCCGGCGCGAAAATACACGCAGCGCTTGCCTTCATTGCGTAAATACAGCTCAGAAAATGCCGGCTGGTAACCGCGCGCAAACGCTGTCCTGGCGCCGCGCTTTTTCTTCAGCCGGGCAAGTGTGAATTCGAGGTGCTTGCAGGTTCCCAATTCGCTGGTGGCATAATCGGGGCATGAACAGAAATTGCCACCCGGCCCCAAGCCTCGGATCGCCACACGGTAGCTGGACTTCGAAACAGGATTGCTGACCCGAAATTCGGAGAAAAACGGTTCGCTGGTCAGATTCTCAAGTCCGAAGTCCTGCTCGCGTCCGAACTGGCGGCGCAAGCCGCGTTGCCAGTCCACCGGCGAAAGATCGGCAGGCGCGTGGGCGCGCGAGAGCTTAGGCTCCCGGTTCGGCTTGATCGTGGAATTCAGGCTTTGGCGCTTGGGTTTCATCGAACCGTAATCCGTTCAGAAAAATTTCTCCCCAGACGTCAATCATAGATGCGGGCGCCCCCCTATTCCCACTCGATTGTTCTCAGCTTTCGTAACATGCTGACTTTTCAGAAACTTTTTCTGTGGATAGCCAAGAACCGTCTCCCCCATCCGTCAGAAATTCGCGCTGTTGATTTCAAAGGCGAATTTCGGTGATTCGCGACTTGCTCGGTTCAACCACCATCGGCATCGATCGATCGATTTTCGACCTTCTTTAGACGCGCCTTCAACGATCAGCGTCGTCGCAAAAAGACCGTCACGGCCAGTCGTTGGACAGACTCTGCTGGTTCGGTTGCCCGGTCGTGGCCCACCCATCCACAACCGCGAACGCATCAACCTCGATGAGATAACCGGGAGAAAGGGCAGTGACCCCTACAAGCACGTCGGCCGGCCTGTGATCGCCGAACAGCACCACTCGAGCTTCTTCGATGATCGCCAGATGGCGATCGCGCTCGTAATCAACAACGTAGATCGTAATCTTTGCCACTTGTTCGGGAAAGGCGCCGGCGGCTGCAAGGGCTCGACCAAGATTGGCGAACACCTGGCGTGCTTGAACCGCTAGATCACCGGGGCCTACAAGCTTCCCGTCGATGTCTTCCGGTTCCTGACCAGCGACGAATATGAGCTTGGTCCCCCTTGCGACAACGACTTGAGTATAGGTCGTTGGGGTCGGTAGGTCGCGCGGATTGATACACTCTAGCGTCATCTTTTTCGCTACCCCTTTGGTTGCTTCGTCGTTCCGCTGTTCGGGTCCATCGGGACGTCTCCTTTGCCAGAGGCGCCGATTCCGTATCGCGGAGCCGTTCGAGCCCTATAGATTACAATGGCCGCATAGCAGTTTCCCTAGCTATCCTCTTCTACTCTATTCTACTGCGCGCCACTCTCCTCTCATTCCCACTCAATCATCAATTAGACTATCATCTCATTGATTTTCCTGATGAAATCATATAATCTGATTTCACATACCGTCAATAATACCGTCAGATTCCTACGCTGTTGAAAAGACTGAAACAATGTGGTCGACGCCGCGGTATGCACACTTTTGACTGCATTATTTACGGGCTGTCATTCGGCGAGGCAAAGCTGGAGTTCTCCGACCATAAGGCAAGGACGGGCTTTGCTCATGCTCGACAGCTCACGCGCATGCTGGACCACACTGCTCGACGCGTCGATCTAAATTCATAATGGCTTACGAGTTTCCCTGCCGCCGGCTCTGTCGGCCATGCGACGGGTGGTAGAGAGCCGACGGGCGGTAGAAAGCATAGCCAGTTGTCCTGCGACGGCGTTGTTGGGGGTAAGACATGCGCCCTTCCCTGCCCCACAATGCTGCGGCGAATTCGCGCCTCCTCACCTTTTGCCGAACCTGCTGAACGCCGGAGATATCGGCAATCGCCGCTCGCTGCCGACAGGTTTGCACGGGTGCGGCTGACTGGTGAGTGCCGGCGCGTCAGTGCCTGAACCGCTTGTGTAACGTAGGGCCAGCCGCTCCGGCAATAAAGCTAGAGTGCGACCAGCTCGGCGAGCTTGGCCGCCACGTCTGCCATCGGCTCTTCTGCGGTGCTCAGGCCGCTTCGCGAGCCCAACAGGGGGCTGACGTTGCGGAGAGCTTCGTACGTCGTGTTGTGGACGATAGGAACGAGCTGTTCACGCGCTAGAAGTGCCGAAAGCTCCTTGTCGGCGATGCCCTCTGCCGGGAGGCGGCGCAGCAGCGCGGGAGTAACCAGCACGATCCCGACTCGCGACTTCACCAGTCCCTTGTCGATTTCGCGAAGCAACGGCGTGCCGAGGGCAACGTCCTTTTCGCTGAACCAGACCGAGACACCGAGTGATTCGAGCAGATCGTGCAGCTCCTTGGCAGCCCCCTGCCGGTCGTCCCACGCGTGACATAGGAAGACATCTCGAAGGTCAGGTAGTTCCGCTCGGCTCTCGACAGTGTGGCGGATAGGCGTGAGTGCCCGCACTTCTGTAGGCGTGTACAACACGGACGAGCCAGCTTTCGACCAACTTGCTTTTATGCGGCCGGACCCGCCGCCGCTGCTCCGGCCGCCCCCGCTGCCCCCCGACGAGGAATAGTAGGACAGGGCCGGGGACGAGTACGACCCGCTGCTATATCCACCGTAGCGCCCGTAGCGGTGACGGCACGCAGGGCAGTTCGCCGCAGCGCTCGCTGAGCGGTGGCCCTCTCTTGGCGCTGTGCATCTAGCCATGTGAACGTCCCCCAATGTCTTTCTCTAACAAGCTCCCGCTTGGGAGCTCAAATTCGTCAAGTGCTATATCGCTTTAGTCGGCGTTATTGATAGTCTACTGTTGCAAAATTCACGATTCTTGCATCGGGCGAAAAAGTACACCAACTAGTACTCTGACAAGATGCAAAATCTGATGGAGGTGGATTTCACTGAAGACGGGGGAGTTCGCGCCGATCAACGGACGTCCGCTTTGGAGCAACGGAATTGTCGCCCGGAACGGCCGAACTGGGAGCGCGTCGCGCCTCAATGAGAAGTTTATCGAACTTTCATTGAAGAAGTGCGTGTCGTTCCACGGCATCGTGGATAGATAGGTAGTCGAGTACGTCTGATCCTGAGTCGGGCGACCGGCATTGACCGGGAATTCGTTGCCGAGCGTACCGTACCCACGCAGGATCTTGTTGAGTATCTCCTCGCGGTCGATGGCAAGCTTTAGCGCCATCCTCAGATCGTTGTTGTCAAATGGCGCGGTGTCGCAGAATGACCTCAGGTGGGTAAGCGCCTGATCATATCCACGACCTTGATATAACCGTCGAGGACGTCGCCGGATCGAGACTGTCGGCTGCCCCAGCACCACTAAGGCCGCCCCCGATGACACCGCCGCGGACCGGCCCCTCAGCCCCTGATTTCTGAGTGACCTGCGCCATGTGGCCCAGCGGGGTCAGTACAGGTTTCTCGTAAACGCGCTTAACTGGAACAGTACGCATAGATGCGCGCGCGCCGCTGGCGAGGATCGAATTTGCGAACGTGGCTGAAACGCCGAGCGCCGTCGCATGTCCGAGAAATTCACGTCGGCTCAGCCGACCCGCAGCTAAACGGCGGCTGAGATAGTCGAGTTCCTGCGACATTGAGATGCTCCTCACTCGGATTGGTGTTCGCTGTGGCCTTTATCGAAGCCCTATTTCGACAATATCAACTCATTGGAGCGCTTTACGGTCAAAATCCTGCTATTAACGCAGGAAATTGGCGTTCTTTCCTTTCCTCGTGCACAGTTCGTTTCATCGAAAACGGTGCTGGGACCACCGGAGTCGGTACGCGCGAGATAGGGCGTCATTTGTCTCGCCCCGCGGCTGGTGCTTCCCGCGATCATGCAGCCGACATGGTCGAGGACAAGGAGCTTCGCCTTGTCAACTACTGCTGCCGGCAGTTCGTCGTATGTGAGGCTGGCGACCGTATTGGCAACGTCTAGTGTCAGCGACATAGTTTCAAACCGCAATGAGGAACCTGCGCTATTACCGGGGCCGCAGACACTGCTAGCGAGACTGCCGCGAGTCCACAAAGGCAAATTATGAGGTTGGCTTTCACTTCTTTCCTCTTCTTTGGATTTCTCCACTCTAAGCGATGTCATTCTCCGGAGCATTTGCGGATAGTTATGATCGTGCGTATTTCGTTATTCGACTGCGATAAAGAGAGCGTGCTCCCGGGCGCGCGCCTGCGTCACTTCGATCGTGCAAGGGGCGGGCACCGCTTCGAGCATCCGTGAGTTTTCGCCGGACGGCTTCAATGCCAAGCCAAGGTCCGCAACAGCCGGCCCGGACTGGATGGTGCGCGAGGCCGAGATTTCAGCCTGACCGACGACTGATGTCATCGCGTTGCGCCTGAAAACATCAAAATGCCCGAAGAGGCGATGTCACGTTGTCTGCACATACACGCGTTGAGACCTGCGGCCGCTGATGTCAGCTTACCATGGCCACGGCTTTCCATTCCGCCATGGCCTGCAGGCGGTGAATATATATAGCGAGAGCGGAGCGTTTTGAGCGGGGCGGGACGAAGAGATTGCGCAGAGCCGAGAAGATCGAAACGAAGCGTTGCAGTGCTCCTGGTGATCGGAAGCCTTGCATCATCCGCTCCCGTTTTCGCAGCGGCACATGTGCATCCTCCGCCCGGTTGTTCAATCCTTATTCGACCGATGCTCGACGCCCGGCATCACCTGTCGCCTGGTTGCTCCATAGGGACGCAACTTGTCGGTGATCATGCGCTTCGGCGAGACGCCTTGCTTCTTCAGCAGCCGCGTCAGCAAGCGGTTGGCCGCTTTGGTCTTGCGGCGGTTCGGGACGATCTCGTCGAGCACATAGCCATCCTGGTCGACGGCGCGCCACAAACAGTGTTTCGTAAGACCGTATGTCCGCTTCTGCCGGTGAGGTAGCTCGCCCTACACTGCGCGTCCGAGGGTTGCTCGGGCGGTCCGAGCCGATCCTCATCACAGGAGGACGAGCCGTGGCAGATTATAGGGAAGCATTTGTCGGAATCGATGTCGCCAAGCTGAGGAATGCCATCGCGATTGCGGAAGCCGGCCGGGAAGGAGAGGTTCGGTTCTTCGGCGAGGTCGACGCATCGGATACGAGCATGCGCCGCGTTATCCAACGGATCGCCGCCAAGTTCGATCGCATCCACCTCTGCTACGAGGCGGGCCCAACCGGCTATGGCCTTTACCGGCTGATCCGTTCCCTTGGCCATGAATGCACCGTGGTCGCGCCATCGCTGATTCCAAGGAAGCCTGGCGATCGGGTGAAGACGAACCGCCGGGATGCTCTTTCATTGGCAAGGCTGCTGCGCGCCGGCGAACTGACGGCGGTATGGGTTCCCGATGAAGATCACGAAGCCATGCGAGATCTCGTTCGCGCCCGGGCAGCCGCGGTCGAGACGCTGCGGGTCCATCGCCAGCAGGTGGGTGCTTTCATGCTCAAGCATGGTCGTACCTATCCGCGCACAAAGAGCTGGACCATGCGCTACCTGCGCTGGTTGCAGGAGCAGCGGTTCGATTATCCCGCACATCAGATCGCGCTCCAGGAGATGGTCGAAGCGGTGCGCGTGTCGAACGAGCGGGTGGAACGGCTTGAGCGCGTGATCGAAGAGTTCATTCCGAACTGGTCGCTGGCGCCGATCGTACGAGCGCTCCAGACATTGCGTGGGGTCGATCTGATTGTCGCCGTGACGTTCGCCACCGAGGTCGGCGACGTAAGCCGTTTTGAGAGCCCTCGCCAGCTCATGGGCTATCTGGGCCTCGTTCCCGGCGAGCGGTCGACTGGAGAGACAATCAGGCGTGGCGGCATCACCAAGGCAGGCAATGGCCGCGTTCGCCACATGCTAGTCGAGAGCGCCTGGACCTATCGACATCCACCGCGGATCGGCAAGGCGAAGCTGTACCGGTTGGAGCAGGCACCGCCGAAAGTCCGCGAGATCGCATGGAAGGCTCAGGCCCGCCTGACGACCCGGTATCGAAAGCTGGTTGCGCGAGGCAAGCGAACGACGGTGGTCTGCACGGCGATCGCCCGCGAACTAGTCGGCTTCATGTGGGCCGTCGCCAGGGAGGCACGCTCCACCTGATCGCTCGCCGCGGCAGTGTACACCTCGCGCATGGGCGCGGAGGCGGGACCACGGCCAGGGGAATGCCCGTCCGCGCCCTTGCGGAAGTCCACTGGCTTCGTCGCCACCATGACCTTGACCGCACCCGTCGGCCCGATCACGTCGTTGCCTTAAGCGCGCGGATTATAGCAGCCACCGTCTTGGTGTCGGCGCCGCGGCCAACGCGCATGGCGACACCGCCGATCTCAAGCTCGATCACTCCGGCGTCGCGGACCGCCTTCTGCTTCCGTGGTCGTCCTGGGCGCTGCGCCACCGGTTCCGGCAAAGACGCTGCAACCACCGCAGGAACGAACAGGGATTCTGATGCCGTCGCCTCTGCCGATGGCTGACGCGCGGCACGGCGCCAGGCAAACAATTGCTGCGGGGAAAGCGCATATCGGCGAGCTACAGCACAAACCGTCACGCCAGCCTCGTAGCTCTCCGCAACGATCCGCGCCTTCTCCTCTGGAGGCCACTCGCGTCGCCGGCCGGAGCCCGTGAACACCTCGAACCGGCGCACCGGCTCCAAATCGTTCGACTTAAGCGTTAGCTCTGAAATCGTCATATGTCGAAGCCCTCAAAGGCTCCGAACATCGTCCTTCATGCCGATCTCCGAAAGGTGCCGTCGGAACACCGCTTACGTTTCATCTCGGTTTATGGTCAAATCGGCGTGGGGCCCACGAGGGTGGGTAAAACCGGCGTAGGGCCCCTGAGGGTGCGAGCCGCAGATTATCGCGGCGAACCTGTCAGTTCCCTCCGGAGATGCCGCAGAGCAATGGAAGGGCCGAACGAAGCTCTTAACACTTGGCCAACGTCTCAGTGCTCGATTGGTCTTGTGAACTCCGAGGCCACAACCGTAACGCAAACTGTGACGCCGATGGAAAATCTCGGTCTTCCGATCGCAATGACGTCAAGGCCCGCGTGACCACCTACAACATCGCAGCACACGCCAGTACCCGGCATGATCGTCACGGCTTTCCGGTGCCGTTGCGGCTCAACGCGCTGCGTTCACGGCGGAATTCGTGCAGGGAGAGTTTCTCGCGGAAGGCGCACTGGACGGGTTCAACGAGGAGGCGCGCCATCCTGTCTATCTAATCGCCGACATGGGACTCAGGCTCTCTGAAGCGGCAAACCTCACCACTGAAACAATCCACCTCGATCATGAAATCCCAAACATCGTCCTCAAAACGAGCATTCCGCTCGACCCGCTGATCGGAACCTACCGAACAAGCAAATTGCGAGCGCGCTTTAGGATTGCCAGGCGCTTCGGCAGGCATTTGCAGACCATCGATTGCGATAAGCGCTCCTTTTGGCGATGCCACTTAGGTTATGATGAATTGCAAAAAGCTCAAGACTGTTTGGCTGACCATCGATTCCGGCCGACTGCTCGGCCATTAATTTCACATAATTTCACATTCCAAACAGAGACGAAAGTTGGCCCAGCGCTTACGGCCGAAACGCTCGCTTAGGCAGTTGGATGCACCGTAACGGACGCGAGGCTTCCGCGCCGATTCCAAATCCTTTGCTCTTCGGCCGTCCCCTCGTCCGTCTTGACTAGTACGAGCCCACAGCCTATTTCAGCGCCACGTTAGCACTCTCCACTGGCGAGTGCTAACCACGCTCCGGCAACGGAGAACCTTTCAACCTCCGCACCAGGGATATCCAAAATGGCAAAGTCGAATTTCCGGCCGCTGCATGACCGCGTGGTCGTTCGTCGGGTCGAATCCGAATCCAAGACCTCCGGCGGCATCATCATCCCCGATACGGCTAAGGAAAAGCCGCAGGAAGGCGACATCATCGCCGTTGGTTCCGGCGCCCGTGACGAAGCCGGCAAGCTCGTCCCGCTGGACGTCAAGGCCGGCGATCGCATCCTGTTCGGCAAGTGGTCGGGCACCGAAGTCAAGCTCAATGGCGAAGACCTTCTGATCATGAAGGAATCCGA